>JAFTUP010000005.1 GCA_017466205.1 Clostridia bacterium
GAGCTACAGCATCATCAAGAGCAATTTCAGCACTCTGAACAGGGTTTATTTTACTTCTGTTTGTAACATTAGCAACCATATTTCCGTTTTCATCAAGGATAACACATTTTGTATATGTTGAACCAACGTCACATCCACCAAAAAATCTCATATTTATTCTCCTTACCACGCTAAATCATCTTCAAAATCAAGAAGAGATGCATCAAGCGGCTCTTCCTGTAAAACTGTCTGCATATATTTATTTACCTGGTCACGCATTTCTCGTCTTGAGATTGTGCGTGGGTCCATAAGGTCTTGCTTAACCCAGATAAAGTTAATATTTCTTTCTCTTGCCTGGTCATCAAAGATACCGGTAAGACCATCCATACCCTTACATGAAATCTGGTCATACATAATAACTGTATCTGCATTATATTCATCAACAATTTTCCAAAGCTGGTCAACAACGTGCTTATAACCACCCTTGGTATGAGTTCTCATAATTGAACGTTGATATGTTTTTGCAAGGTCCTGAAGTGCCAATTCTTTATCTTCAGTATTGATTGGAAGGTATGAAATCATTGTTTCCATATCCATAACCACATTGACACCCCAACAATTTTCAAGCCAGTTTGCAAAGCTTGTGTAATAGTTAGCAGGGCAAGACCAAACAACTGCACGGTGACGCATTTCCTTTGAAACAGGAGTTTTCTTTTCATAAGCCTTCATCATAATTTTATTGACTTTTTTATCAACCTTAATGAATTTCTCATTAGAGCCACCTGAAAGGTTGAAATAGAAAATTCTGTAAAGCCAGAAGCAGGCACCTGTCATCTGCGGATAATCAGTTTTGTTTACATCCCATTTCTGCAATTCATAATCAAGCTGAGTGTTATAATCCTTCATTCTGTTGAAAAATGCATCCCAATCAAATTTTTCGCCTGTCTGGTCTTCGATAAATTTAATTAAAGCTTTTATTTCATCAACAGCATATTTCTGAACATCATCACCGTCGTATCGAAGGGGAACACCGAAGAAATGAGTAGGCAGATTAATTCTTCTGTCAAGGAATGATGAATTCATAATTGAGCCGTCGCAAGGCATATTTGTGCCGACCATACAACAACCCATCTTCGGATAATCATCTTCAATCGCAACACCTGCTTCAGCACTTGGAAGCGGACAAACATCGGCCGGAACACCAAAGCTTTCTGTCACTTCAAGATAAGGTGGTGTAATCTGCTGATCAACCATTGATGATAAGAAAATAGGTAATGTCTGCAACGGGATAGGAATGAGATTCGGAAAACCTGTAAATATTTCATTCGGAACAATCTCATCCATTAAAACTATCTTTTTGGATAACTTGTTATTAGGATTTATCTTCTCGTCAGCACGGAATGAAATGTTGATAAGACCTGTCGTATGCTTAACAATCATATTGTAGTGAAGATGTGCCATACGAAGCTGAGGACCGCGAAGTCCTGCACAATGTCTGTCGATAAATGATGGAGTTGAGAGATATGATGCCATCCAACGGTAACGCCATAAGCCTTTTACTGTAGAAATGGGAGCTTTAAGCACCATTTTAATCATATCTTTCCAGGTAATAAGCCAACGATAGTAATCATACATTGTGTCTTTAAATCCACGCCATTCTCTGTGCTTTAATATGGCAGTGTGTTCCTTGTAAAGCTTACCGTAATTATCCATTTTCTCTCATCTCCTTTGCTTTCTGAATTTTCTTGATTTCAAGACTTTCAACAAAAGCCTGAACTCGTGTTCTGAGCTGTCCTGATGCGGATGCAGTATATTGTCTGTCAACTGCAGCAGTCGGAACTCCGTAATCACCACTCATAACATACGAAGCAAGAGCTCTTTCATAACCCCAATATTCACAGAATTTGAGCTGTTCATACATAACACCGTCAGCGTGATATTCGTCAACTAAATTCTTGATATAATCTCGCCTTTCCTGTACCTTTTCGTGACTCATATATCGCGGACATTGGCTTGTTTTCATATAGTGAAGTGCAACTTGTGTAAGAATGTCTTCATCATCATTCAGTATGATTTCTTCACGACCCGGAAGTGAACCGAAACAGTAACGGTCAGCCACAACCAAAGCACCGCTGTCTTCAATAAGCTTTGTAAAATCAGGGTCGTCCATTTCAGAACCAACAACCACAATTTTTGCTCTGTAGTTTTTCTTCTGGTCAGGCTCTCTTGTTTTAAGCTCCTCTGCAGTTTCACGAAGCTTATCAATAATCAAATACTTTGGACAGCAATATGTAGCGAGACAAAGAACGTGAAATTCATATCCTGTTATTCTCGGATTATCCTCTTTGCGATATTCGCCGATTTCAGTAATAAGACGACAAATCTCATTGTGCTCTTCAACCGCTTTTCTGATAGCCTCATCACTTGTATCAACACCATAAACCTCATGAAGCTTGTCAAGAACCTTAACCCTTAACTGATGTGCAAGATGCTTAACAGTATGCTGTTCAATTTTAAAGGGTGAGTCAAGAAATGTGACAAAAAACTTATCGTTTGGTACAAGTTTAAGTAATTCAAAATGCTCATAAGTACGATTCATTTCTGAACAGGTTTCAGAGCCTATAAGAGCAGAAAGAAAGTTGTAACCGCCCTCAATACCTCTTTCAAGTAATGCTTTTGAGTAACCGCAAAGGAATGAACTCATATAATAAGTTGCAATATCCATTGAGCCTGTTCGAGGTGCTCTGAGTCTTACTGAAAAACAGTTGTCAAGATTCAATAAAACTTCAGGAATATGATAACAAGTATAAGCAATAGCTAATTTGCCATCATCAGTTGCTTGTTTTACAAGGTCATTATTTGCCTCTTGCAACAAGTTTTCAAAATAGATTAAATGTTTTAAATCTTTCATTTATATAACCCCAATTTCATTAAGTGCTTTTTTAACACCATTTACCACATTTGATTCCGCAGGAAGATTGAATATGTTTTCTCCCTTAATATCAAAAACTGATAAATTCTTATCATCCTCAATATAACTGAGTACAGGAATACCGTTTGTGTCTATATACTCTTTAAGACTTTCGTCAGCCATACGGTTTATGATTACACCGATTTTTTCATACATAACAAGCTCGTCTGCAACAGACTTGATTGTGTTGATAACCTGACAACCTTTTTTGCTCGGGTCAGTAATAAGGAGCAGGTGAGTGACCTTTTCCATAACTCGACGGTTAATCTGTTCAATACCTGCTTCACCGTCAATTACAACATAATCAAATTCATTGGAAAGAATTGAGATAACTTCCTTTAAATATGAATTAATTTTACAGTAACAACCTGCAGTTTCAGGACGACCGACAGCAATAAATGAGTATCCGTCAGTTTCTACAAGTGCATCAAAAATTCTGTATTTTACTTCACCTAAAAGCTCAATAGCAGTTCTTGTGTCACCCTCATCAACTGATGCAATAATTTCTTTTCTTATATCATCAATTGTAAGTTTAACATCAATGCCTAATGCAGTTGATAAACCAACAGCAGGGTCAGCATCAATAGCTAAAATTTTCTTGTCAGTATATTTCTCAACAAGACATCTGACAATAGTTGCAGAAAGTGATGTTTTGCCAACTCCACCTTTACCTGCAACAGCAATAATAGTTGCTTTTCTTTCCATTTTATCACCTTATTATTTAATTGCTATCGGCATATTCCACTTAAATGTCATAGCAAGAATTCTCAAAATAAATGTAACAAGCACACCGATAATAATTGCGGCATTATCACCAATATGAATAACATCACCATATATATAAAGAACGTAATATACTGATGCACCTGCAAGTGCGGCAAGAGCATATATTCGCTTAACCAAAACAAACGGCACATTATTTGTAAGAATATCCCTCAGCATACCGCCGCAGATACCCGTAATAAGACCGCAGGTTATGCTGATAAGCGCGGCATTATTGTGACCGTGGTCAAAAGCCACCTTAACACCCATAACAGCAAAAATTCCGAGACCCAAAGCATCGAATACATCATTGATATGTTCAATTCTTGATTCGTTTTCAAGATATGTATGGCTGAATTTACGGGCAAAGAAGAAAACTATTACGGCAATAACAGCAGAAATCAAAATATATGATTTCATGCTGAAAAAAGCAGGGGGTGAGAAGCCTAAAATAACATCTCTCGTAAGTCCGCCGCCGAGAGTTGTGATAATCGCAAGAAGAATAACACCAAAAAGATCAGTTTTTCTCCTGATTGCAACCATCGCACCTGAAATCGAAAAGGCAATAACACCAAGAATTTCAATTACGGTTGAAAATAACTCCATACAATTCGCCTCCGCCCATAATTGTTATTATTTTAACATATAATGAACAAATAGTAAAGCGTTTATAAAATTAAATTATAATTTGTCGTGCTCTTTTGATTTGACGTGTGCAGGGTAGGGCGGGGTCTTGACCCCGCCGTTGTTGGGTAATATGTAACTAATTTATGTCATTCTGAGGAACAAAGTGACGAAGAATCTCTGTCCTATATGAATAGACCCTTCACTACGTTCAGGGTGACCGAGATATTTCAGCGGGGGTGCGGGTGTCCGGTGGACACCTCTGCGAAGCAGAAGCACCGACCGAACCGGCAGGTGAGACACAAGAGCCCGCCCTACCGTGACACCAATGAATTACATAATCATCTCGACAAACTCCAAATTGATATTCATATATCAATTTTTTAAAAATTTTATTAAGAAAACCCGCGAGTGTATGCTGTCAGGATATAGATTTCAGTTTTTAAAAGTGATAATATTATTTTGTAACTTGTCATTCTAAGCGTAAGCGAACATGTAGTGGCACTTGGCGCCCCTGAAAGGGGAGCTGTCACCGTAAGGTGACTGAGGGGTTTTCCACGCCTGCATTACGCTCCTTCTATGAGGGAGTTGTCATTCTGAGGAGCTTGCGACGAAGAATCTCAAAAAATACAAATTTCAGGAGATGAAAATATGAAAAAATCATTATTTAAAAAAATACTTGCAATATCACTTGCTTTTGCGACACTTACATTTGCAGGCTGTCAAAATAACGAACCTGTAGTTGATGACAATCCGTCAGAAAATATATCACAGAATGTTGATGAAGAAACATCACAGGAAGTTGAAAGTACTGACAAGAATGAAACAGAATCAACAAAGCAAGAAGAATCATCACAGGAGATTGATAAAAATCAGTCATCAATAGATGATATAATGGGTGTGGGAGCAACAGCACCGACTGTTATGAAGGAAACTATTGACCTGAAGTCAATTGACCTTAAAAAGTATGGTCTTACAGATGATAATGACATCAGCGTTCCGTATCCTACATCATTGGGATGTGCTTATGTAGTCCGTGATTATGGTAAAGCTGAAGAACAAACATATTTGTTCGTGACAACCAAAGATAAGGTTATGTACCTTAACACTGAATTTCCTTCTGCAGGAAGAATACCTGTTGAAGAAGCTCATAGCTTATCGACAGGTGACCTTGATAGCGAAAAAGGTGAGGAAATAGTCTTGCTTGCAAATACGGGCGGAAATGGCGGTGCAGGCATTTTCTGCAACGGTATTTATAAGATCAGCAACGGTAAGATTATAGAAATGAAAATCAGCAACGAAGAACCTTTTAAAGTCAGCCTTGAAGCACCATATACTGTTGTATTCAAAAACAAAAAACTTAATTTTGAAGAAAAAATTGTATGTGATAGCGATTACGAATCACTTTTTGATGATAATGGTAATCCGGAAGTTGAAGAATATGACGGCGGATTTTATGCTCCTCATAGTGCAAATGTTTATTGTTATGATGATGAAATACCAAAAGTTTCTTTTACAAGCTACTCTTATCTGAGTCGCTCCATGAACGACAAAGAGGTGTATTCATCAGTTGATTATGTTTATGATTCAAAGATAAACGAATTTGTTATTTCTGATGTTAGTGTATGGGCAAGCGAGATTATAGATAATAATCACAATTATGATGAAATTATTGAAATCGAAGGTTATATAAATGGATATACATATTGTGACATAAATAAAGACGGTGTGGAGGAATTAATTACACAGACAGGTTCTTGCGAAGCAGATAGAACATACCATATTTATACCTTTGCAGATGGAAAAATGTTTTATGCAGGTTCATTTGGTGGATGGCACGGAACCTTGTATGAAAAGGACGATATGATTATAATTGCAAGTTCGGGTCCTACAGAAAACGGATTTTATGTAACTTCTGTAACCTATGAGCTTATTGACAATGAGCTTGTTAAAAAGGATACTTTTGAAAAAGAGTTTACAGATGATGCAGAATGGGAAAAGTATTTTGAGGATTTAGAAAAGTCAAGTAATGTACTTGTATTAAACAATATTTACTACAAATAATCAAAACCACCGGTTGAACCGGTGGTTTGCACTACCCCTATAAGGGGTTAATACTGGCTTAGCCCCTGAAAGGGGCATTGAAGTTTAGCAACGCATTACTATTTCAAGCAGCCGCTCTCGTGCGGCTGTTTATTTTTGC
>JAFTUP010000001.1 GCA_017466205.1 Clostridia bacterium
GAACCTTCACTACGGTATCTGCGGCGAGCACGGCGGCGACCCCGTTTCAGTTGAGTTCTGCCATAAGATCGGCCTCAACTACGTATCCTGCTCACCCTTCAGAGTACCGATTGCAAGACTTGCAGCAGCTCAGGCAGCTATCAAGGACTAACGGAGAACTTCTTCAAATTTGCTGAATTTACTCTCACAATTGAGGATGCACAGGAATATGTCTATTCTATATCCCCAACCCGCAGAGTAAAAGCTTGGCGAGATATTGAAGTAAAACTCTATATTTAAAATGAACTCCTCATCGAGAAATCGGTGAGGATTTTTTGTATGTTAACACAGTATTATTCACATTTCTTATATATCTTGTTTTTAATTGTAAAATGATGTATAATTATTTGAATATGATATAAGCGAGGAAGTAGAAATGGAATGCAAAGAGTTTATTGAAAATACAATACTCAAGCTTGAAAATAAATGGTTTGATGAATTAAAAAAACTTCTTATAGAAAAAAAGTATTTATCTTTCTCTTTTTTTTCGGTTGAATCAGTTTCAAGAGAGGTTATGGCAGAAAAACTCTGTGATTATTTTGAAAAGGTTCAAAGGCATAATACAAATGCTTTTGGCAAACCAATGGACTTTGATGGATTGTTAGAAAAGTATATCTCTAATTGGGATGTTGTTGTCAGAGAAAAAATTGCTAAGGAAAAGAAACCAACAAAAAAAGATCCCATTCATATTATTCCTCGTTCTAGAAAGTATTACCAAAATATTGCTGAAAAGAAAGACGATCTTTCTTTTCAAAATATCATTGATTTTTCAAGAGTAATGATGTGTTTATATGTAAGCATAATAAAGAATGAAGGTAATGTAATAAACGATTTTGATTATTCGACAGATTGTTTGAACATAACACAAATTATTAACTCGTTGAGAAAAGAGCAAAATGGATTAGTTAAGAATCTTAGATTTAACTTAAAAGACCGTTATGATACAGATCGATGTACTTTTATAATAATCATTATTATGTTTTATCATATAAAAAACAACGAAATAGTGGGTGAATATTAATATGCCAGAAGTTGTTAAAACCATAGAGGAATTGACGAAATTTCTCAACGATAAAGGCGTTTTAGAAATAGCTCTGAGAGGGAAAAATCAAAAGTTTAAACAATTTCAAAAAGTTATTTTGCAAGACTCATCGCAAAGTCAGATAAAAGAACAGATTGCAAATGCACTTCATGTGTTGAACAAAAACAACCAACTTGGAGAGCAAACTTTACAAATGACAAACAAACTTGCTGGTCTTGCAAAGTTAAATATCTTTATGAATGTTTTAAATTTAGGGGTTACCTGTGCAGGCTTTGCTCTTATGTATAAAGAGCTTACTGATATACGAGGAAAAATAGATGCTGTTTTAAACGCAATAAAATCCAACAATGAAATACAAGTAAATTACGAGTTTGATAAAATTTTGTCTGAACACTCTGATATGTTAAATAAAAGAAACATACAAAGTGACTATTCAGAGGATAAAATGCGTGAACTTGTAGATACAGAGCATGATGTGTTGAATCTATTGATTAATGCATTTTTAAAAGAAACAACAGATGAAAAAGAAAAGCTTATCTTTTCTATATATTCCTTGGCATCAATGTTGGCTACATCAATTATTTATTATGATGAAATGTATTATTTTAAGCATAAGGATAGTATCATAAACGGGAAAGGCTGGCACTTATCACACGATAAATGGGTTGCGGTGTTTGATAAGCTTATATTACCTGAGTTTATCTCCAAAATTCAAGATTTCGGTTTCTTTGAGTTGGGATTAAATACATGTGAAAATGATAGTTACTATATTTGTTTGCTTGACCAAATTTTAGGTCTTAAAGAATCAATAAACGATAATCAGTCATTGCTCCAGGTATTTGATGACGAATCGGCTTTTGGAAAATATAACGAAATTTCAAACGAAGATGCGAGATCAACAATTACCCAAGCTTTTAATGAAGCAGGAAATTTAATGGAAGACCCCGATATTTCAAATATGGTTAATAGTATTTTTGAGAAAATCGCAATAGCATAGTAGAGGTTGTTTATGAACATTGATGTAAAAAATGCATTTGACAGAGTGGTTGTAATTTGTGATAGCATTACATCTCAAACGAATACAGTGCAACCATTAAAAAAACTTTTTGCAGAAGATATATTTAATTTCATTTCTAACATTTCTATTGATGATGGAATAAAGAGATATGAATACTTTAATAAAGTGTATCTTCATAATGAATTTATGACAAATGAATTCTGTGGCAATGATAGTAATATTCCTATGTTATTAAAAGAATTCTGTAAAGTTGACAAAACAGTATTATCCAACAATAATCTGAAATCTGCCGAAATTTTAATTGCTTTTTTCATAACATTAGGTAAATCGTATTTGCTTAATCCTATGGATAAAAAGTATATCAATGTAGAAAATTTTACAAATATCATCAAATCAATGAATTCATATATAGAAGAGGGGTCTTTGCTGAAGAAAAAAGAAGTGCCTGCCACACAACATATAAACGATAAATGTATGGCTAGTGATGAAAAAACAGATAATGAAACCGTTGTTGAGCAGATTGAAACTCTTGAGGAACTTCTGGATGAGCTCAATTCTCTTATCGGATTAGAAGGCGTAAAAAAAGAGGTTGCAGAAATAATAAATCTAATAAAAGTAAAAAAGAAAGCAGAAGAATTTGGCAAACAGACACCGCCACTTTCATTACATTTGGTTTTTTCAGGCAGTCCCGGAACAGGCAAGACAACAATTGCACGATTGCTTGCTAAAATATATAAAAGCATCGGTGTTTTATCACAAGGTCAGTTTATTGAAACAGACCGTAGTGGTTTAGTGGGTGGCTATGTTGGTCAGACTGCGATAAAAACCAAAGAAGTTATTGACAGTGCAATGGGCGGAATTTTGTTTATTGATGAAGCATACGCTTTAACACATGGTAAAGGCGAAAATGATTTCGGACAGGAAGCAGTAGACACCATACTCAAAGCTATGGAAGACCATCGTGACGACTTTATCGTTATTGTTGCAGGATATACAGAACTTATGAAAGAGTTTGTCGGCTCAAATCCTGGACTTAAATCAAGATTTAATCAATACATAAATTTTGAAGATTATAAACCTGACGAACTGAAAGCAATTTTCTATTTGTTGTGTAAAAACAAGTACACGCTCTCTGATAATTGTGACGAATTTTTACAATCATATTTCGAGAATATGTACAACAGTCGCTCTGATGATTATGCTAACGGAAGAGATGTTAGAAATTTCTTTGAAAAAGTTTATAGAGCACAGGCAAATAGAATAGCTTCAATGCTTGATAATATAACTCCAGAAGAGTTTTCACTCATTCTACTAAGCGATTTAGAAACTGCAGCAAAAGAAAAGGATAAAATTTAATATAATAATTCACACATTCGACAAAATACAGACCTCCTTGTAAAATGGTATTACCAAATACAAGGAGGTCATTTTTATGTTTAATAAGAAAACAAAACTGAAGCTCACGGATTTTGAATGTAACCTGTTAATCAACGGAATCGCAATATGCTTCTCTCAGACGGCATCCCCACAGAAGATGTTGACGAACTGCTCATTAAAATCATCAATAAATCTGAAAGGTAGTGGGTGATAATATGTCTGACTTTATAGAAGATTTCTATTACGGAAACATTGAGCCGCAGGAGTGCACCACTGGTCTGACACCAAAGCTTAAAAAGAGCCTGAGCGAGCTCACCGGCAAAGAGGAGCACCTGACATCTATCCTTGCTGATAAGGAGCAGGAGCTTTTCACCGAATATGTGGCAACCTACATCAAATTTTCTAGCCTCTGCAACGCAGACAGCTTCACCGTCGGCTTCAGACTCGGAGCAAGATTCACATACGACACTTTTATTGACAACAAGAAAGGATGAAAATTATGGCAAACATTACCTACAAACAAGTTAATGATTATATGATACCAAACCTCACACTCCCGCCTGAAGAAACATCCATCCGCCTCAGCAAATGGGGTATGATGTATAAGGACTACTTACAAAAACACAACCCTGTACTTTTCGCAACTCTCCTGACTCAAGGTAAACTCTACCAACAATGCGCAGAGATTGACACTCAAGCTCATCAGATGTTCACCACCCTTGTCGAGCAGATGATAAAATCCGAAAACATTACCGAACAACTCAAAGAACAAAACCAACTTGAATGGGTGCAACGAATGAACGGCATTCAGGAAAGAGCAAATGAGATTATCTGCAAAGAGCTGATATATGCATAAGATTAGCCACCCTAACGGGTGGCTTTTTGATAATTTATTATGATGAGTGTTACTGGAATTAGTGATCATACGAGTATATGTATGATTTCCCATCTCTGCGATATGTATATGCATCAATAATATCCCATTTTTCATTTTGCTGAGATAATCGGCACATAAGATTATATGTATTTGTCTTTTTACCAAGAGCAATGAAACCTTCAATGCAAAGTTCGTTGCACTCTAAAAATGCAGTTCGTTCCTCTATAGTTCTAAAGTAATATCTTATGCCTAAAGAAAGATTACCGTTTTTATTAACTTTTGTATATGTATTTAGCATTAAATAATTAAGTTTTCCAATTGGTTTTGGACAGTTTATTTTTATTGGATACTTCAGAGTATCCATTCTAAATGAAAAACACGAAATGTAAAAACTCATATAAGGTTTTCTGAAGTTCTCTATAAAACTAAATTCATATTCTATACAGCCAAAACCATAATCATTATGATTAATATTTGCGAAAGATAATTCATCTAATTCAGAATACGTTGATTCTGAAAGTATTGCCTTGCACGAATGGAGAATCAATCGTTCGTCAGTTGCTGTTTTTGAATTATTATCCAAACTTACACTAAATAATGTTACACTATTATCAAGCATATTATTTTACCTCTTAATTAAATTAAAATTCCATCACAATGGTCAACTTCATGCTGAATTATCTGTGCAGGAAAACCTGTGAAGGTTTTGATACGAGTCTGCATTTCAGCCGTCTGCCACTGTACTTTTATACTCTTATAACGCTTACACTTGCGAGGACCGCCGAGCAGAGAAAGGCAACCCTCTTCTGTTTCGTATGGTTCTGATTTTTTGATAATCTCAGGGTTAAACATAACCATATATGTACCTTCATTATCAAAAGCGATGATGCGCTTGCGCTCTCCAATCATATTTGCAGCCATACCGACACAACCGTCTTTGTGGGCAATGAGTGTATCAAGCAAGTCCTCTGCAACTTGTAAATCTTCTTTTGTTGCGACTTCCGATTTCAAACTGAGGAAAATCGGATCGTGGATAAGTTGTTTTATCATAACAATTTCACTTTCGGAAGGTTATTTTGATAAGTAATTTTGAGACGTAGGCAAAAAGAATTGTCGTATATTTCCGTGCAAAGAGTCAAAACAAGCTTTTGAAAAAACAATCAAACTATTACAGCTTGCCATTTGCAAAGCAACTTGAACAGGCATATCTATTCCATTAAAGTTGATATACTCCATTTTTTCATCGTATTCTTTTTGAAGTCTTTCAACAGACGATAATACAAATCTTTTTCCATCTAAATTAGTCATCTGATTATTGTAAGTTTCGATATACATATTGTATAAATCTTGCAAAGCTGGCCAGTGGCTTTTAGCGCTCCAGGCATCAGATTCTATTATGTTATCAATTAGTCTTTTAATTCTTATAACTTTGTTCTCAATTGATAAATACTCAAAATCGTTAAATGCAAGAAACATATCATTAAACAGTGCATAAAGTTTAGAACGTTTAGCATACCACTTACATGCAGAAGCTTGGTTTTGACTTAATTCATTGTCAATTGGAAGATATATTGTTACACTTTTTTGTTTTTTGTAATTTGGTTGTTGATAAGGCAACACAAACTGTATGTAATCGTTCAAACAAACGAAATAAGCTTTATTAGTAGTTATATCAACAACTATTAAAAGAACAGGAATAGAACTCCCCATTCTTTCAACTAAATTTAATAAAGATATTTCTATTGGAAAAGCTATTGTGTTTATTTTAAATGTACTTGATAATTCTTTGAAAATTCCAAAAGGATAAATTTCTTTATATTTTGGAGCTTTTGTACCTTTGATTTGCAAAAATAGGTGTTCACCAAGAGTAATACATTTTCCATTTTCCTTATTAAACAGTTCCAAATCTATATCTATACCATAATCAGGAGACATAGTTCTCTTTATCCATTCTATAGGAAAAATGCTTTCTAATATTTGAATGGCTTTTTTATCAATAAGATGACTTTCACTTTGAATTTTTCCGTTGGGCAATTAAATCACCGCCGTTTTGTTAGTTGTAATAAATTAAAAATATCATTCATTATACATTCTAGTATGACTGCTGCAAGAATGTTTTAACCGTTTCTGAATAGTAGCATCTAAATTTCTCGTTGTTATTACGTCTAAAACAATTATTTAATTTCTTGTTCAAGATCATCAAATAAATCGCTATCGAAAAACTCTCTGATACTGATTTCAAGACCGTCGCAAATCTTTTTGATTGATACAACTCCGGGATTCTTGCTTTTCTCATTAAGCATACTGTAAATTGTCGAGGGTGAAACACCGGAGATGTTTGCAAGTGCATTTATCGCAATATTTCTCTCGTTGCAAAGCTCAATTATTCTCTTTTCAACCGCTTCTTTAATATTCATATCTATACCACCTTTACGATATATCGCTAATATAAGTTTAATAAAGTTTGCGATAAATCGTGTGGGACATATCGCATATTTATAATTCTTGTGATATAATTGCGATATATCCCATATAAAGAGGTGGTATTTTATGGTTTGTACCTTCTTTGGTCACAAGGACACACCAAAAGAAATAGAGCCGACCTTACGGTCGACTCTCATAGATTTGATTGAAAATAAAAATGTAAATATGTTTTATGTCGGCAACAACGGCAACTTTGACACAATGGTCCGCCGTCAGCTTGAAGATTTATCTCAAACCTACCCCATAACCTACAGCGTAGTTTTAGCCTATCTCCCAACCGAGAAAAACAAGTACGACAACTTAACAAACACCATCTACCCCGAAGGCCTCGAAACCGTACCCAAACGCTTCGCAATCTCCTGGCGTAACAAGTGGATGATACAACAGTCGGATATTGTCGTCACCTATGTTACTCACAACTTCGGCGGTGCTGCACAGTTTAAGGAAATGGCGAATATGAAAAAGAAAATCGTCATAAACATAGAAATAGATAAAAATGAATATTTAAGTCATAATAAGACTACAATTTAATTATTAGTACGAGGAGCTTTATATGTGTGGCATTATAATTGTATATAACGATGAGCAGCACCTGTTGTTGAGCGAAAATAGTTTATCGGATCACCAAATATTTAACATCGTGTCATTGGTCAAAGATGAAAACAATATTGATAAAATGACAGAAAAGGTTTTTGATAATTTAGGAATTATCTTAAAACAAATTCCAATAATTGCAGAAATAAAGAAAGTTTACTCATAAATTGTTATATAATTTTTGGTCAAATGTTCTTTATTGGCTTCAAATGTTTTTGCATTGTAACCACAGGCAGTACAAGTTTGTATTATTTTATTGCAAAAACTATTAACCATTGCTTCAGTAAGAGATAATATTTTTTCTCCATCAGCACCTGCTTTTGTATAAATAGCTACCCACTTGTCTTCAATGTTAAGAGGTTGTTCCGGTTTAAAATCATCTATGTTGAAAATCCAATGATCTTTTTGAGTAACCCAAGCTGCACCAATTTCCATTAATTCGCCCCAACTTGCAGATGGATTCTTAGGATCAACATTCAAAACATTTTTGCTTGTTACAAAAAGCACGTAAATCATTTCGGTGGATGCACTATTGATAAAAAACTTTTGGAGATAACCGTAGATATCTTTTTCGGGAAGATTAGTTTCAGGGTCAGGACCATTTGAATATATTATATCTTCTTTAGGTACCCCATTAAACAGTAACATCTTGTATATTGTATCGGCTACAAGTTTATCCTTTAATGTTTGGCTAATCATTATTTTCTTTTTATTCGCATCTACTGTTGATTTGAAACCTAACAATGGTTTCATAGCTTCAATTTCATCTGATACTGCTTGAGCAATGGATGTTTCGCTATCGGACTGCGAGATTTTTTTAGTAATATTTTCTGTTATTTTCTTAGTTGTGGAATCTAATCGTTCTTTTAATTTTGCTTCTTCTGCGGCTTTTAATGCTTGCTTTTGTGCTTCTTTTTTTGTTCTTTCGGCAATAGCGAAGGTTTCATGCGCTTTAACAATTTTATCAGTAATCTCTCTAATATATTTTAAAGCAACAATCCATCTAGGATCATTTTCATTGTATCCTTGTCTATTTGTACCTGCCATGTCAGGAAAATCAGGGGCCTCAAAAGCATCTATATAAAGATTTCCTACGATATAACTCTCATAAACTCTGTTTTTACTAATTATTGATAAAACATTTCTTAATCCCATTTTGTTGTGTGCAAATATCGCCAAATAGTTATCTGAAAACTCATTAATTTCTTTTTTCATTCCACGAGTTGTTTTATAAGTTCCTATCCACCCATAAATTCGTACGGTAATATTTTCTAATTCACCTTTTGAATTTAACATCTCAATCGTTTCTGAAAAAGCATCTAAATGATCTTTTTGTAAATTAGGGTCATCGGTTGCTAAAGAGTTTTCTAAATATCTTTTTTCGTCACCTATAGAAATAAAAGATGCAAGACGTGTAATAGCATCTTTTTCATCTGGAATAAGTGTTTTTTCAACACCATGAAAAATCACATGGATTTTGAAATTATCAATGTCGTTGGGGAAAATTTTTGCTAAATTTTTCAAAACCGTTTCGTGTAACTTAGGAATAGATACTTTAGGATTTTCCATAATGACTGCAGTGCCATGATCTTTTATCTTTTTTAATGAAAATTCTGTTTTATCAAGAACTTTAAGAGTTTCGTCGTCGTGCTCAATTCGATTTGGAATAAAAACACCTATACAATTCTTGTTTTGAACAGTAATAAGCTTAAAACCATTTGATATGGAAAGAGCAGCTAATTTTCCAACACCTTTTCTTCCCATTTTCAATCTTTGTTTAGAAATGGTTCTTGCATTTTCTTCAGAAGTGCGAGATTCTCCGCCAACCAAAAGATATTTGTCATCTAAATTATCGGCATCCATTCCAATACCATCATCTTCTACTCGTATTTCTTTATCATCTATAAAAACATATACATTTTCAGCATCAGCATCATATGAATTAGCTATGAGTTCTGCTAAAACGAAATACATATTTGTATACAAGTCCTTACTTAACAACTCAAGCATACGGGGACTAACTTTTAATTTGAAATTTCTTTCCATATTTACACCTCTACATTATATAATCTAAGATGTTCAACAATGCTTTCTCCAATTACTTCACCCAATCTAACTGGAACTGCATTTCCGATGTGTCTTGCTATATCTCCAAAAACAAATGGCTGTTCGGGATTAATAAAATTATAATTTATAGGGAATGTTTGAAGGAGTGCTCCTTCTCTCAATGAAAGAGCTCTATCTTGCTCAGGATGACCGTATCTTCCTGTACCATAACTAAAGAATTGAGTCGTTATGGTTGGACCAATCTGTTCCCATGTCATTCTGCCATAAACTGAACTATATGTTTGACCACTATCTCTTCTATGACATGCACATCGAAGCTCTTCCGGCCAATCACGCCAAGTCCCACCTGGAACAGATGCTCGTATTCTGCGTAGATTTATATCTGTTAATGCTGAAGAACGATGCATGGGGTCGTTAGGATCTACGGCTCCTGCTGCTAATTCAGGAAGATTTCCAATAAAATCTCTAACGTGTACATCTTGAGGATTGTGTGTTGCTGTTATAATATCAATCGGACCAAGCAAAGATGCAACAAGAACAAAACGTCTTCTTGTTTGTGGTATACCATAATAAGGACAAAATACAACCTGTGCAGAAACATGATAACCATTCCTATCAAGTATGTCTAAAAAGGTATTATAAACATCTGTTTCTCTGATTTTAGGAACATTCTCCATAGATACGATGGTAGGGTGAACCTCTTCAATGAGACGACCAAATTCTAATAACAAGTCATATTTTTCATCTTGCTCGTTAGCATCACGAAGTTTAAATCTCATTTGTGAAAACGGTTGACACGGCGCACATCCGACTAACACTCTAACTGCATCTTCGTCATATAGCCCGTGTATTTCTGCACCAGTAACTTCTCTGATATTTCTAAGATTATATTCGACATCGTTGTTGTGCTCATATGTAAATTGACACGTAGGGTCAATATCAAAACCCGCTATAACATTTAATCCTGCATCAAGTAGACCACGTGTTAGCCCGCCTACACCACAAAATAAATCAACAACTTGAACTGGCATTTTATCTTCTCCTTAAGGACTAATATATATAGATATAAAAATCATTTTTAAAAATTTACTAATTTTGAATTGTGATACTCTATCATTTCTTTTGATGGGAGAAATCTCTCAGGTAAGATTATTGTTTTTCCTTCATATTTTACGAAGAAATCATTAAAAACTTCAGAAGTGTAACATTCTTTTGCTGTTTTTGAAACCAAAATACGATAATCTGTATCTATTGTAAAAATACCATTGTCAAAAGCTTCATGATGTAAAGTGTTTAATGATAGACCATTGCAAGGATTTGTTCTTTCAGTATTTGGGTCACTATCACACCAAGGCTTTATATGAGAAGCAATAAGTAAAGATGGTACTTCCAGACCGGTAACACAGCATTTTCCACCATATGCGGAAATCACTGCACTTCGAAAATATCCTTGATTAACACGAGCTTGCACAGTTGTTGTTCTTGTTGTTCCTGTAGGTAAGATAGGAACAACATTATCATCATGCATTAACTCTTTCATATAGGGAATTTTATCTACTGTATCTGACAACGATTGCATATTAAGATGATACTCATCCCAAACTGTTTTATCTAAAGCACTTCCGTGTGAAAGACCGGAGATGCCTTTTTTTGCGAGTTCTGCATCAAATCGTCCGAAATTCCCCATTTTCATAGAAACAGCTGCTGGAGTACGACCAATCAATTTTGATAATTCTATAATTTGAGGATTATTTTTATGGATTTTACTGAAAGGGATTTTACAGTACAGAGCCAATGCCAATACTGTTTCTTCCTTTGTCCATTTGGTGTGCTGAGAAGTTGTATATTTGAAGAACGCAAAAAAGTATTTGAGTGCTGCTTTGATATATCCATTCTCTAAATATGATCTTTGACCTCTACCAATCAAGAACAATAGCATCCCGTTATATAATGCACTATGCTTATCGTAAATATCATTTTCCAACTCTTTAATTAACGCTATTGATTGATCATCAATAGCTGTGATGTTCAAATAGTCGCAGAGATACTCTATGGCTTTTGCATATGATCGAGCTTTTCCTGAATCCACGCCCGGTGTTTTGCAATACTCTTCAAATAGCTTAAAAAATTCTTGCATAATGGTATCTCCTTTTCTTTAGTTGCCTCTACTCCATTGATTTTTTATTAGTTCCGCTATTCGCTTTAATGATTGGTACGCAAACGGAATTGCCTACTTGCTTATATGCATTCCGCATTGGTGTTTTAGGAGCAAACTTGAAGGCGTTCGGAACCTTTGCCTATCACGATAGCATTTTCACCTAAATTGTGTTTGTAGGTTTCTGCGGCACTTTTATCTATCTCATTTGCCCCAATAATATTTAGCCTGCTTGTACAAAGCTAAGGTCAATACATCATCCAATGCCGCTAAAAAGACTACAAACTCTTAAATGCGCATTTTTTTACTTCCAATAGTCATCAGAGATGTTTTCGTAATGCCTATCTTTTAGTACTTGGGGTATATCATCCACGGAGGGAAATTCATCAGCAATTTCTTCTGCTAACGAAAAAATCAACTTATCTCCCATCAATTCGGAATACTTTCCTCTCAAAGCACGCTCATACCAATTAATTAAATCATCTTCGGTAATCACGCTTTGAATATGGCTTCTCCATCCAATTTGCGTTAGAAGAGAAACAATAATTTCTTTCTCAGCTTCCTTACAAACAATCACAATTCTATCACTAGACACACTACCAACTATACTTTCTGCCAATTCTATATCAAGAGACAGATGCTTTATTTGTATTGCAGGCCCCCAGTTGGAATACATATCCAATCCTCTGTCAGCAGCATTTGTTACTCCAACACGATAAACACGTGCGTCCTGAACAAATGTAGGATTAAAATGATCAATGCACATAACCATTTTGGTGAAATCCTCAAATTCTGACAAAATGTCAAACCGATCTGCATCCACAGAGATCTCAACTTGAAGATTCAGAGCCTCGACAAGCGTTGAAAACAATGAGTAAACAACGATTTCGTATACCTTGTCAAGACTTCTTTTTAAACCCGCTTCTTTCCAAAACGAATCAATGAAAGCCTTAACATCAAAAGTTTCCTTTGTGGCTTTGAGGCAATAATCCAGTGCACTTTGTAATTGAGCGTGTTTATTGGTAAATCTACGATAAATATAAGCTTCAACAGCTCCATTTGTTCTACGGTTTTCCTTACCCAATTCGTTAATCAATATTGGAGGTATTGCGTTTTCATTAAACAAATCGTCTTGAAATCGTGCACTACTTGTACAAACACGTCCAAGCAAAGGTCTGCTTATATCATCTCTCCAGGCTTTACTTTTTGTCCTATAGTCTTCTAAATTAAGAAGATTGATATCTTTATGTACCCTATCTCGATAAAGCACCTCCGCAATCTGTATCGGCTTATACAAATGTACACGAGATTTCGCAATAACAAGATCTAATGCTTTTTTCGCCTCTTCTTTAGTCGGCATACGATTCACTCCTTGTTCTCATAATCTTTAAGTGCTTTTACCATTTGCTTCGCTACCGCTCGGATTACTGGAACGGCAACCGAGTTCCCGCACTGCTTTTTCATTTTTCCATAAGATACAACTATACGAAAAGTATCGGGAAATCCTTGTATTCTCAGCATTTCTCTTTCAGTAGGTCGTCTTTCATCATTTATAAGAATATAGTTTGCAGATGCTCCCGCGCGAAGCGCAGAAGAGTATGGATGTGGGGTTACACTTCCTGCCATGTTCTCATGAGATATATAAGGCTTGGGATAATTGGGATCTTTCAATCTTGCCAATCTGGAATCTCTAATATGCGGTTTAACATAGTATTTTGAATCCACATTATTTTCCAATATATCTTCTAAGGTCAATCTTTCCTCTATCGGTATAGGTTCTGGAAATTCAAAATCCACATCATCAATAAATCCTACAATAATTATTCGCTCTCTTTTCTGAGGAGGTCCAAAGTCCAGTGCATTTAGTACTTTAGCGTGCACATGATAGCCAAGAGCCTCAAGATGTTCTTTTATCGTTTTAAACGTATTGCCGCCATCGTGAGCAGTCAAATTGCGAACATTTTCAAGCATAAAAGCTTTAGGTCTTTTTTCTTTTAAAATTCGTTCAATATCAAAAAACAAAGTTCCGCATGTTTCATTTGCAAAGCCTTCTTTCTTACCAATAATTGAAAAGGCCTGGCACGGAAATCCTCCGAGTAACACATCAAAATCGGGGATATCTTTCGCATCAATCTTTGTAATGTCTCCAGCCGGATGCTCTCCAAAATTTGCCTTATATGTGGTGCATGCATCTTCATCAAATTCTGAAGAAAACACACACCGCCCACCAACCGATTCAAAGCCAAGACGTATTCCACCTATTCCGGCAAACAAATCTATAAATCTAAAATCATCCCACATGCTTGAGGTGTTTAAATCTTGTTCCATAACAAGACTACCTTCTTTTTCTTGTAGGTATTTGAGAACTGCGAGGGCAGTGTTCTTAATATGCGGTTTTATATCATTTTCTTTGAGTTCCTCATAAGAAAACCATTTAAATTCCTTGCTTTCACCACTTTCAGGACAAGGAATAGTTTCTATTGTTTCGGCTATATAAATAAAATCAAAGAAATTTTCGTCTCCGCCTATACCCTCATGTAACAGACAGAACGGGGCGGGAATTCTTTTTACTCGTGCCAATTCAATAGAAGGGGCTATCTCGGTTTCAACTAATTTAACATCTAATCCAGATTCTTCTTTTACCTCTCTGATAGCTGCTTCGTGTGGGAATTCATTAACTTCCACGTGCCCGCCGAGCGGGAACCATGTTTTATATTTTTTGTGTTGATGTAATAAAACCTTATCATTATTAGCCACATATACAGTTGCGGTTATTGACTTATTATAATTCATTGTTCATAGACCTCTTTACTTCTGTTCAGGAACAATCTCCATGATCTCATTGACTGTGCAATCTAATGCTGAGCAGATTTTTACTAGAACATCGCTTGATACAACGGCTCCGTCTTTGCCCATTTTTGTAATGGTGGCAATGCTGATACCTGCCTTTTCGGCGAGTTCTTTTTTCTTCATGTCACGGTCAATTAACAGTTTGAATAACTTCTTATAACTTGCAGCCATGTTACACCTCGTTTAAAATAGTTAGAATGACTTTACTATAGTAAAATTAGTATAGCACAAAGAACGATTTCTCTCAATATATTTCAGCAAAAATATGGAGATTTCAGCATTTTTCTTGTTCTCTCTTATATATAGATGACCAAAACAATAAAATGTAACGCTTAAAAATGAATTTTTGTCGAATGGTACAATATGGTGCCAATTTCTTTGTGAATAATAACTGCTGTTCTATGGGGAAACTTTCTTATAATTCACACTACCAACCAAGAATCACAAATATCACTAAAGTGGTGGAACATACCGTTCCACCACTTTAGTAAGTTGTGATTATAATAAAAATTTATCTATTAGGGCCTTTATTTTTGCTGAATCAATACCACCGTTTGTCGAATCTTTTGAAACTATCAAATTATCATTTTCAACTATACCGTGTTTTTGATACAACTTTTTCTTTTCTTCCCAGTGCTTATTGTAAGCGGCATCTCCCAACATTCCACAATGTTCCCAATAGAAGCACAGACCACTTTCAGCATCTTCAATGGTGAAGTCAGGAATACGAATACCGTCTTCGCCTAAATCTAATTCTTTTTCATATTCGTATTCTATGCCTTTTTCATAAAGCATATTTGCAATTATGACTTCAGATTTAGAGCGCACCAATTCACCTTTTAATGTGCGATGTATTAATGCCTGTTCATAGTATTTTTTCTTGTGTTCTACAATATCAGGAGCCTCGAATAAGCAAGTAAATCTTCCGGCAACTTCTGAGCTTGACATTGACGAATAATCTCTTAAGCGATAAGCACCGTCATTATACAGAATAACAAGCTTGTCTTTCTGTCTGGTTATCGCTGTGTATAACAACTCTTTAGAAAGTAATCCTCCCGGTTCTCCTAAAACCAGTATTGCTTTTTTGAATTCGCTGCCTTGAGCTTTATGAACAGTTAAGGCATAAGCCAATTCTAAATCAGAATTGCTTTCATCAGATACAGTTGATGGCCAATTGTAATTCTTATTAGGCTGGGACGAAAATACAATTTGGTGAGTATTGCTTCTATCCTTAGGTCTTTCCCATATTCTTTCAACAATTCCGACTTCACCATTTGCAACATAACCTTGTACGCGTTCACGAATTTTGCTATTATAGCTATCCCTACTATGATTTCTTAAATTAATTACTTTATCTCCAAAAACAATACCGTCAGTTCCCAACAAATGCTTTGTACTTCTCACTTTACAATGCTCAAGCTGTTTCGGTTCTTGAGAACGATACTTTTCATGGATATAACGGTTGATTGTTGCAGTGCCTAATGATGCATCATTTCTATAAGCAGATAAAATCTGCCAGTCTTCAATTCCTTGCGGTCGGCTACCAAAATTCATCCACCCATTATTAATTACACCGCCTAAGGATAAATTAAATCCTTCAGTATCATCTATATCTTTCATTTCGGTCTCTTCGTATATAGTTTCAAATATCTTTGACTCTAATTCTTCAGGACTAGACCAAGATTTAAATGTAACGTTTTTGCCAAGATTCCCTTGTTGAAGTTTAATAAAAATGCTATCATCAAGATTTTCTGAGTTTCCGGTATACCATTTTGAAAGTTCAGTATCACCTCTTGGTTCACCGTCTTCAGATAACTGACGCATAGTTACCGTAAGTTCACCAAAACCCGTGCCGACTTTGGGAAATGTGTTTATTCCGTTGTTTAATTTTCTAACTAAATCAACAAAAGGTCTTCCGGCACCAATAGGAGGCAACTGGTTGGGGTCACCTACAAAGATGATTCTTTGAGCACTTTTGCGTAATGCTTGCAGTAAAGCTCCAAACATCTCTTCTGTTAACATAGAGCTCTCATCTATGATTACAGTAAACGGAACATTTACAGCATCAATGTTAGACAGACAATATTCCATTGTTTTGCCGATAAAACGGTTGCTTTCGCTTAAAAATTGAGCAACTGTTTTAGCTGTACTGTCAACACCTTGCGCTTTCATCGCCTGACTCATTCTGACTCGGGCTTTTCCAGTTGGTGCAAGCAATAAGACTCCGCCATCACGTATTTGAGGAGATTTGCATAAAAGAGCCAACAGTGTTGTTTTGCCTGTTCCTGCACCGCCTATCAGCACGGATAATCGGGATTCTGCTAACTCTTTTAATATGGCTGCTTTTTCAGTTCGAGCTCTTTCTTCAAATTCAGTATGTTCTTTGTCGGCAAATGCTTCATCAACAATTTTTCTCCAGTTTTCATTAATTACATGTCTTTTGCCCTTAAGACGTTTATTTACAGATGATCGGATTACTTCGTCGATTTCATGAAGCCTATTCAATTGATATGCCTTTCTGCCGTCAGCACAATCAATTGGCTTTAATTCTTCCTCTAAAAACAGTTGAATACTATTGATAATATCCTCTGTTATATGGAGAGCAGGTTCTATTGCCAACGAATTGATTTCATTTATTATTCTATCGACAGGAAAAACAGTATGACCTAAAGCAGCTTGATTTTCTAATGAATTAACTGCGTAAGCCCTTATTCTTCTTTTATCATTGGTTGAGTCTAATTTTGTTGGTTCAGAAAGAGGTTTTATGGCACGTAAGTTTTCAGGCGGGAATATTGCCATATCTATTTTCTTTACAGGAATAATATATTCGGGAGCCAAATTTCTTGTTTTTTCATATAAAATGTAAGGATTTTCTATTATTTCCTTGTCTGTTAAATCAATGTTTTGATTTTTGCGCCACTCCAGATTAAAAATATCAGCTTGAAAATCATTAAGTGACATACGGGACATCAACCAAAAAAGTTTTTTCCTTTCAGTGCTTAACGAAATAAATGTATTTGCTAATGTGCAAGAAATACCGGAAAAAGCCGTTTCCGAAAAATAATCAGAGGGATTCTTCAAAGCATTAATAAAAATTTCTTCTATATCAGTTGGATTAGAGTCGAAAATAATTTCTTTCGCAATAACTTCACTATGGCTAAAGCCCATAGCTCGTAACATTGTTGCTAATCCGGGATATACACCTCTTTGAAGCCATACCTCTTTCAGCCTATTTTTTGTCCATAAAAGACATTCGCTCCAATTTCCAGGGATACAGTCCTTTATGATTTCTAAGGCTTTGATTGTTTGCAATAAAACACTTATTACAGCATCATACGATAAATGCTCTGTTGCATAAGAAAATTCTTCAAAGTAATCATCTTCAGCAAAAACAGTTATTGAAGTCAAATCAAATTCGGGATGTTCTTCTGCATAGTGCATCATTTCGACATAAGGTAAAAGAAAACCGTTTTTTCTGTCGTCTCTGATAGAATGGCCTATCATAGTTTCCCATAAAATTGAACGCAATGCACCTTCATCTGTGTGATTGTGCTCGGGTGGCGGAGTTACTGAGGTCACGAATCCAATCCCCATGACGACTCGTCTGGAATCGTCAATAAAAGGTACTTGTTTGGCATAAGGAATTACCAAAGATGTGTTTGGTTCAACATCTTCGTAAAACGTTTTAAATATAGCTCGTTGATTTTCTGCATCTTGTACCCAGCTTGTGGAAAACGGCAACACAGGCTCTCTTTCGCTATCGTAATCTATAGCATATCGGTCAACTAAATAATTGATATTATTGCAATCACTACCGCCTAACATTGTCCATGCAAAAGGTCGGGCCGGTAAAGAAAAAGGCGGATAACGCAATTCTGTATCTAAGAAATGTCCGTGCGTTCCCGGATTGCTTTTTTTATATGGATGAACTGTATGCTTTATATAAGTTTCTGAGGACATAAAACATCCGCCTTCAGAAAGACAAGGGATGTCTGCTTCATGACTTTTGATAGCTGTTCCAGATAAGCTGTCTTCTAATGCATCGTTTCTGCTATCCGCTATATTTTTCAATCTTAAACAAGAGTTGTTGAAACAAGGTTTCTTACAAACATAACCGTCATAGCCGTTATCTTTCCAAGGAACTCTTATAGATAAATGTCGTGCCATTTACAAATCTCCTTATGATTTTGCGTTAAACTGTTAATTATGTTAATTATATACCTTTTTACCTTTTTCTTCAAGTTATACTGAATTCTTCTATTTATGATTTAATATTGTTATCTCAACAAGTGAAGAATCCAACCAATAACGGCTAACACAATCAGTGTTGTGCTGCAACCACTGCTGCCGTTGTTGGAATTGTTATTCTTACCACTACCCGAACTACTGCCGGAAGATGTCATTTTGAATGCATAAAAATCATTAAGGTCGGGCATAGTTTCAGCTCCTTTTTTCAAAAATCATATCCTGTTTCGAGCAGCTTTTTCTTCATCTTATTGAGTGCTTTTCTGTAGTTTGAATCTGCTGTTGCTGGAGATGAAACTCTGTGGTCGAAGGCTAACTCTTCAAAGGTCTTAGGCTTTCGAGGTTTGTAGGTGGGATTTCCTTTGTAGTCAGTATTTTCATAGTCGGGAACCTCGGTTGAATAGCAGTCTCTACAGAATGCAAGATGCTCCGATACCAAAGCCCGTTCACGGTAGTTGAGTGCATTTTCAAAGGTATCCATCACAAGATTTGCACGCTCAAATTTAACGCACAGAACATCAGGGCGGGAGCTATCATCAGAAGCAACCTCTTCACGGCTTTCTTCACCGTCTTCGTCAGCGTACTGCCTGTAAAACTCAACAAACTGTGTGTTGTGCAAGCCTGAACGGACGATTTCTTCTGCTTTTTCTTTTGTTATGCCGATTTCCTCGGCTATTTTCTGCATTGTTACATCATCGGTTTTCTCTTCATTCTCATAAAACAGGCGCATTGCTTTGCGAAGTCTCAGGTCTTCATCAAAGCTTTGTACTGTAAAGCCTCGCCTCATTTTACGGATGTACTCATGAACCTCACGCTTCGCCGTGTTTTCCTTGAATTTCACAAAAGGTATATCCCGTGAAAGGTCGTATTCCTGCAAGGCTTTCCACATCCCTATAATGAAGGACTGCTTCATATCCTGAAAATGACCGGGCATTGCATAATTCTGCACCCAACCCATAACCTTTGTGTTGAGTGTGTTTTCATAATAATGAAGAAACCACAAAAAATATTTTTCATCTTTTTCCTTGCAATAAAGCTCAATGTATTCCTGTAACTCCATTTTCGGCGGAGCAGGTATTATTCTGTACATCACAAGGTCCTGTTGCCAATCTCTCACGGGCGACACCTCCTTACTTCATTGATTTTGCCGTATCCTCATACAGCTTTTTCTTTTCCATATCCTTTGGGTATTGGGTAAGCTCATATTCCGTTTCTTCGACTGCACGGTACATTCTGTCTTCGGCAAGTCTTGTTGCTAACTCTGCAAACTCAGGTGTGATTTTGCCTCTGCTTTTATCTACACGTATCGAGCCGCAACGATTTCTGTATATTCTGAGTGCCGGGTCATTTTCGCATCTTTCTTTCAGGTTTATAGATGCTGCATATCTTCTGCAAGTGACTCGTTTACCGTTGTGTTTGGTGGGAGCATAGCCGTTACAGTATTTCTGCCGTCTTGCAGTCAGCATAAGAAAATGCTTTTTGCAGATTTCGCATTGCCTTGGATAATGTCCGTACTGTATTCCCTCAAACAAATCCGTAACAATAAAACTGTAGAAGCTGTTGAAATACAACCTTCGTGCAACCAAGCTTTCCGATGTATATTCTGTGTTGACGGGAATGACCTTTTCACCGAAAATGTCGGTGGCAAGTTGCGACAGATGTTCTTTGCTGAATTTCTCCAGCTCATCAAGTCTTGACACAAACCTTTTGAGCTTATTGAATGCAAGAGTAATATCATCACCGAGGTTATCGTAAAAGCCGAGAGTTGTATTTACTTCGTTCAGCAGTTTTTCTGCCTTAGCGAAAAAGTCCTTATCGTATTCAGGTGGCAAAATTCCGAGGATAATATATTCCTCTTTAATGTTCTGCACCTTGCCCTTGCGGTGGAAGTATTCAATTAATATTTCAGCATTTTCATAAGTGAAAAGCTTTGCAATTCTTTCCTTTTCTTTGTCAATGTCAATAAGATTAAAGGGCTTCAGCTGTGGCAGGGCAGTAAATATATTGTTGATTACGGTTACAGCTTCAACAAAAAGTCGAGGATTTAAATAGCCTTTGGAGAGCGTATCTTCAAGCTCCCAATTCTCGGCTCTGAAAACAGATATTCTTGCGGCGGTATCATCCTTGTAATACTGATTGAGCAGTTCAACCGTATATTGTCCCGCATCAACTGTTTTTGATGCAACGGTTACTTTTCCGACACTGTAATCGGCATAGAAGAAGCCTTTGGCATTCATCCTTTACCACCTCCTGACAAAAATTATATCATAGTCCATAGTCATTATACAAAATTTACTGTCCAATAAAACGGACTTTACTCTTTGAAAGCATATGGCGCAGGATTTGTGTAGTTTTATTGTTTGGAGAATAATAATTATTAAAATGGAGCATAACATAATAATGTTTATATATATTGACAAAATGCTATATTTCGTTTATAATTATAAACATTATGAGAGGTGATTAACATGGGAAAGAAAGCAGTAACGGTATTGCCGAGCACAGAGAAAATATTGGAAACAATGGGTGAACAGATTAAATTGGCACGACTTCGCAGACAATTATCTGTAGAACTTGTTGCAGAGAGAGCAGGAATAAGCCGTGCAACTCTTTGGAATGTTGAAAAAGGAAGTCCGTCTGTTGCTATAGGAATTTATGCTGCAGTTTTGCATGCTCTTAATAATATGGATAAAGATTTACTGCTCGTTGCCAAGGATGATGAGTTTGGTAGAAAACTACAGGATTTGAATATGCAAGTCAGAAAGAGAGCTCCTAAAGGACGTTAATGGAGTAAATAAAAATTGAAAATTTTGCTATAATAGCAAGCTACCTCGCAAGGAATTATCATCCTGCGAGGTAGTTTTTTGTTTTGTGCGGTTTGAAGATAATTTTATAAAAATTTTTGTTTCGATTATTGTAATAAAAATTATATATGTGCTGATAAGCCTTGATATATAAGGATTTAAAGCTTGTTTCGCACATCGTTTTTTACTGTTTCGTGATTCTGTATGATTTTCGATTTTTTCTACATTAAATAATCAGAGGAGGGAAAACACAATGTTATTCGTTTTTCGGCAAGCAGTTTAAAGAGATTAACACTGGTAGTTTCCCGAATCACTAAACTATCAAAAAAAGGAGAATTAAAAAATGGCACGTGCTGAATATGAATACGAAAATCAGGAGGAGCTGAAATACATCTGGTATCTGCAGATTTCCGGCAGAGGGGATGAATATGCACCCGTCAGGAGGATTATCTGCAAGGGTTGTGAACGAGTATATTTCACTCAGGTTCACTGTGTAAAGTTTTGTTATGAGTGCAGGTTTGATAATATCGGTATAAAGCATGTAAGACGAAAAAACAGATTAGCAAAGAGGGAAAATACCGTATGTAAAAGTTGTGGCAATACCTTTACACCTCAAAGAGTAGGGGCAGTGTATTGCAGTAACGCATGCAGGCAAAAGGCTTACCGTGAGCGTGTTACGGATAGCGTAAGTCGTTAAAAGAACAACTTATGACAACCGTAACAAAAATTATCAATCCGATGATACGGATGTGGTACCTGATAATTTTATCAAGTACCATAACTGCAACGAGACGGTGTTACGCAAGCAGTAAGTGGTATTTTATACCACTTATGGTAACCGTAACGGAAGGTGTTTTTTGAGTGAAGTGTTACACTAAAATCAAAGTGCCAAAAAGACCCTTTGATTTTCCAATCGGTCAGATTTTTGAATTCCAATCGGTCTAATTTTGGACTTTCAATCGGTCTGATTTTTTTCGCTTTCGGCTCTCAATAAAAATTTAGGGAACAAACTGACTGTAAACAAGTACAATTTGTTCCCTAAAAATGTTTGATTTTGATTTAAGCAATTCTGATTATTTGTTCGTAAAGCATGATGAAATCGCACATTATTTGTTTGTTGTCATGATAATGTCCGAAAAACCATTTTTTGAATTTAACCTTTTCATTAACGATATCAAAATACTCAGTTAACATATCGGATTTATAACATCCGCCCGAAAACATTGCGACAACTTGTTGGGGAGCACAATGAGTGATTATAAAGTCAACTTCATAATTATGTTTGGCAAGTGTATTTAATCCGAAGATCATTTCTTCTTCGGTTGGCATTTCTTCTTTCCACCAAGAAATGTTGTTTACACGAAACATCTTATTGGCTTTTGACCAGCGCTTGTATTCTTCATTAAATTCTCTTTCTGTTTTAAAGTCAGCAGGGTCAAGAATGCCGTCGGTAATATCGTGACTTTTGGCACCGCCAAAAGCAAATATCTTTTTATCACAAATATCAAAAACATAGCCACGCATCAGATGATAAATATTATCACGAATTTTGTGGGCTTTACCGCCGTGAAAATCAATGGTTTCAAATTCATTGTTTAGGCGTGTATGGTTTTCGTGGTTGCCATCAACAAAAAGTGTTGTGAACGGTTTGTCATTTAACCATTTCAGCCAATATTTTTCTTCATTGTTATCATTCCACAAACCGAAATCGCCACAAATAATTACAAAATCATCACGCGACATTTCCTTTTGTTCAGGAAATATATTTGTGGAGAATTTAGTCCAATCGCCATGTGTATCGCCCGTGCAGTAAATCATAAATATATCTCCCTTCATTTTTTCGATTATATCACAAATTTCTGATATGTTTCAATTGTGTGGAATTATATAATAACTGCCCCCACGAATGCAGAATTCCGGTATATGAATACTGCGTCACTTTTTTCGGCTTAAATATTTTTACATCGCACTCGTCAGAATTGACGGGTGTATTTTTATATCCGCAATTTATAAGAAAGGAGCGTATTGTATGCAAAAATTAAAACTCAACCCGCTGTTATTTGAGAAAGTAGCAACGCTGATTAAAACGGGGTGCTGTAACTGTTATGAAGATAACTGTCTGTTACTTGATGACGGAGATAGTCACATCTGTCCTCAGCTCATTACACCGAGTCATATTGTCTGCAGATATTTTCTTGAGTCTGTACTGCCGGGTGACAAAGCATTGCTCAAACGAATAACCGAACTTTAAGACCTGCTGATTTTTCACTCGGTCTTTTTTTATCGGAATTTCCGTTCAGCCGCTAGAAATTTTTCTCTGAACAAATCATCGTTCAGGGAAAATCTATCCGATAAACGCTAAAAAACACGGAAGGTGTTCCGATGAAAAATGCCGAAAAAACGTACCTTAAAAATTTTTGAAAGGAGGGTAATGAAATGTCAAAGGCTAAAGAAACTCATTTGTGGTTTGAAAAAGGTGACGATGAAATTCAGATTGAAAGCTACACCAAGAAGCTTAACGATGCAATTCTTGAGCTGAACGAAAATGTTCCGGATGCAGTATATATCATTGATGATGAAGAGCCCGGTTTTCTTCGTGCGGCGGTAAAGCTTAAAGATATTACCTTTATGATGCTGACACCTCAATCTGAAGAAGCCAAGAAAGCAAAATCCGAAAACGGAAAGCGAAACAGCAAAAACCTGAAAAATCAGAAATGTACCTAATGATAAGCAAATCTTATTTCCGGTCGGTATTAAAACGAGGACAAACCAACGCTTGCGTTGTAAAAGTTGCTATTTGTCCGAAGTTTAGCAAGCATTGGATTTGTATCCTCAAATCCGTAAAAACAGCCGTTTTTACAACAACAAATATTAATGAAAGGAGAATTCCTATGAGCAAAAGAACAAGAGATATAGACTTTCATGTGTATCTCAGTGAAGACGAAAATCAGATATTAGAAAATCTTTGCAAGAGATTAAGGGTGAACAGAAGCGTGCTTATCCGTGCGCTGATTCTCGGTAAAAGACTGGTTGAAGCTCCACCTGTAGATTATAAGCAGTTCATTATTGAGCTTCGAAGAGTAGGTACTAACCTTAATCAGCTTACAGCTAAAGCAAATTCAATCGGATATATAAATAGTGATGAATGCAGAACAGTTCTGAATGAAGTCAGAAAGCTTGAATCTGATATCGCAAAATATTTCAAACCCGGTAAGGATGAAAACCGAGAATGGCTGTAACAAGAATATGGCCTATTAAAAATAACATTCATCAGGTTGTGTCTTACGCTTCCAATAAAAGCAAAACAGACCTTTCAAAATATTCCGATTTGATTGATGCGCTTCATTATGCAGGCGATAAAGAAAAAACAAATCTCGCAAATGAGAAGAAACTTCTCGTTGAAGGTATCAACTGCGACCCTGATATTGCCGCAAGACAGATGATTGATACCAAAGAAATTTACGGAAAGACGGGAGGCATTGTTGCTTATCACGCATATATTTCTTTCAAACCCGGTGAGGTTTCACCCGAAGAAGCACAACAGGTTGCAATGGAGGTTGCAAATAAAATGTGGGGCAAGGATTACGAAGTGATTGTTGCAACCCACCTTAATGCAAATTGTGTTCACTGTCATATCGTAATAAATTCAGTTTCAATGACGGACGGAAGAAAGATGAATGAAGACAAAGCGATGTACCAACTGTTCAGAAAAACAAGTGATGCAGTTTGTCTTGAACACGGATTATCCGTTATTGAAAAACCGAAAGGCAGACGCATACCATATAACATTTACAAGGCGATGCAGAAAGGCATTAAAACAAAATACGATTATATGCGTGACGATATTGATTATGCAGTTGAGAGAAGTGCAAATGAAAAACAGTTTTTCAGAATAATGACACAGAAGGGGTATTGGTTTGATAAAGGAAAGATAGCGTATCGCAATGATGAGCACGCAGTGAATCTTTCAACGCTCGGTGATGATTACACTTATGAAAAAATCAGGGAACGGATTTACTCTCAGGATAAATTTGCGGCAAACAATAATTACAGAAATTATGTGTACGCTAATGACTTTTTACAGAAGCAAATATTCATTTTCAATTTCAAGGGTTATGAATTCAAAGAATCAAAAGAGTGTTACCGACATCCTGAAAACTTTAACCGAACCGTTTCTGATTTTACAAAACTGATTGTGGGCAGTGCCGTAATTGGTGCACCTGTAATTTCACTTTTATTTATTGCTTTACTTTTTACAGGTGCAATAGCCGAAAGAAATAACTGCAACCCGCATCCGTTTACACCTAAAATGAAATACTCAACTCCGAGGATTGAGTTTATGCAGGACCAGATTGAACTTGCAATAAACGAAAAGCTTTATGATTTTGCAGAGGTTGATAAGTTTATTTCAAGGACCGAGCTTCGCATTGAAGAGCTGAAAAGTCAGCGCAGCAGAATTTACAATCAGATAAGAAGATGCAATGACCCGACGGACAAGGAAAACCTTGTTGCCTGTCGGGATTTTTTAACGGCTGAAATCGGTGAGCTTCGGGAAAAGCTGAAGCTCGCTAAAAGAATTATAAAAGACAGTCCCGCACTTGAGGAGAAGCTTGAAATGGAAAAACAGCTTATCCGTGAATGGTACTTCCCCGAAAGAACACGGGACAAAGAAAAATATTATGAAGAGAGGTGATATGTATGCATCCTGAGGAGCTTTGCAGGATGATTCAATGCAACGAAGATAATGCCACAGACGAAACAGAGTACGAGCGTGAAATGACATCTCACGAGTATCTTATGTCATGTGAGGGCAGTAAACAGTTTTCAGTAAGAAAGTTTTTAAGACTTGCCGAAGAAGAGCGCAGACAGAGAAATGAAAGTAAAAGATTATATTATTATGGAGGAAAATAAATGAATAATAAGTTGAAATCACCGGTAAACATCCCGGTAGAAAAAATCCGTCCCTTTGAGGGACATCCTTATAAGGTTTTAGACAATGATGAGATGAATAATCTGATTGAGAGTATTCAGCAGAAGGGTGTTATTTCACCCGTTGTAGTAAGACCTTTAGAAAATACAGTCGATGAATATGAGTTAATCTCAGGTCATCGCAGACTCAGAGCATCAGTAAAAGCAGGGCTGGAAACAGTACCTGCTTTAATTTATGCCGTAAGCAGAGATGAAGCGGCAATTATGCTCGTTGACAGTAACCTTCACCGTGAGCATATTCTGCCGTCTGAGAAGGCATTTGCCTATAAGTTGAAGCTTGAAGCATTAAATCATCAGGGTAAAACTTTTGGCCAACTTGGCCAAAAGTACAGCAGAGATTTAATGGCAGAATCGGTTGATGAGAGTTCAAGACAGATTCATCGTTATATCCGTCTGACATATCTCATTCCCGAACTGCTTGAACTGATGGACGAAGATAAAATTGCTTTCTCTGTCGGTGTTGAGCTTTCGTTCCTTGATGAGCAGATGCAGTATGACCTGCTTCGTGTAATTGAGGAGCAGGAATGCACACCCTCATATTCTCAGGCGTGGCATATGCACAAGGATTTCAATGCAGGCACTCTTACTGCCGAAAGTATCGAAAACACACTTGCATCAGAAAAACCTAATCAGAAACCGATGTGCAAAGTGCCTATTGAAAAGCTACAGAAAATTGCACCTAAGGTCAAAGATAAAGACTTTGAAGATTTCGTGCTGAAGGCTTGCGAGCATTACTACAAATATCTTCAGAAACAGCGAAGTCGTGACCGTGATGCACGGTAATCCACACATTTGTATAGGAGGAATTATATGAGTAAAATTGATATAAATGATTTAAGCAAAAATCCTGATTACTGCTTTGCGGCTTTGAAGCTGATTGAGCAGTTATTCAGGGACGGTAAAATTCCCGAGTATATGTTCCGTAATATCTTAAGTGACTATGCGGACATTGTTGATGAAACTGAATTCGTCAAAGGCAACCATAACACTATAAAGGAGGAATGTGTATGATAAATTCTGATTTCGGAAAGCGCAGAGTTGTAATCTATGCCCGAGTTTCAACGGAGCATGAGGCACAGATTTCGGCTCTTGAAAATCAGGTGGATTGGTACAAGCCCATTTTGGCCGCAAGGCCCGAATGGGAGCTTGTCGGTCAGTATATTGACGAGGGTATCACGGGTACCTCTGCCGAGAAAAGACCGCAGTTTATGAAGATGATTCGTGATGCCAAGCAGAAAAAATTCGATATGATTATCACTCGTGAGGTGTCACGATTTGCGAGAAATACCGTTGACACTCTGCAGTACACACGAGAGCTGAAAGCAAAGGGCGTTGAGGTGTTTTTCATAAACGACAACATCAAAACCTTTGACGGTGACGGTGAGCTTCGTCTTACCATTATGGCAACTCTTGCTCAGGATGAAAGCCGAAAAACCTCGGTGCGAGTAAAAAGCGGTCAGCAGACCTCAATGAACAACGGCACATTCTACGGCAACGGAAACATCTTAGGCTACAGAAGACATCAGGAGCTTCTGCCCGACAATAAGAAAAAGGTGGATTTCTTCATTGACCCGGAGCAGGCAGAAACGGTCAGACTCATTTATGATATGTATCTTGCGGGTAACGGACTTACCAAGATAAAGGAAGAGCTTGAACGCCAAGGCAGAAAAACTGCTATGGGCAAAACAAGGTGGTACGAAACCGTAATAGGTCATGTGCTGAAAAACACCTTCTACTGCGGAATCATAACCTACCACAAGGAATATACTCCCGATTATCTCACTCAAAAGAAAATTAAAAATTACGGTGAGATTGACCTGATACAGGTAAAGGGTAGACACGAGCCAATTATTACTGAAGAAGAATTTGAAAGGGTGCAATTAATTATGGCAAGTAAAACAGCTCAGATGAAAAATCTTAATACAGGCAGAAGAAGTACAACCGGTAAAAGACCGAGAACCACAGTATGGGGAAAGCTCCTTATATGCGAGTGTGGTCACAGATTTAATACAAAGCTCTGGAGAAAAGAGGGAACTCAATCCACTATCGGTTATCAGTGCTATGACTCGGTGCGTACAGGCTCTTATGAAAGCAGAAAGAAAAAGGGCTTGCCTCTTGAGGGCATTTGCCGTGTGCCTATGATTCCCGAGTGGAAGCTGCAGATGATGGCAAACTATATTTTCCGCAATTATCTTTCTGAAAAGGACAAGGTGCTTGCTCTTGCCAATTCAATGCTCGAGGCTCACATTGACGATAAAGAAGATGATGTGGATTATGAGGCTATCATCGAGAAAAAGTGCAGAGAGGTTGAAAGGCACAGAACGAAGCTCAGTAATTTCATTGATATGAGGGCAGAGGGTGAAATCGACAAAGAGTATTTCGGGGCGAAAACTGCCGAGGTGAAAGAAGAGATTGCAAAGCTATCCTCCGAGATTGAAGAGCTTCAGCTGAAGCTTAACAAAGAGCCTGTAATTACAGATTACAAGGACAAGCTGACGGTGCTTCAATATGCACTTGAGCAGTACACAAATACCGATGACAAAGACATTCCTGAAAGTGTGATTGAAGCCTTTGTAGTGAAGATTGTTGCAAAGAGGGACGGCTTCGACTGGTATCTCCGCTTTGACGGAGACCCGAATGACCCTCTGCATATGAAAACCGAGGGTAAAAAACGAAAAAACTGCTCTGTTTCTGTGGTTGGTGGTTTCCCACCAACCAAGCAGAATTGCGACACAGGCAGACATCAAGGAAGGCTAATTCCTACGCAAAGTAGCTTAATACAATAATTTTCCCCTTGGAGCAATCCAAGGGGATTTTTTTGCGGATTGAATATTTTACAAAAATACGCTATA
>JAFTUP010000049.1 GCA_017466205.1 Clostridia bacterium
CGAATTGGAACTTGACACATTGGGAGATACGAAAACCGCTTTATTTATCATAACAAGTGATACTGATAGTACATTTGATTTTGTCACGGCATTTGTTGTATCACAGCTTTTTAATATTCTTTGCACTAAGGCTGATGATGTGTACAACGGCAGACTTCCAATCCACGTTAGATGTCTTCTTGACGAGGTTGCAAATATCACCATTCCCAACCTACATCGAATACTGAGTGTTATCCGAAGCCGTGAGATTTCGGCAGCACTTGTAATTCAGGCCAAGAGTCAGCTCAAGGCAATTTATAAAGAAAACGCAGATACCATCTTCGGTAACTGTGACAGTGTACTTTTCTTAGGTGGCCGTGAGCAAAGTACTTTGAAAGATTTGGCTGAAACTTTGGGTAAGGAAACTATTGATATTTACAACACATCGGAAACTCGAAGTAATCAGAACTCATACGGCATGAACTACCAAAAACTTGGTAAATCCCTTATGAGTGAAGATGAAATTGCTGTTATGAAGGGTAAGAAATGTATTTTGCAACTTAAAGGATTCAGACCGTTTTTGTCAGATAAATTTGATATAACGAAGCATCCGAACTATAAGTACTTATCGGATTTTGACAAAAAGAACGCATTTGACATTCAGAAATATCAGAAATCACGCAAACCAAAACTCAATCCCGAAGAAAAAGTTCAAGTGTTTACCATCAATATGGAAAACCTTCAACTTCCCACAGAACGTCCAGAACCTTAACCTATTATTTTAACCAAAGGAGGATTATTTTATGCAATTTTTTACTGAAGCAATCAACGTATTACAGACACTTGTAATAGCACTTGGAGCAGGTCTTGCAGTTTGGGGTGTTGTAAACCTCTTGGAAGGATACGGTAATGATAATCCGGGTGCAAAATCTCAGGGAATTAAACAGTTAATGGCAGGCGGCGGTGTCGTTTTAATTGGAACTTCCCTTATTCCATTACTATCAGGACTCTTCTAATAGATGGATAGTATTTTTGATAAAATTACACAGGCCATCAACGACTTTTTAATGTCAATTATAGAAAGCAATTTAAGCACTATGTTTGATGATGTAAATGATAAAGTCGGCACTATCGCAAATGAGGTCGGTCAGACACCACAACAATGGAACTCAAGTGTGTTTTCGATAATTCAAAACCTATCGGAAACGGTAATTGTACCCATAGCCGGCCTCATTATTACTTTCGTGCTTTGTTATGAACTTATATCTATGATTATGGAAAAAAACAATATGCACGATGTAGATACTTTTATGTTCTTTAAGTATTTTTTCAAGGCGTGTGTTGCCATTGTAATCGTAACAAATACTTTTGATATTATAATGGCAGTATTTGATGTGGGACAGCACATTGTACAGAACAGTTCATCTGTCATAGCCTCGAATACTCACATCGACATATCATCGGCACTAACCGATATACGAACCACCTTGGAAGCGATGGGTACAGGCGAATTATTTGCACTAATGCTTGAAACAGCTCTTGTAAGTCTGTGTATGAAAATTTTGTCGATATGTATAACCGTCGTCATTTTCGGCAGAATGATAGAAATTTATTTATATAGTTCTGTAGGAGCAATACCTTTTGCCACTATGACAAACCGAGAATGGGGTCAGGTCGGCAGCAACTATTTAAGAGGTCTTGTTGCGTTAGGTTTTCAAGGATTTTTTATTATGGTGTGTGTAGGAATTTATGCGGCACTTGTGAACAGTTTTACAGCAACATCCAATATTCATTCCACGATTTTCTCTGTGGCAGCATATACGGTTGTTTTATGCTTTACCCTGTTTAAAACAGGAACGATTTCCAAGTCCATATTCAACGCACATTAAGGAAGGAGTGTTATAGATGCCATATGTACGAATCCCGAAGGATTTAGTAAAAATTAAAACAAAAGTTGCATTTAATCTTACAAAAAGGCAACTTATTTGTTTCGGTTTAGCCGGGGCCATAGGTATTCCCACATATTTGCTTACAAGAAATGTGTTTGGCTCTACAGGCGCGGTGTTATGTCTGCTTGTGACTTCTATGCCTTGCTTCTTCTTTGCAATGTATGAAAAGAACGGTCAACCTTTTGAAAAGGTAATAAAAAACTTTATTATTTATAAGTTTAAGAAACCGGACATCAGACCCTACCGAACCAATAATCTTTATTCGGCTATTGAAAGACAAATCGAATTAGAAAAGGAGGTTGAAAAAATTGTCGGCTCAGAAAACAAAAATCCGTCTTCCAAAAGACAAACCACTGTCCCTAAAACAAAAAAGGCAGTTAGCGGAAGCGGTAAAAAAGGCAAAAATGCAAGGTAAAATTGCGATGTCGGCACAGCAAACCATCAGTTATAAAGAAATGCGTCCCGATGGAATTTGTGCTGTTACAGACGATTTTTACACAAAAACAATACACTTTTTTGACATCAACTACGAGCTTGCTACCGATGAAGATAAAGACTCTATCTTTGGTAACTACTGCAAGTTCTTAAATCATTTTGATAAATCCATCAAAATCCAACTTTCTTTCTTGAACTTGCAGATGGATGTTAAAAAGTATGAAAAAGCAATCCGTATTCCTCTTCAGAACGATGACTTTGACTATATAAGAATCGAATATAATGAAATGCTGAAGAATCAGCTTGCCAAGGGTAATAACGGCATTGAGAAAAGAAAATTTCTCACCTTTGGAATTTATGCTGATAATATCCAAATGGCAAAGCACAAACTTGAAACTATCGAACACGATATTATCAATAAATTTAAAGCATTTGGTGTTCGTTCTTATTCGTTAAACGGATTAGAAAGATTGGAACTTTTACATAAATGTTTTAATCAGTATGACAGCAGCAAATTCAATTTCAGTTGGAATATGGTGGCACAAACAGGTCTTTCTACAAAAGACTTTATTGCGCCACCGTCCTTCTATTTCCCAAGGGACAATGCTCAGATTTTCAAGATGGGTTCAACATACGGTGCAGTAACCGTAATGGAAATTATTTCAACAGAAATTTGGGATATTGTTTTAAAGGAATACCTTGATTTTAATAAAAATATTGCTGTTAATATCCACTTCCAATCAATAGACCAAACGGAAGCTATCAAAATGATAAAAAGGAAACTCACGGATATTAACAAGATGAAGATTGAAGAACAAAAGAAAGCAGTGCGTTCCGGTTATGATATGGATATACTTCCACCGGATATTAACTCTTTCGGTGACGATGCTCTCAGTTTATTAGAAGCTCTTCAGTCCCACAGTGAACGACTTTTTAAGATGACAGTTTTTATTATGAATACTGCACCTACCAAAAAGGAACTTGAACAGGATATATTCTCCGTTCAGAGTATAGGTCAGCAAAGGAACTGTCCTTTAAGAAGACTTGACTTCCAACAGGAAGGTGGCCTTATGGCAAGTGTTCCTATAGGTATAAATCCTGTAGAGATTGAACGTGTAATGTCAACAAGAGGTCTTGGAATATTTATTCCTTTTGTGACACAGGAAAGGTTCTCTGAAAGTGATGAAGCTCTCTATTGCGGATTAAATGCGATTTCACGCAATATCATAATGGTTGACAGAAAAGACTTCCGTTGTCCCAACGGCCTTATATTAGGTTCTCCGGGTAGTGGTAAGTCTTTCTTTGCAAAAAGAGAAATGACTAATGTTTACCTTGTTACAGGTGATGATATTTTCATCTGTGACCCCGAAGCAGAGTACGCACCGTTAGTACAGGCTCTAAAGGGACAGGTTGTAAAACTTTCTCCCAATTCACCCGACCACATCAATCCGATGGATATTAACCTTAACTACTCTGAAGGTGAAAATCCACTTGCCCTAAAGAGTGACTTTATACTTTCGCTTTGTGAACTTATCCTTGGTGGCAGAGATGGTTTGAGTCCGGGAGAAAAGAGTGTTATAGACAGGTCAGTTCGTATTGTATATCAAGATTATTTGCAAAATCCCATACCGGAGAATATGCCTATTCTTGGTGACTTATACGAAGTAATAAAGAGTCAGCCCGACCCCGAAGCACACAACATCGCAAGAGCGCTTGAAATGTATGTATCAGGAAATCTTAATCAGTTCAATTACCGTACCAATGTTGATATTAACAACAGAATAGTTTGCTTTGACATAAAAGAACTTGGTAGTCAGCTTAAAAAGATAAGTATGCTTAC
>JAFTUP010000050.1 GCA_017466205.1 Clostridia bacterium
AATAACCGAATGGAAAATGAGCAGTTTGGGGCAACATCAATATGTATATGATTATGAAGATGATACAAAGTATAACCCTAAACTGAAAAATGATCTTGATTCAGCATTTAATTCTACCTTGCATGATATTGAGTTAATAGGTTATGCCCCGTATTGTTACGAAGAAGAAAGTGATGAGGAAGAAATGTGACCTTGTTCCGACTTAGAACGAGGTCTTATTTCTTTTAGGAAGGAGTGAGAAAAATATATACATATAAGGATTTGCAGACAATGCAAGCGTGGCCTTTGGAAAGAAAAATAAGGGTAACGCAAACAAGGATAATTGAATGGTATTTGCACTATAACGGTAAGGTTGCAGTATCTTTTTCCGGCGGTGTGGATTCCACCGTTTTACTTGACTTGGCAAGACGAATTTATCCCCATTTAGGAGCAGTATTTGTTAATACTACAATGGAGTTTCCCGAAATCATAAGTTTTGTTAAATCCTTTGAAAATGTAACCATATTAAGACCGAAAACAACCTATACAAAGGTTATTCAGGATTATGGTTATCCTGTCATATCAAAGGAAATCTCAAATTATATTTACCGTATGACTACCTACGAGGGATGTATGGAGGCATACGATAATCAAATACATCTTAAATCTGCGGAATGGCTGAGAGAAAACTTCTCGGACATTCCTTTTTCTTTTCTTAAATGTATGCTTGGTTTTTCAAAGGAAACGGCAGACCGATTTTTACAGACGGGTATAATGCCGAAATCAAAGTTTTGTATTCCGAAGCAATGGCATTATCTTGTCAAAGCTCCTTTTAAAATCAATGACCGTTGTTGTTATCATCTAAAAAAAGCCCCGGTTAATAAATACAGCAGAGAAACGGATAATAAACTGATTGTCGGAACAATGGCAGAGGAAAGTTTATTAAGAAGGCAGATATGGCTCAAACAAGGTTGCAATGCTTTTAATGCTACAGAGCCAAAATCTACCCCTCTTTCGTTCTGGACTACGCAGGACATCTTGCAATACTTAAAACTGACAAAAATCCCTTATTGCAGCCTTTATGGCGATATTATCACTATGCCTGACGGGAAGTTGAAGTTTTCGGGCTATCAGAGGACAGGGTGCGCCGGATGTTTGTACGGGTGTCACTTTGATGAAGAACCCAACAGAATACAAATGCTTAATATTACTCACCCTGCAATTTATAAATATCTTTTTGAAAAACTTGATTATGGTACGGTGTGTGATTTTATAGGAATACCGTATTAACAGGAGGTGTCGAACATGGATAAACGAGAAATGCTTATTAGAAAGACTGAAAACGAGTATGAAAATTTTATTGATAATTTGAAGCAATGCAGCTTTGATGTAATCTTGGAAAATGCAGATATGATTACTAATATGAAACTTATAAAAGATTACATTTCAAAAGGACACATTGTTCACGGCGAAGATGTGGATTTTCTTTTAAGTATTGATAAACCGCTTCAAACTATTTATGAAAGTTTTGAACAAAGCACAGAAGATATTATAAACGCTCTTGAAGAAGCTGTAAGCGAAGCGAGGTACTATGGAGAAACTGTTGAGCAACCCCCTGAATACATTCAAAAACTGACAGAAAAAATATTAAGCGGAATAACAAATGTATCGGACTTTATAAGTCCACAGGGAGAAATAAAAGATGCAGAGCTTTTTGAGCTGGTATCTGTAATGTCAAGCATTATCACAAAAGAAGATGCAATGTTTTTAATGCAGTTTAAAAAACCTCTGGATGTGATGAGTGATTTAGTTCCATACAACGATTCAGACAAAAACAATATTTATATAGCCCTTGAAAAAATGCGTAATTCGGATATATACACAATGCCGTATTCTCTGGACAGCGATAGTGTTTTGCCCGAAGCAAAATTCAGGCACAATGCGATAAATAATATAAATAACATTGTGCCAAAGCCTGATTTTAACACTACGGCAAATTGGCTGAAATTATGCAGAGAGATTTTTTTAGAAGATGCTGAAAGTGCGGAAATAAATCCGTATGTAAGTCTTGTAGATGCAATGTACTATGCTTCAGAACAGCACGGTTCGGAAATTCTGCAAAAGCTATATGATATGGGTGAAGAAAAATGTATCACCCCAATGGAAATAAAGGGTGCTGCGGCGTATCTTGCAAACGGCGGTAATATTAAAAGAGTTCCGTCACTTGCACAGGAAGGCTATTTTGAAGAAATACATCCCAATAACACAGAAAGTATATCCGATTCCGAAGATGAAGAAATGGAAATGTGAGGTGTAAAGCTGTGAAAAATGATTTGTATAATTCTTTTGAAGATAATGATCTCTCGATAGCAGAGGATTTGGAGGTTCATTGTGAAAGAGGCAATCGTGGAATAAAAGCATATTTAAAACACAACTGTGACATAGATAAGAAGTTTAATATTTCTGGACATAATAGTTTTCTTATAGATATGTACGGAATGTATAATCCGTTTAACAAAAAAACAGAAATCACATATTTTGTCAATACTCTTGAAGGGTGGAATGAAAAAAAGTATATTCCGACAGAAGAAGAAAACAAAGTTTTATCCGAACTTATAGAGCAGTTTGTAAAAAAACGGTACAATAATCCGAGGCTGAGTTGTCAGGAGTATTATGTGTCTGCTTATGCAGAATTTTATGTTGCTGATGAGGATATGCGACTTGTTTTTGAAAAGAACGGCGATGAGTTCCAAATCAGGAATGAAAATGATGATTTTATTCTTTTCAAAAGTGAAGATGCAGATATGCAAAAGTATGTAGGATACAAACCTGAATATATATACTGTTCTGAGAGAGAATGTGATGGCTTTGAGTTTAAGGAGCTTGGCGAAAAATTATATTTTGACGGAACGGTGTGTAATGAAGATAATAGATATAAAAATCCCAATGACGAAAAGTGTGTTTTTTGTAATAGCGAATTAGACGAAAAATATGCCGGAGGTATATGGGATTTAGCAAGTGTCATTTGTAATGAAATTGTGGGCGATAGTGAACTTAGGTATCAGGAGGAAATTTATAATGAAATTCGCTCTTTTATAGAAAAAGAAAAATATTGTCCACGCTGCGGAGCAATGAACAAAGAATTTGAGGCAGATAAAAAGTGCATTACGGCAGAGGCAGAATCAGAAGATGAAGAAATAGAAATGTAAAGAGGTGACTAAGCGTGAAAAATGATATTTTTCTTACACTTGAAAAAACAGATTTTTCGATTTTAGAAGATACAGAGATTATTGAAAAAGATAGCACTCTTTCTATAATCCTAAACCCATATTTTGATACAGACAGAAAATTCGGGCTGGATGCCAACAGTTCGGATATGTATGTTGAACTGCAATTATTGTTTCATCCTTTTGATGAAAAAGTAAGAATTGAATACGGAATTTTTGGTGGAGAAAAAGACTATATAAGAGAGTACATTCCTACCGATGAAGAAAATACAATGTTTATTGCTTTAATTGAAGAAGCCTGCAAAGAAAACCATGATTTGAGTTGCAGAGAGTATTATATTAACACATATATGTCTTTGCTGGTAGAAGATTTTGAACTTGTGTTTGAAAAAGAAAAGGATTACTTTCAAATCCGTAATTTAGTTGATGATTTTGTGTTATTTAAAAGCAAGGATGAAAGTATGGCGAAATATGTCGGAAAAGAAGTTGAGCCTATCTACTTTGAAAACGAAAAATGTTATGGCTTTAAGTGTGATGAAACAGATGAATTGATTTATAGCGTAAAAGAAACTGATGAAGAAACGGAAGATGAAGAAATAGAACTGTAAGGAAACGGAGGCGATACTATGAAATACATAAGCTATGAAACTCTTGGTGATGAAAGTCTTACAAATGTTGCAGAGCGTGGCGATGAGGTATCACAGGAAATATACGATAATATGCTTAACATTATGCCGCCTATAAGTTTAAGGGGCGGTCAGGGGTATTATGCCGGATTTCAGGTAGGTGAAGCCTATTGCCATAAGGAAGATAAAGAAGGTAGATTCAGACCACAATTTATGACTTTTGTTAAATCTGAAGATAAGTGTTACTATATGGGAATAAACTTTGCCGGATATGTTGACAGCCGAGAGTTGGAGGCTGAACACGATGAGGATTTGGAAATGGAGTAGCCTATGAGAAAACCATATACACCAAAGCCGAGGTTTACACAGCAGCAGTATGAAAAGGCGGCAAGCATAGATGTTCTGAAATTTTTGCAGGAACGAGGATATGAATTTAAGAAAACAGGGAGCTTTTATGAGGCGAAAGGTATTCACGGAGGTCTTGTTGTTGATCCGTCTAAAAATCTATGGAATTGGTTTTTAAGAGGAATAGGCGGTACTGCTATTGATTATCTTGCAAAGGTAGAAAATATGGATTTTGTAGAGGCTGTATTTTATCTTTGCGGAGAACAGTATAATGATGACAGAAAGCCAATAGAGAAAAGAAAGGAAGAACCGCAGAAACCGAAAGAAATAGTTAAGCCAATGGAAAACCCCCATTCAAGACATACCTTTGCATATCTTTCAAAAACAAGGAAAATAGATAATGAAATTATATCAGAACTAATGCACCAAAAGAAGATATATGA
>JAFTUP010000051.1 GCA_017466205.1 Clostridia bacterium
GTAATGACCAAACGGTCGAAAAAGACTTTGTAATAATTGAAGACAACAATAATGACACAGGTCTGCTTCTGAAAACAATTGAGCCTAAAATCAAGGGAATTGCCATATCTTGTGAGGGCGGTGATAATATAAAGGTTCAGGAACAAATATATTCTTCAATTGAAGCTATTCTTGATATAAAATCATCTAATATATCAATATCAAAACTTGCAGTAACGGAGGAAAAATATGAAAAGTAAAATAATAAGTAAAAAGCAATTGTTAAGCTTATCATTAGTGATGGCACTTGGCTTATCTGTTTATGTTAATTGGTACTATACCAATAACTATAAAGATGTTAACGAGCCGGATACAACAGAGCAATATAATTTAGGTGAAGCACAGCTTGTTAATTCAGGAAATGTAGAAAGTGATAATGCCGATTACTTTACTCAGGCCAAGGTAAACCGAACTAAAGCACACGATGAAGCTGTAAAAATCCTTGAAGATATAATTGCTGATGATAATTATGATGAGGAAGCAAAAACACTTGCTAAAAATAAGCTTACTAAAATTTCAGAGCAAATTAAAACAGAAGCAGATATTGAAAATCTTATTAACTCAAATTTGAGCAATGAATGTCTTGTAAAATATAATGATGACAGCATTGAAATAATAATGCCAAAATCAACCGTTACAGATGATTCCGTTATCAAAATTAAAGACATTGTTGTATCAAAAACAAATCTTTCTGCTGAAAAAATAGTTATTATTGAATCAAAATAATGTATATACAATGAAAATATACATTTATCTATTGAAATTTTCTTATTACAGTGGTACAATATATATAAAATTAATGTATATACATTCGTACCTCAGAAAAATGAAAACACTCCCTGTCTTTTTTTCTGACGGGGAGTGTAATTTTTTGGAGGATATTATGACTCGAAAAGAAGAAAGAGAGCTTGCTTTTACGCTCATTTTTGAAAAGATTTTCAACGATGAATTAACTATTGAAGAAATATCAAATAATGCTGTTGAAGCAAGATTTATTGAGGAAAACACATTTGCTTTTTCATTGGCTCAATTAACTTATGAAAATATTGATGAAATTGACAAGGTAATCAATGAAAATTCAGTTGGCTGGAAAACAGAAAGATTGCCAAAGGTATCTCTTGCAATTATGAGACTTGCAATTTGTGAAATCCTTTATGTGCCGTCAATTCCAAAGGGTGTTTCTATCAATGAAGCTGTTGAACTTGCTAAAAAGTTTGCTTCACAGGAGGATGCATCATTTATTAACGGTATTCTTGGTAAATATGTAAGAGAGAATATTGAACAATGAGTTATTTTCTTGGAATAGATACGAGCAACTATACAACTTCAGTAGCGGTTTATGATTCTGATAAAAATTCTGTAATCAGTAAAAAGAAGCTTTTACCTGTTAAGGACGGTGAAAAAGGTATAAGGCAAAGCGATGCTGTTTTTCATCATACTGTTCAGCTTCCGGACTTAATTAAGGAATTGTTTAATGAATTTAATGGTAATATAAATGGAATCGTTTTTTCAACAAAGCCTTGTAATGAAAACGGTTCATATATGCCTTGCTTTTTGTCCGGAATATCAGTTGCTACATCACTGTCATCAGTCATAAATGTACCGTTATACCGTTTTTCACATCAGGATGGTCATATTGCTGCTGCATTATATTCTGCTGATACTTTGAATTTAATCAATAGTGAATTCATAGCTTTTCATATTTCAGGTGGTACATCACAAGCACTATTTGTAAAGCCGAATTCAAGCTATTTTGAAACCGTAAAAGTTGCTGATTCACTTGATTTAAAAGCAGGACAGGCAGTTGACAGAGTTGGTATTTCACTTTGTCTTAAATTTACTTGCGGACCTGAGCTCGAAAAGCTTGCAGAAAAAAGCTCTGAAGATTTAAAGTATTTTAAGGTTTTTAGACGAGACGGTATGTTTAGTTTATCAGGTGTTGAAAATAAATGTAAACAGATGCTTGAGAAGGGTAAATGCGCTGAAGAAATTGCTATGTATTGCTTGAGCTATATTTATTCAGCTATTGATGATACTGTATCTGAATTATTAGATAAATATGGTGACTTACCTGTTGTATTTTCAGGCGGAGTTATGTCTAATAAAATTATCAGAAATAAACTTGAAAAAAAGTATAAATCTTATTTTGCTGAACCACAATTTTCATCGGATAATGCTTGTGGTATTGCTGTTTTAGCATCAATTTGTAATCAAAGGAATTTATAATATGAATTCTCCTCTAATTTTAAGTGTTACACAATTGAATACTTATGTTAAGTCAATTATTGAGCAGGACATTAATCTTAATAATGTTTTTGTTGTTGGAGAAATTTCAAACTATGTTGACCATTATCGTAGCGGTCACTTATATATGAGTATCAAGGATAAACAGTCAGTTATAAGCGCTGTTATGTTTTCAAGTAATGCTTCAAGGCTTAAATTCAGACCTGAAAACGGTATGTCCGTAATAATTCGCGGTCGGGTGTCGCTTTATGAACGTGACGGTAAATATCAGCTTTATATTGATGATATGCAGCCTGACGGAGTTGGTGCTCTCGCATTAGCTTTTGAACAGATGAAGGAGAGGCTGTCAAAGGCAGGACTTTTTGATGAAATGCACAAAAGGCCTATTCCTCGCTTCCCAACAAGAATCGGTGTTATTTCTTCACCGACCGGTGCAGCTGTTCAGGATATTTTCAATGTTCTTAAAAGACGATATCCCATTGCTGATATTGTTTTTGCAGGAGTTCAGGTTCAAGGTGATGCGGCATCAAGATCAATTTGTGATGCATTAAAATTAATGAATCAAACAGATGTTGATGTTATAATAATCGCACGTGGTGGTGGCTCTGCTGAGGATTTATGGCCATTTAATGATGAAAAGCTTGCTTATGAAATATACAATTCAATTAAGCCTGTTATTTCCGGTGTTGGTCATGAAACGGACTTTACTATATGTGATTTTGTAGCTGATTTAAGAGCACCTACACCGTCTGCTGCTGCAGAATTGGCAACTCCCGATATAAGAGAACAAAGCTATTATATTTCATCATTAAAGTATTCATTACAAAACTATTTTGAGTCTTATATTAATGATTTATCCTATGATTTAGATAAGCTTGTTAAAAGTCAGGTTTTATTGAATCCTGAGAAATTAATTGAAAATTGTCACTTATATCTTGATTCATTAAATGAACAGATTAACGTAGCGTTTAATAATATTTTAACAACATATTCATCTTCATTTGCTATTCTTTTTTCAAAACTTGATTCTTTAAGTCCGTTAAAGGTTTTATCAAGAGGATATTCTATTATAAAAAATAATAATGAAGTTGTAAAAGATATAAATCAGTTAAGAAAAGGTGATACTGTTTCAATCCAACTTGAAAATGGTACTGTTTTGGCTGAAATTACTGAGGTGTAATTATGAATTTAACTTATGAACAAGCAACTAAAAGACTTGAAGAAATAGTTTCAATGCTCGAAGAGGGGACTTTGCCCCTTGAAGAGTCTTTGGCTTTATATGAAGAAGGTACTAAATTATCTGAATTCTGTTTGAAAAAGCTTGAGAATGCTAAACAGAAAATTATTGATATAAATGAGGCAGTAAACAATGACTGACATTAAAAAATATGTTAATGAACAAGCTGAAATCATATCAAAACGTTTAAATGAATTACTCAATGAAAATATGTCATCAGTTGTTCTTGATGCTATGAAATACAGCGTTTCAAACGGTGGAAAAAGAATAAGACCAATACTTACAATAGAATTTTCCAAGGCCTGTAATGGTCATTTATTGTCAGCATTGGATTTTGGCTGTGCTGTTGAAATGATTCATACCTATTCACTTATTCATGATGATTTGCCATGTATGGATAATGATGATATGAGAAGAGGAAAAGCATCTTGTCATATAGCCTTTGGTGAGGATAATGCTTTACTTGCAGGAGATGCATTACTTACAGAAGCGTTTGGTGTTTTATCTTCTGTAAGATGTATTCCTGATATAAATATAGTAAGAGCAGTTTCTTATCTTGCATCATTTGCAGGAATTAATGGTATGGTTGGCGGTCAGGTTCTTGACCTGCAATTTGAAAAAAACAAGCCAACTGTTGATGAAGTTCTTAAAATGTATTCATTAAAGACCTGTTGCTTAATTAAAGCGGCTTGCGTTTTAGGTTGTTTAACAAGTAATGAATATGATGAAAAGAAAATTTCTGCAGCTATTGATTATGCTGAAAATCTTGGTATTGCTTTTCAGATTCAGGACGATATTCTTGACATTGAAAGTGACAGTATTACACTTGGAAAGCCTGTTGGCAGTGATGAAAAAAATGATAAATCAACAGTTGTTAAGTTCTATGGACTTGAAAAGTCTAAAGAGCTTGTTATAGAATATACAGATAAAGCAATCTTAGCATTAAAAGAATTTGATTGTAATGCAGAAACATTAGAGAAATTAGCATATATGCTTGTTGACAGAAAAAATTGATAGGAGTTCTTCTTTAATGGGATATAAATTTTTAAGTAATATTCATTCTCCCCAGGACTTAAAGAAACTTAATAATACAGATTTAATTGAATTGTGTGCTGAAATCAGAGATTATATGATTAAAACTGTTTCACAAAACGGCGGTCATTTATCCTCTAATCTCGGTGTTGTTGAGCTGTCCGTTGCACTCCACAAGGTTTTTAATTCTCCTGAAGATAAAATTGTGTGGGATGTTGGTCATCAGATATATTCACATAAATTATTGACCGGAAGATTTAACTCGTTTACAACATTGCGAAAAGAGAATGGCATTTCAGGTTTTTGTGCACCAAACGAAAGTGAACACGACACTTTTTACAGCGGTCATTCAAGCACGTCTATTTCAGCCGCTTTAGGTATTGCAGAAGCCAACAAAAGGCTTGGAAAGGATAACTATACAATTGCTGTAATTGGCGACGGTGCATTGACGGGCGGATTAGCTTATGAAGCATTGAATAATGCCGGTCGTTCAGGTACAAAACTTATAGTTATTCTTAATGATAACGAAATGTCAATTTCAGAAAATGTAGGCTCTATGGCTCGTTACCTTGCTGTAGTTCGTTCAAAACAAGGATATAACATTTTTAAAGCAAAAACCGAAGAAACACTTAATAAAATTCCGTTTATTGGTCATTCTGTTGCACAGTATGTATCAAGAATTAAAACCAAAATTAAGAATGATATGTATCAAAGTACTTTTTTTGAAGATTTAGGCTTTAATTATATGGGTCCAATTGACGGTCATAATATTGAACATCTTTGTGATGCTTTGAATTCTTCAAAATTATCTGATGAGCCTGTTTTGTTGCACATCAGCACTATTAAGGGAAAAGGATATAACTTTGCTGAACAATCTCCAAGTATATATCACGGAATTTCAAACTTTGATGTTGATACAGGCGAAACTAAATCATCATCAACTAATTTTTCAGAAGAATTTGGCAAAAAGCTCTGTGAGTTGGCTGAAAAAGATAGTCGAATTTGTGCTGTAACTGCTGCTATGTCATTAGGTACGGGACTGAAGGATTTTTCAGAAAAATTCAGTAACAGATTTTATGATGTCGGCATTGCTGAACAACACGCTGTAACGTTTGCTTCAGGGTTATCAAAGGGCGGAATGATTCCTGTTTTCCCTGTTTATTCTACTTTTTTACAAAGAGCTTATGACCAACTTATACATGATGGTGCTTTGCAAGCTCAAAAGCTTATTATTGGTGTTGACAGAGCAGGTTTTGTTGGCGAGGACGGTGTTACTCATCAAGGAATGTTTGATGTTTCTTATTTGAACAGCGTTCCTGGAATTACTGTTTATTCACCTTTTACTTATGAGCGATTAGGATTTGATATTGAAAACTCTGTAAACAATTCTCAAAACATTACTGCAATTCGCTATCCTCGCGGTTGTGAAAAAAAATTACCTGATAATTATAAAATCACAACAAATGATTTTGACTATTATAAAAATGGTAATAGTATTCTTTTAATTTCTTACGGAAGAATCACAATTAATGTTATGAATGCTGTTAATGAGCTTAACTCAAAAGGAGTTGCGGCTTCTTTATTGGTTCTTAATAGAATCAAACCGATTGACAATATTATAGTTGAAATTGCATCTGAATATAATAATGTATTTTTTTATGAAGAAACAATTAAATCAGGCAGTATTGGTGAATCCTTTGCTGATATGCTGTTAAATAATGGTTTTTGTAAGAACTATTATCATATTACAATTCCTGATGAATTTGTTCCACACGGTTCAGTAAATTCTTTATTAAAAAAATATAACTTTGATATTGAAAGCATATTTAAATATATTATGGAGAAATGTAATGGCTGAGAGAAAAAGACTTGATACTGTTGTTGTTGAGTTAGGCTTCGCTGAAACTCGTTCAAAGGCAGCTGCTATTATTATGGCAGGTGAAATATATGTTAATGGCCAAAAGGAAACTAAAGCAGGATATTCAGTTAAAGAAAAGGATGTTATTGAATTTATTGGTAAAAAAATGCCTTTTGTAAGTCGTGGGGGATACAAGCTTGAAAAGGCTATGAAATCATTTGATATTAAGCTCGATAACTGTATTTGCATGGATATTGGTGCTTCAACAGGTGGTTTTACTGATTGTATGCTTCAATGCGGTGCTGAAAAAGTATATTCAATTGATGTTGGTTACGGTCAGCTCTCCTGGAAATTAAGAACTGATGAGAGAGTTGTCAATCTTGAAAGAACGAATTTCAGATATCTTACAAAAGAAACAGTGAATGATGAAATTGATTTTGCAAGTATTGATGTTTCGTTTATTTCATTAAAGAAAATTCTACCTGTTTTATTTGACTTTCTTAAAATGAATGGTCAGACTGTAGCTTTGATTAAGCCACAGTTTGAAGCAGGCAAGGATAAGGTTGGTAAAAAAGGTGTTGTAAGAGATAAAGAAACTCATAAAGATGTTATTGTCAGTATCGTTGAGTTTGCTTATGAAACAGGATTTTCAGTACATAATCTTGATTATTCACCAATCAGAGGACCGGAAGGTAATATTGAATATCTTGTCTTTCTTTCAAAAGATAATGAAAAGAAATTATCTGTTACTAATGATATAATCATAGAAACAGTAGAAAAATCACATTCTGCTTTAAGTGGTGACTAATATGAAAGTTGGAATTATTCCTAATTTTACAAGAGAAAAAACTCTTGAAGTATTTAATAACACGATTTCATACCTTAATGAGTTTAACATTGATTTTTGTATTGACAATTCTGTAAAGGATTTATTACCATCTGAATTTAAAAATTGTATTATATCATCAGATGTTTATGAAGATTCGGATGTTGTTCTTGTAATTGGTGGAGATGGCTCATTCATTCACGCCGCAAAAGATGCTGCTGTACATAAAAAGTCCGTGCTTTGTATAAATGCAGGAAATTTAGCATTTTTAGCAGGTCTCGAAGGTAATGAACTCAGTTTACTCGAAAACATAATTTCAGGGGATTATATTAAGGACAAACGAATGATGCTTGAGGTAATATTAAAAGAAAATAACAGTGAAAAACTTCTTGGTTACTGCTTAAATGATATTGCAATTGCAAGATATGGTGAAATAAAGTTAATAGACCTTGATGTATATTGTAATAACAGAAAAATTAACAGCTATCGTGGTGACGGTGTTGTTATTTCTACTCCAACAGGTTCAACAGCTTATGCCTGGTCAGCAGGCGGGCCTGTAATTGACCCTGATTTGAGATGTATTACATTAACTCCTATTTGCACTCATTCACCTCTGAACAGAACTTTTGTATTTAACGAAAAATCCGTGATAACGGTTAAAGCACCTAATAAATCACAAATGATTTGTCTTTCGACTGATGGTGACAAATCACTTTTGTTAGATGAAGGCTTTGAAATTTTAATAAGACAATCTGATTATTATGCTGAATTTATCAGAATTAAATCAGATGAGTTTTTCGATATTCTTAATCAAAAATTAACATAAAGGATAATCATAATGAAAAAAAGAAGACATGAACTTATTCTGAACTACATAAAAAATAATAACGTATCCCGTCAGGAAGAAATAATAAAAATGCTTCTTAATAATGGTTTTAATGTCACTCAGGCTACAATTTCAAGAGATATTAAAGAACTGAAAATTATTAAAGAACATTTTGGAAAAAATGATATCAGATATGCTGTCAGTGAAAGAATTGATAATGATGATAATTATAAAATGATTTTTAAGCGTTCTGCAATCTCAGCTGATTCCGCTATGAATATTATTGTTGTTAAATGCTTTTCCGGTACTGAAAATGCCGCATGTATTGCTCTTGACAGTATGAATCTTTCAGGTCTTGTGGGAACAATTGCAGGTGATGATACAATATTTGTTGCTTGTAAAGATGTTGAAGCTACTGAAAATATTATTAACACAATTAATGCATTACTTAAGGGCTGATATTTATGCTTTCAAATCTTAAAATATCAAATATTGCAATAATTAAGGAAGCTGTTGTTGATTTCAATAACGGCTTAAATGTTTTGACAGGTGAAACAGGTGCGGGAAAATCTATAATAATTGATTCAATTAATGCTATTTTAGGTGAAAGAACATCACGAGAGCTTATCAGAACGGGAAGTAATAATGCAGAAGTTACTGCATTTTTTGAAGATATTAATAAGAATGCAGCTGATGTGCTTGATGAATTTGGAATCAGTTATGAAGATAAGTCGTTATTGATTTCAAGGAAAATCTCAATTGACGGTAAAAACATCTGCAAAGTCAATGGTGTTACAATAAATGTTTCAATGCTTAAAAAAATTGGTCAGGCTCTTGTCAATGTTCACGGTCAGCTTGATAATCACAATCTTCTGAATGAAGAACTGCACTACACATATATTGACAGCTACGCTGAAAATGATGATTTAAAAGATAAATATTTAACTGCATTCAATAAGTATTGTGAAACAAAAAGGTTATATAACAGCTTAATTACAAGTGAAAGTGAAAAAAACCGAAAAATAGATTTGTTAAATTATCAAATTAATGAAATTACTGAAGCTGATATCAGAATAGGTGAGTGGGAGGAACTTGAAAATCGTAAAAAGGTTCTTCAGAATGCTGAGCAATTATTAAATTTGGTAAATACTGTTGTTGAAATTTTTGATGGTAATGATAGCTTTAATGGTGTAAATGATATGTTGAATACTGCATCAACATCATTGATAAAGGCATCTTCCTTTGATGAATCATTAAATAAAATTGCAGATTCAGTTACTGATATGTCATATAACATCGCAGATGTTACAAGTGAATTAAAGGATTTTATTTATAATTTTGATGTTGACCCGGCTGAACTTGATATTATTGAAGACAGACTTAATGTGTTATTTAAATTGTCAAAGAAATACGGTTCAACTGAAGAAGAAATTTTAGAATTTCTTGATAATGCACAAAAAGAATTAGACAATATTACTTTTTCAGATAAACGAAAAGAAGAGCTTGAAATTGAACTTAATGATAGGTTGGAATATCTTATAAAGGTTGCTGACGAATTATCAGAAAATCGTAAGAAATACAGCTTGATGTTTGTAAAAGAAATTACTGATGCGTTGTCATTTCTTGATATGAATTCAATCATATTCAAAGTTGTTCAGAATAAAAAAGATTTTGATGAAACAGGTGTTGATGAAATTTATTTCCTCATTTCTGCTAATGCTGGTGAAGAGCCGAAACCTCTTTCGAAAATTGCATCAGGTGGTGAGTTGTCACGAATTATGCTTGCCATCAAAAATGTTTTGTCATCGAAAGATAATATTCAGACGCTCATTTTTGATGAAGTTGATACAGGTGTAAGCGGTCGTGCTGCTCAAAAGATTGGTATCAAGCTTAAAGAGGTTTCAAAGAACAGGCAAGTTCTTTGTGTAACTCATTTAGCACAAATTGCTGCATTCGCAGATAACCATTTTCTTATTTCAAAATCTGAAAGTGATAATAAAACTTATACAAAAGTTGATTCTCTTGATAAAGAAGGCAGAATCTGTGAATTAGCTCGTATTATTGGTGGTATTGAACAAAGTAAGTTATCGCTTGATACAGCAGCTGAGATGATTGAAAATGCTAAAAAATATTGACAAATATTTTTAAATGTGTATAATAATCTCAATGACTTTGAAGCGAAGAAGTAATAAGAACTTTGCAGTTGCAGAGAGTGTCCGGTTGGTGAAAGGGCATACGCAAAACTTATGAAATACATCGTGGAGTTGCACTTTTGAAATAGCAGTAGAAAGTGTCGGGCAGTACCCGTTACAGTACAGAGTAATGTTAGTTACTCGTTGAGGCTGTTATCGTGAGATAGCAGTAAACATGAGGTGGTAACACGAATTTCTTCGTCCTCTGCTTTTTGCAGGGGACTTTTTATTTTTTGGAGGTAATTATGAAAGTTTATGAAGAACTCGTTGCTCGTGGACTTATAGCACAAGTAACAAATGAAGAAGAAATCAAAAATCTTGTAAATGAAGGAAAAGCAGTTTTCTATATTGGTTTTGACCCTACAGCTGATAGCTTACACGTTGGTCATTTTATGGCACTTTGTCTTATGAAGAGATTGCAGATGGCAGGAAATAAGCCAATCGCACTTATCGGCGGCGGTACTGCTATGATTGGTGACCCATCAGGTAGAAGTGATATGCGTCAGATGATGACTAAAGAAACAATTCAGCACAACTGCGATTGCTTTAAAAAGCAGATGAGCCGTTTTATTGATTTTTCAGAAGGCAAAGCGCTTATGGTTAATAATGCTGATTGGCTTCTTGACCTTAACTATGTTGATGTACTTCGTGAAGTTGGTGCTTGCTTCAGCGTTAACAGAATGCTTGCTGCTGAATGTTATAAGCAGAGAATGGAAAAGGGCCTTTCATTCCTTGAGTTTAACTATATGATTATGCAGAGTTATGACTTCTATGAGCTTTTCCAAAAATACGGTTGTAATATGCAGTTTGGTGGTGACGACCAGTGGAGCAATATGCTTGGTGGTACTGAACTTATCCGTAGAAAACTCGGTAAAGATGCTCATGCTATGACAATTACTCTTCTTCTTAATTCAGAAGGTAAGAAGATGGGTAAAACACAGTCAGGTGCTGTATGGCTTGACCCTAATAAAACATCACCATTTGATTTCTATCAGTATTGGAGAAATGTTGACGATGCTGACGTTCTTAAGTGTATCAGAATGTTAACATTCTTACCTATGGAAGAAATTGAAAAGATGGATTCTTGGGAAGGTAGTCAGCTCAATACTGCAAAAGAAATTCTTGCATTTGAACTTACAAAGCTTGTTCATGGTGAAGAAGAGGCTAATAAGGCTCAGGAGGGTGCAAGAGCACTTTTCTCTGGTAAGGGTAATACAGAGAATATGCCAACAGTAGAACTTACTGCAGACGATTTTAACGACAATAGCGTACTTGTTGCTGATATAATGATTAAAGCAGGAATTGCAAAGTCAAAGGGTGAGTGCAGAAGACTTATTGAACAAGGTGGCGTATCTGTTGATGATGAAAAGGTTACAGAGCCATTCAAAGCACTTTCAAAGGCTGACTTTGAAAAAGGATATGTAATCATTAAGAAAGGTAAAAAAGTCTTCTACAAGGCAATTTTAGCTTAAATAACAATGTAGGGCGGGGGCTTGCTCCCGCCGTTGTATTATAATTTGGAGGTGTAATATGAAATTAGTATTTCTTTTTGGAAATGCCGCAGTCGGTAAAATGACTGTTGGTCAAGAGTTAATGAAAATTACCGATTTACGACTTTTCCATAATCATATGACTATTGAACCTGTAATTGAAATTTTTGGTAGTTATAATCCAAAAGTAATAGAAAAATTACGTGAAACTATTTTTGAAGAATTTGCCGCTTCCGACAATTATGGTATGATTTTTACTTTTATGTGGGCTTTTGACTGTGAACAAGACTGGAAAAATGTTGAACACATCAAAGAAATTTTTTCACTATACGATACAGAATTTTATTATGTTGAACTTGTTGCTACTCAAAAAATCAGATTAGAACGAAATGCAACTGAAAATAGATTGAAAAATAAGCCGTCAAAGAGAAATATTGAATTTTCAAATAAACTTTTATTACGAGATGATGAGAATTATAGATGTGAAAGTTTTGATGGCGAAATAAAATTTGATAATTACATGAAAATTGATAATTCTCAATTGAGTGCAGAAACCGTTGCACATATGATTAAAGAGAAATTTGATTTGTAAACAGAATAAGGCTTACTGAAACAAATCAGTAAGCCTTAAATTTTGTATTATTATTTAATTTATGAGTTAAGTGCTGAGTAAACTGCGTCACCATCGTGGCTGTAAACAAGAACTGAAATATCAACCTCTGATGTTGTAATCATTCGTACTTCAACATCTGCAGTTGCGATTGCTGAGAATACTTTTGCAGCAACACCCGGACAATTTTTCATACCTTCACCAAAAACTGAAATCTTTGTGTTACCACTACTGATAGCAAGTTTAAGTTCAGGATGAAGGTCACGAAGTTTTGATGCAGTTTCAAATACTTTTCCTAAATCTTCATCATTAACTGTAAATGAAAGATTTGAGGTTTTACCCTGTGGAGGATTCTGTGAAATCATATCAACATCAATTCCTGCACTTGAAAGCATCTGGAAAATCTGAGCTACAACTTTAAAATCAGCAGGGGAGTCGTTAATTGAAATAAGAGTTACATTTTCAATCATTGTAATATTATCAATATTTTTCATTGTTTTAAACTCCTTAAGAATTAACTAAATCTTTCATATTGTAAAAACCTGGATTTTTACCTACAAGAAATAAACCTGCATTTACTGAACCATTGGCAAATAACTGCTTTGAATATGCTGAATGAGAAATTTTAATAACTTCATCAGGACCTGCAAAGATTATTTCGTGTTCACCAACAATTGTACCACCACGAACAGCGTGAATACCAATTTCATTCTTTGTTCTCTTCATTCTCTTTGAATGACGGTCAAATTCATAAATTGGCTTTTCTTGGAGTACTTCTGAAATGGAATCAGCAAGCATTAATGCAGTTCCGCTTGGAGCATCAATTTTTTGGTTATGATGTGCTTCAACAATTTCAATATCAAAGCTTCCTCCCAGAACTTTTGCAGCCTTTTTAGCAAGTTCTGATACAAGACTTACACCAATTGACATATTTGCAGAGAAAAAGAGTGGAACATCTTTTGAAGCGTATTTTATATCTTCAATTTGTTCATCATTAAGACCTGTTGTAGCGATTACGGCAGGAATTTTCTTTTCTTTAGCAAATACAAGTAAATCATTAAGAACTGATGGATGTGAAAAGTCAATAATTACATCTGCATCAACATTGATATCATTAAATGATTTAAAAATAGGAAAATTACATTCTGCTGATGCAATATCAACACCTGCGACAATTTCACAATCGTTACGGTTATCAACACATGAAGCAATTGCTTTTCCCATTTTTCCTAAAGCACCGCTTAAAATAATCCTTGTCATTTTTTCACATCCAATTTATAAGTTAAATTAAATTATACTTTTTAAGAATAGCCTGAAGCTTTGCTGTCTTTGCATCATCCATTTCACAAAGTGGCATACGAAGAGGACCTACATCAAAGCCCATCATCTGCATTGCAACCTTAACAGGAATTGGATTTACATCCATAAACATTGCATTGATAAGCTCAAGATATTTAAGCTGAAGGTCAGCTGCTTCCTTAACTTTTCCTTCAAGATAGAGTGTAGGAATATCGTGTGCAAGTTTTGGACAGATATTTGAAAGAACAGAAATTACACCCTTACCACCGAGTGACATAAGTGGAACAATCTGGTCATCATTACCTGAATATACATCAAGCTTATCACCACAAAGAGCAATTGTTTCAGCAATCTGTGAAATGTTACCGCTTGCTTCTTTTGTAGCAATAATGTTTTTATGTTCACAAAGCTCAGCATAAGTTGATGGAAGAACATTTACACCTGTTCGGCTTGGAACATTGTATATAATAATTGGTTTTGATGTATTATCAGCAATAGCATTATAATGCTTTACAAGACCACGCTGAGAGCATTTGTTGTAATAAGGTGTTACAACAAGCATTGCATCTGCACCTGCTTTTTCGGCGTCGTTAGAAAGCTCAATAGCATAAGCTGTTTCATTACTACCTGTACCTGCAATAACAGGAATTCTGTGATTAACTACATCACATGTAAATTTGATTACATCAGAATGTTCTTTTGGTGTAAGAGTTGCACTTTCACCGGTTGTACCGCAGATTACAATTGAATCTGTACCGTTTTCAATATGGAATTCAAGAAGCTTTTCAAGTGACTTGTAGTTTACACTTGTATCTTCATTAAATGGTGTTACAATAGCAACACCGCAACCTGTAAAAATAGGATTGTTACTCATAATCAAATCTCCTTAAAAAGATTATTAGTCCATATAGCCTTCTGCACAGAGAAGTTCAGCCATAAGAACAGCACCGCCTGCAGCACCACGAAGTGTGTTATGTGAAAGACAAACAAATTTGTAATCGTACTGTGTATCTTCACGAAGACGACCAACTGAAATTGCCATACCACCCTCAAGGTCGCGTTGGAGCTTTGTCTGTGGCATATTATCCTCTTCAAAATAGTGAAGGAACTGCTTTGGAGCATGAGGAAGCTCTAATTCCTGAGCACGACCTGCAAAGTCTTTCCATATATTTAATATTTCTTCTTTTGATGGTTTATTCTCAAATCTTACAAATACAGCACCCATGTGACCATTTGAAACAGGAACACGAATACACTGTGCTGTGAAGTTCGGAGCTGTTGCAGGAACAATTTCGTCACCCTCAACTTTACCCCAAATCTTAAGTGGTTCTTTTTCACTCTTTTCTTCTTCGCCACCAATGTAAGGAATTACGTTATCAAGCATTTCCGGCCAAGTATCAAATGTTTTACCAGCACCCGAAATTGCCTGATATGTGCAAACAAGAACATCTTTAATACCAAACTTTGAAAGAGGGAAGAGTGCAGGAACATAACTCTGAAGTGAGCAATTTGATTTAACTGCAATAAATCCACGCTTTGTACCAAGTCTTTTTCTCTGAGCAGGAATAATAGCTGCATGTTCTGGGTTGAGTTCAGGAACAATCATTGGAACATCAGGAGTATGTCTGTGAGCACTGTTATTTGAAATAACAGGACATTCAGCCTTTGCATAAGCCTCTTCAAGAGCTTTGATTTCATCTTTCTTCATATCAACTGCACAGAATACAAAGTCAACCTGTGAAGCGATTTTTTCAATATCAGCAGTAGCATCCATTACAACAATGTCTTTCATTGTTTCAGGGATTTCTACATCCATGCACCATTTGCTGCCTACAGCGTCTGAATACTTCTTTCCTGCTGAACGAGGACTTGCTGCTAATACCTTAACATCAAACCAAGGATGATTATCTAAAAGAGTCATAAAACGCTGACCAACCATACCTGTAGCACCAATTACACCAACATTATACTTTTTCACTTGAAATTACCTCCAAATAATGATAATATATCATTTGTTATAAAAAATCAGTAATGATTATGCCACCATTACTGATTAAAAATACAAAGTATTACTGACTTATGTCATAATACGAAAGCACTCCATCAATAATTGATGACAGTTGCATTACTGTTAATAATACAACCAGAAAAACTAACTCCCAAGCCCTGTTTTTCTTCGGCAACAAACCCTTTCACTTTTTATCAAAAACTCTTGGGAGTTTCAAAAAAGCTACTTATTTTTATTGCGCCTCAATCGCTTAAATATAATACCATTATAAAGCGTTTGTGTCAAACATTTTTAATAAATTCTATATTTTAACGGAGAAACCCTATGAAAAAGTCAGATTTTTATTACGATTTGCCTAAAGAATTGATTGCTCAGACACCAATTGAGCCTCGCGACCATTCAAGAATGATGATTCTATCGAGAAATGATGATACAATTGAACATAAGCATTTTTATGATTTTATAGATTATTTAAATCCCGGAGATTGCTTAATTTTAAATAATACAAGAGTTCTTCCGGCAAGAATTTACGGTATAAAAAAAGAAACAGGTGCTGTTGTTGAATTTTTACTTTTAAACAACTTGGGAAATGATGAATGGGAATGTATTACAGGTCCCGGTAAAAGAGCTAAAATAGACACAGAATTTTCATTTGGTGAAGGTATTCTTTCTTGTAAAATTATTAAAATACTTGACAATGGTAATCGAATCGCCAAGTTCAGTTATAATGCTTCAAATATATATGAGGTTTTAGATAAAGTTGGTGAAATGCCACTGCCACATTATATTACTGAAAAGCTTGAAGACAAAGAACGATATCAGACAGTCTATTCCAAGGAATTAGGCTCTGCTGCAGCACCAACTGCAGGACTTCATTTTACTGATGAAATAATGACTAAAATTCAAGAAAAAGGAATTAAAATTGGTTATGTAACACTTCATGTAGGCATTGGCACATTTCGTCCTGTAAAGGCTGAAAATATTGAAGACCACGAAATGCATTCTGAACATTATTCTATTCCAAAAGAAACTGCTGACCTGATTAATGAGACAAAGAAAAATGGCGGACGAGTAGTTGGTGTTGGTACAACCTGTTGTCGCACACTTGAAAGTGTTATGCAAAGTCAGGGAGAAATGAAAGAATTTGATGATTGGACAAGCATTTTTATTTATCCGGGCTATAAGTTTAAATGTATTGATGCATTGCTTACAAATTTTCATTTGCCTGAAAGTACACTTATAATGCTTGTATCAGCATTATATGATAGAGAAAAGATTTTAGAAGCATACAAAATCGCTGTAAATGAAGAATACAGATTCTTTAGTTTTGGAGATTGTATGTTCATATATTAAGGAGAATTTATGTATAAACTAATTAAGAAAAACGGAAATGCTCGCAGAGGTGAATTTGTTACAGTTCATGGTACTGTTCAGACTCCTGCATTTATGAATGTTGCAACACAAGGTGCAATTAAGGGTGGAGTTTCTGCTTATGATTTAAAAGACATTGATTGTCAGGTTCAGTTATGCAATACTTATCATTTGCATTTAAGACCAACTGATACACTTGTCAAAGAAATGGGCGGACTTCACAAATTTACAGGTTGGGATGGTCCAATACTTACAGATAGTGGCGGATTTCAAGTTTTTTCTCTTTCTGCATTAAGAAAGATTAAAGAAGAAGGTGTATATTTTTCTTCACATATTGATGGTCACAAAATATTTATGGGACCTGAAGAAAGTATGCAGATTCAATCAAATCTCGGTTCAACAATAGCTATGGCATTTGATGAATGTGTTGAAAATCCCGCTAAATATGAATATTCTAAACAATCCTGTGAAAGAACTACAAGATGGCTTATACGTTGTAAAGCAGAAATGGAGAGACTTAATTCATTACCTGATACAATTAATAAAAACCAAATGCTTTTTGGTATAAACCAAGGCTGTACATTTGATGACTTGCGTATTGAACACATGAAAGAAATTGCAAAGCTTGACCTTGATGGTTATGCAATTGGCGGACTTGCAGTGGGTGAGCCAAAAGAAGATATGTATAGAATTATTTCTGCAGTTGAACCGTATATGCCTGCTGACAAAATCAGATATCTTATGGGTGTTGGTACTCCGGGGAATATCCTGGAAGCAGTCAAAAGGGGAGTGGATCTTTTTGATTGTGTTATGCCAAGCAGAAATGCTCGTCACGGACACCTTTTTACCGATGCAGGTATTATAAATATTAATAATAAAAAATATGAAAAAGATGATTTGCCGATTGACCCAACTTGTAATTGTCCGACTTGTCAAAGACATTCAAGAGCTTATATAAGACATTTATTTAAAGCTCAGGAAATTCTTGCAATGCGACTTTGTGTAATGCATAACTTATATTTCTATAATAATCTGATGAAAAAAATACGTGATGCTCTTGACAATGATACTTTTGATGAGTTTTACAATAAATATGTAGATAGATTAGATACAAGAATTTAATTAAATATTTTTTAAATTTTGTAAAACATCTTGAAAAAAGGTATTTTATTATGTATAATTTATTAGTTATTATTATTTGAATTTTGGAGGACTTTAAAATGAATGAATTTTTAACATTTGCTATGACAACGGCAGCAACTACGGAAGGAGCTGAACAGCAGAGCTCAATGCCAATGATAATTATGATGGTTGCTCTGTTTGCTGCAATGTATTTCTTTACAATCAGACCACAGAAGAAACAGCAGAAAATGGAACAGGAAATTCGCGAAAACACACAGATTGGTGATGAAATCACAACAATTGGTGGTATTTGCGGTAAAGTTGTTTCAGTTAAAGACGATTCTATTGTTATTGAAACAGGTTCTGACAGAGTAAAGATTAAGTTCAAGAAGTATGCTATTCAGACAAACCATACAGCTAATGAAAAGGTTCAAGCTGAACGTGAGGCTGCAAAAGCTGCTATGCAGGAAAAGAAAGCAAAAAAGTCAAAGAAAAATGACAAAGAAGCTGAATAATTTAGAATAATATTTAAATCCCCCTCATATTCTTAATTGAATGTGAGGGGTTTTTCTATGTTGAAAAAAATAAATAAAAAATATTCAGAATTAAGTATTTCAACCAAAACTTTTATTGGAATACTTATATCTGCTTTACTTGGTTTTACTGTATCAGTATTACTTTCGCTGTTGTTTTCTTATATACTTTCAAATTCACCTGAGGTTTCATCTTTTATAAATATTTATTTTATCATATCGATTCTATTTGGTTCTTTTACTTGCGGATTTACGGGAAATAAATTGTTAAGTTTCAATGGCTTGTTATCTGGCTTAACGTGTTCGATTCTCTATTTAGTGATAATAATTTCATTTATGTTGATATTTTCTGACGGAAATATAACACTTTATTCATTAGTCTTATTCATTTTCAGTATCTTTGTATCAGTCATTGGTGGAATTGTTAGTGCAAATATGAAACGAAGAAAATAATAAAGGAATGATTTTGTGACAAAGGTTATTAATTTACGAAAAAGAAACTTTTTCAAACCGGAAATAACAAAGAAATCTTTTAATAAGATTAATATTGTTAATTCAGAATTTATTAAAATACTATATTTAATAATATCTGTAATATCAATTTTTATTGGTTGTATATTCTTTAAAAATCATAATATAGAATATATAACTGAGCTTTGTAATAAAATATTGAATAGCTTTCAATATGATACATATTTTAATGTTTTTATGTTAAATATTAAACTTGAATTTGCAATATATCTTTTATTGTTTTATATTGGTACAAGTTTTTTAGGAATACCTTTAACACCAATTCCGTTAATGTTAAAATCGGTCTTTATCGGATATTTCAGCTCGTTTGTATATTGCGAATATGAAATAAAAGGAATATTGTTTTTATTATTATTGTTTTATCCGATGACAATGATTACAACAACCTCATTAATATATTCAACAAATGAAAGCTTGCAGATGAGTAAATATATTTTTGATTGTATTACAAATAAAAATACAGCTGATAATATTTCAATCAAGCTGTATTTATTAAGATTTATTATTTTGTTTGGAATTTCTGCTGTTAGTGTAGCTGCAAATTCATTTATTATTACAATTCTCGCAGGAAGATTTAATCTTCATTAGATTTATTAAATTTAATATTAGATAGTGGATTTGATTCTGATGCTTTCTTTAATTGTTCATCAACAATATGAGTATATATTTCTGTTGTACCTAAATTTTCATGACCAAGAATGTCCTTTAAAATAAGCACATCAACGTTACCGTGCTGATACATAAGTGTTGCAGCTGTATGTCTTAATTTATGGACTGAATAGCCTTCCAAACCACATTTTTCAAGACATTCGTAAACAATGTGTTGAACTGTTTTAGGGCTAATTCTCTTGTTTCTGCTACTTAAAAATAAAGCATTTCTATCTGCTGCAGCAACACCATCAACAGGTCTTACAGCCATATACTGTGCATAAGCATCAAGACAAGCATCATTTAAATATATTGTTCTTTCTTTATTTCCTTTACCGGTTACTCTTAAGGTGTGGTCGTCTCGAATATCATTATAATTAAGACTTACAAGTTCTGATAATCGTAATCCACAATTTAAGAAAAATACAAGAATACAATAATCCCGTTCTTTATGTTTACCATCAACTGATTTCAATAGCTTTATGCTCTCTTCAAGTGTTAAATACTTGGGGAGAGATTTTTTTAATCTTGGAGAGTCTAAAACTTCCATTGGGTTACTTTCAATTATGTTTTTCTGTTTATCAAGATACTTGAAGAATGTTCGTAAACAGGAAACTTTTCTTGCTCTTGCTGCTTCCTGATTATCTCTTTCGTTTTTACAGTAGGAGAGGAAAGCATAAGCATCATTTAAAGTAACACTTCTAACAAACTCTTCATCAATATCAAGTATATCAATATCCTCAAATTCTATTGAAGAGGGGACTAAACCTCTGTAATACTTTAAGAATTTAAAGAAAAGTCTTAAATCAGAGCTGTATTCTTCAATAGTTAATGTTGACTTATTTTTGATTACATCAAGATAAACTAAAAAGTCTTTGATAATAATCGGTAAACCTACAAAATTAATTCTTTTCATAACATCACCTGTGAAACTGTTTCATAAAACAGAATTATTTTTATATAATAATTAATTCATATTGATTATTATATATGATTTAATTTAATAAAACAAAAAGATAGGTTGGAATGAGTATAACAATTGATTAACTATAAAATATATTAAAAATTAATATGTAATTCGAATGTTGTGCAATTATTAATATATCTAAAATTTAACAGATTTATTTGCATAATATAATTTTACATTAAATTATGGAAAAATAAAAGAAAAATAAATTATTTCAGTAAAATTAATTCAATAGAAATTTTTAAAACGATACTTAGTTCATTTAGAAAAAA
>JAFTUP010000052.1 GCA_017466205.1 Clostridia bacterium
CAAATCCAATGCTTGCTAAACTTCGGACCAAAATCCAAATAGTTAAAGCAAGCGTTGGTTTGTCCTCGTTTAATTACCTGCCGCATAAGAAATGGCGAGCTGTTCAGGCTCGCTTTTCTTGCTGTTAATTATCTTACCGGGACCAAAGGGTAAGTCTTCATCATCAGTTGCTTCATCCTCGTCGGGTGGTAAGCTCTTGTTAAAGGTTTCCTTTGAAATGCAGATAAGCCTCTTGGGTGTACCGAACACTCTTACGTTCCTTGTGCATTCTCCCTTTGAACAGATGCTGACTCCTTCATTCTTCAGAGCTTTGATTAAGGCTTTCTGTGTTAAAGGGAAATGCTCACCGACATCGTAACAGGATTTTATTACTGCCGCATAAGCCGCATCTGATTCGAAATAAAAGTTTTCATCGTCATAATAACCGACAAGGTTTCTCGGCATATCAACAGGTCTTATCATACGCTCAACAAGATTTACTTTACCGACATCAATCAGACAGCGAAGCTTACGGATAAATATTTCTGTCGGCTGTTCGGTCTCTGTCAGTGCCTGTTGTGACACAGCGAGTCTTAATAAAATTTCATCAAGCACTTTTAACATTTCAACTTTCTGTTCATAGGTGATACCTTCATAGTACGAAAGCGTTTCACAATAAAGCTCAAAGCCGATTTTTAAATTCGCAAGGTCGTCACATAATCTCGGTCTGATATGAAAATTCATTTCATCAGCTTTGGTTTTGTAAAACTTTCTGTTCGAGAGAAAATCACTTTTAAGTTTTTCCAAAAGTTCTTTTACTCCGTTTTCTTTGTCAAGAAATTTTGCTTTAAGCATTTGAGTTGCAAGGAAAGTGAAGTGTGATAATGTTCCTTCTTCTGCTTCTTTCTGATACTTTGTAAGCTCCGCAAGGTTAATGTCACCGGGTTTAAGTTCAAGAGAAAGAAATCTTGCCACTCCGCTTTCACCTACATTAGGAAGATACTCTGCTGTCATTATCACATTGCACTGTGGTCTTTTGGCTGCTCTCTGTCTTCCGCTTTTATCAAGAGCACCTCTCGCTTCTCTGTTACAAATACCACGGATGAGTGCCTGGGTGGTTGCATCCTGTGCTGACTGTTCTCTGCCTGAGCCGGGATGATAGTCGTCAATGATAACTGCACAGTCTTTAAGAGTAAAGCAATAGTTCAATATGCTCTTTGGTGTGTCACGGAAGTTCATCGGGATATTATCTTCGTTGAACCTGCCGAAAAGGGAATTGACTAAAAGTGACAGTGTGGTTTTCATCGAGCCTGTTTTTCCGTAAAGCATAATAACAGTTTTCGTTTCCTTACCCGCCTTTGCCATAAAGGTACCGAGTATGCTGACCAATGTGTAAGAAAGCATAGGGAACATAATTTCTTTCGGTGCAACAGAGTAAGGAAGGTTTTTCATAACTGTCATTGTTTCTGTAATATCAGAATCAGTTTTAAATGAATAGCCCTTTGTCTTTTCCGTAAGCTCAACCTCTGCGTTACTGTTGCCGGGCATACAGAACTGCCAACCTGTTTCCGTTTCCCACCAGCCTGTTGTACCGTAAATAGTTTTTGCTTCTGCATATTTTGCCGTTGACTGAATAGCCTGACGGAGATTATCACGGTTGCCGTAGCCTGATTCAATAACACAGTTCATGCCCCAATACTCCTGTGCCCAATCAAGCTGTGCGAAATTTTTCAGGGGTACTGTGATTTTTCTAAGCGCATTTCCCTTATCATCCGTACCTACAATGGAAAGGTATCTTTCGTTCTCGGCTCCGTTAGTGCAGGTAATATCCTCAGTTATCCTTGCAAGGAAATTGCTGAGCTTGATGTTTATCGGCTTACCGTTTATCGTCTTTTCAATATACAGTGAATTGTTATACGCAAAGAACGGGTCTGAATAGTATAAATAGTTTTCCAAATTTTCACCTCATTAATGGATTTATTTTCCGAACATCCGTACAAGGCGTACATAAACCAAGCGCACAAAGCATTTATCTGTTCGGGTATTATCCGTACAATGTGCCACACTGTTCGTTACAAAGCCGAACAGCACAAGGCAGTAAGATAGGGCTTTTTTCAATTTGTTCGTTTGTTCGGGTTTTAGATTTTTGTTGTAAAATGTTTGCCAGTTGTGTGTGGATGTTTTAAAATGCAATAACATAAAAGTATATTGTCTCATCCCTTCTGCCGTTTTAGAGCCTTTATTTTGGCGGCTTCAGGGCATCATAAACATCCACCCGTGACCTTTTAGCAGACATAAATTCTGCGTTTCTCTGTCGCTGTTTCTTCTTTGCACAGTCGGGACAGAACTTCTGATTTCTGCCTGTTCTCTCTGTTTTACTGCCGCACAATGCACAGACAACCGTTTCGGCAGGTGCCTGACCCGTAACGCTTTTCATAAGGGCATTATCACTCGGCAGCACACAGTCAAGAAAATATCTGCAGATAATGTGGCTCGGTGTTATGAGCTGAGGACAAGTGTGAGTGTCACCGTCATCAAGAAGCAAACAGTTGCCCTGATAACAGTTACAGCATCGGCCTTTAATCAATGGCTTTATTTCTGCGAACTGCTTAAGGGTAAGCTTGAGTTTTTGCATGAGGGGTTCCTCCTTTCTTAAAAATTTTAGTTGTACTGCGAAAAAATGTGACGCAGTATTCATATACCGAAATTCACGGCTTTGGGCATAAAAAAAGCACCTGCTACTTTTGAAGTAACAGGTGTATGTAAACGGATTGAAATTTGTGGTGGGGTTGTGGTATAATGGGTGCGATAGATAAGAATTGCGGAGGAAACATATGGAAAAAGCTTTGAAAAAATACACAAAAATTTATAGAGCTGCACTGCAAGCAAATAATTTTTCGGACATTGATGTTAGAGTAAAAGCATACAAGGAGAGACTTCAGGAGATGTACATCTCTCAGGCTTTTATGCAGCATAATGTTTATCCGACAATGGATGTTGAAAAAGTATATGCAGTTATCGCAATGTATTTGGAACTTAAAAAAGAGGATTTATCGGATAAAGCGATCATTGATATTGTAAACTCCGGTTTTGATAGTGCTGTTAATGCAAAAATTACAAGAAACTGCGTTGATAACAGAATCGGGTTTATTAAAGCGATGCTTGAATGAAATAGATATCCTCCAATTTATCGATGTAGTATTTCTAAAATAAAATTACAAAAAAAGAAAGGTGATTACTTATGAAAATTACAGCGTTTTTTATGTCGATGATTACCGTTATTATTAATCTTTTCGGCACAGTATTCTATTCTACAAATGAATTCAATGATGTTTCATTCCGCGATGAAATAACAGGTCTTTATTCGGTAAGTCGTGAGGAATTCAGTTGTGAAAGAGACGGACTCACCATAAAAGGAACAGTTTTTATGCCGGAAGGTCAGACCAACTGTCCTACAGCGATTGTCAGTCACGGTTTTATGGCTAATCAGATGATCTCTCATATTCACGCACAAAATCTTGCAAAAATGGGATATGCAGCTTTTTGCTTTGATTTTTGTGGCGGTACACTCAGGGGTGAAAGTGAGGGCGACAGCACCGAAATGTCGGTAATGACAGAAGTTGAAGATTTAAAAAGTGTAATTGAATTTGCAAAAAGTTGTGAATATACAAATGAAGAGGTTCTCATTCTTGTTGGATGCAGTCAGGGCGGTTTTGTTACAGCTTTAACAGCGACACAGCTTCAGGATGAAATTGATGCAATTATTCTGCTTTATCCTGCTTTTTGTATTCCTGATGATGCACGACGCGGACAGATGATGTTTGCAACGTTTGACCCCAACAATGTTCCTGAAACCTTTGATTGCGGTCCGATGAAGTTAGGTGCCATATATGTGAATGATGTTATAGATATGAATCCCTATGAAATTATAGGTTCATACACAGGCAAAGTGCTTATAATCCACGGAACTGAAGATGAAATTGTTGATATATCTTATGCTGAAAGAGCAGTCGAAGCTTACGAAGCTGCAGGTGCAGAAGTTGAACTGAAGGTGATTGATGGTGCAGGGCATATGTTCACTAATCCTGTTTATGCATATAAGGCATTGGGATATATACGTCAGTTCGTATCTGTGAGTGAAAATCAGTGATATAGATGTGTAACGACAAATACCAATTTATCGAACAGAATACTTACAACTGCTCTCCTCGTGAGGGCAGTTTTTCTATGCTCTTCAAAAAATCTAACGCAGTATTCATATGCCAAAATTCACGGTTTTGAGCTTTGGGTAAAATTTCACCCGAAAAATCATAGCTTTCTATTTTATTTTCGTTTAACCATTCTCTGAACATTTGATTTTAACCCTCCATACATTGTTTTTTATAAATGGGAAGATACACATCTCTGTCTCTTATAACGCAG
>JAFTUP010000053.1 GCA_017466205.1 Clostridia bacterium
CTGTCAGGGTTATCTCTTTTTTCTTCAGCAGAAAGTCTTAAATATATACCGACATTATATACACCTAATAATTCAGGCGGTATATCTGTTAATCTCGGCTGACGCTTGCTTTTTCTTGCCATTTACACCGTCCTCCTTATTTAGTTGTTCCACAATTTTCATAAGCTGCATATATTTATCCTGATAATTGAACCTTACAACTATTCTCTTATCTTCATATACAACAATTTCTTTAACCAAATTAGCCAATAATAAACGGTTTAATTCCTTAATTTCGCCGTTCTCGGTAAACACCTGAATCCACGCCGTATTCTTTTGGATTTCATAATTGATATTTTCCTTTTCAACTCCTAATTGCAAAATTTCTTTTTCCAAAGAAGCAATAGAAGCCTTTATATCCGCACATACTTCTTCAAAGGTTTCCTTGCTTTCCTTTTTATCAATAAACCTTCTTTCAACAAGAGTTATTGTGCGTTGTAAATCCTGTATTTCTTTTTTCTTTTCGTAGCTTGCCTTATCTATCCTTGCAAGTTTAACCGCTTTTATTTTATCAAATGGTACTGCGTTTAATCTTTCGGATAAATCAGCAACATTTTTACAATAGGTATTTACTGCGGTAAAAACAGATGTATATAATACTGTTTCACTTACTCTATGAGAAGTGCATCCCATTTTTAATTTGTTTTGCGAACACATATAATACACATATTCTTTACCATTCTGCCTGTTGTTTCTTCTGATAAGACTGTCACCGCAATCACCGCATTTCAAAAAGCCTGAAAAGAGATATGGTTCTTCATTTCCGGGGCATACTCTTGTATCTTGTTTTAAAAGGTGTTGTATCCGTTCAAAATAGTCTTGCGGTATGATTGCTTCGTGGTTGTCATACTTTACCGCCCATTCGCTTTCATCCTTTACAATGACTTTTTTCACCTTATAATTAACAGTTGTATGCTTACCCTGTATAAGCGTACCCATATAAATCGGGTTGCTTAATATTCGTATAACTGCTTTTGCCGACCATCTTGCAGTATGCCTTTTTTGTGCATTTGCCTTATAGTTACTGCCACATTGTTTTTTGTATTCAGCAGGTGACGGTACACCGCACAAATTCAGCTTATTAGAAATTGCTGATGCACTAATACCCATAAAATACAATGAAAATATCTGTTTTATAAATACGGCTGCATCCTTGTCAATCTCTAACTTATGCTTATCCTCTTTCGATTTCTGATACCCCATAACCACAAATGCACCAATATATTAACCACTCTGTCTTTTAACTTCAAGATGACTTCTGATTTTTATTGATGTATCACGGATATAAGAATCATTAAGTATGTTTTTAAAGGCAACAATCAGCTTTGTATTATTACTGCTGTCAACCTTATAATCAATGTTGTCATTGATTGAAATAAATCTTACGCCCATTGCAGGGAAAAGTTTTTCAAGGTAATACCCTGCATCTATATATTCTCTTGCAAATCGTGACAAATCCTTAACTATAACACAGTTAATCTTTCCTTTCAGAATTAAATCAATCATGTCCTGAAAATTAGGTCTGTCAAAGTTTGAACCCGTATATCCATCATCTATAAATTCCTTGTATAATTTAACATCAGGGTTCTTCTTGATGAAATGTAAACCTAATGCTCGCTGATTTGCAATGCTGTCACTTTCCTCTTTATCTCCATCTTCTTTAGACAAACGAAGATAAAGGGCGGCATTGTACTCTATTTTTGACATAAAAAAACCTCCTGTCTATCAACAATATACGGGGAATCAAACCCGAATCGTCAATATCCAAGAGTTTCGGAAAAATCTATTTAATTTTTATAAGTCTGGACTCATTATAGCATAAAAATCTTTAAGAGTCCAGACTTTTTTCGGATTTGATTAAATTTTGTGCATCTTATACGAATCTATACAAGTGAATTTATGTAGTTAATAAAACAATCCTCCATAGTCTTTTCACTATTTTCAAATTCAAGTTTAACTGCATAACCGCCACACAAAAAGCAATATGGATTTTTGACTTGTTCTACATAATCCTTCATTTTCTTTTCCGGGCTGTCTGAAGGATTGATTTTGATTGTGCTAATATCAACAAGTTTTGATTTATCAACTGTTCTTATATCTGTATGCTTCATTTCAACAATAATATTATTATTCATTCAAAATCCTCCCTTACTCAAAATATGTCTTATCTTTTTTATCCATTATAAACCGTTCAACCTCTGTAATGTTATTTGTTACATCTGCATCAAAAAGTGATTCCAATACAACATTACGATATTTTCCCTCAGAGTTTACTCGGCTGTCAAGAATAGCAACTATGCCTGTGTCCTTTTCACTCCTGATAAGTCTGCCTACATACTGTTTTAGTTTTATAAGCATATTCGGTGTGTTGATTTGCTTTAAGTATGTATCAAGGCCTCCGAGAACCGACTGCTCGTACTTTGATATAGGATCGGGTACTGCAAACGGCAATTTAACAATTATCAGATTAGATAAAGTATCTCCCACAATGTCAACGCCTTCTCCGGCAGCATCACTCGCAAACAAGACACCATTACCGCTTATCTTGAAATCCTTTAAGGCATCTATACGCCCTCTGCCCATTATGAAAAAAGGATAGTCATAATTGTTTTTACTGATAGTATTGAAAACTATCTCCATAAGCCGATAAGAAGTAAACAAAACAAGTGAATGACCGTATGTAGCTTTCAAAAGCCTGTCAATCTCGTTTGTAACGGCTCTGATATATCCCTCACGCTTCACATTCGGAAAAGGTATATATTCAGGAATATATATAAGAGCATTTTGTTTATAGTCAAAGGGTGATTTTTTGCTTGTTTCTGCAATTTTATCAGTTTGCATATAATCTATACCCAATTTATTTTTCATCAGGTTAAAATCTCCGTTTGCGGATAAAGTACCCGATGTCAGAATAGACAACACCTCTCTGTTCCAGAGGTTAGTATATATCTGTTTGCTTAAATCTTTAGGGATAGAACATAAATTACAAGCATTATTATTGTATTCATACCAGCATACAAGCTGTTCCGGGGCAAGAAAAGTTTGCAGTTTGTTTTTAATGCTTTCAGACATCTTGCGTATTCTTCGCTTTTTTATGTGAATTTTAATCTCCTCACAGCTATATACGGTTTCGCTTATACATTCAAGCATTTCAATTATACTTTTCATATAGCTGATACAATACGCATCAATGTCTGCATCCCTGCGTTCCGGGGTTCGTTCATTTTCTTCAAGTGTTCCTGTTATTCTTCCAAAGAGCTTTGGATAACTGTTATTTATGGAATCACAA
>JAFTUP010000054.1 GCA_017466205.1 Clostridia bacterium
AGTAACATTAAATGTGTTCTGCTTTATCTGGCAGGAGTATTTTTAACTTTTGGTCATAAAATTGTTGTTGAATATTACAATTTTAAGGTTAATGGTGAAATGGTAAATGAGGGTTCACTCATTAAATACACCTCACCAACAATGGTGCTTTGTGCGACAGCTCTGCTCTGCTTGTTTGCAAAAGTGAGGTTTAAAGATGGCATGAAAAAACTAACCGCAACATTTTCTCCTTATGCGTTCAGTGTTTATCTTATTCACACCGCACCCTTTGTTTGGTCAAAGGTAATGAAAAATAGATTTGAATTGTATGCTGAATTCAATCCCATATTGATGCTGTTGGCTGTTTTTGGTACAGCAATAGGTATTTTCCTATTATGCTCATTGATTGATTTTGTGAGGATAAAGATTTTTAGAATTTTGAAAATTAAAGAGTTGTCTTTGAAGCTTGAAGATGCAATAAATAATTTTCAATACAAAAAATCTGAAACAACAAAAATATAAAACAGGAGATAAAAATAATGGAAAAAGAAAAGCTTTCAACTAAAGAAACAGTTATTCAAGTGGCAAAATTTGTTGCGTTCTCAATGGGTGCAGGGATTATTCAGATTGTTTCATATACTATCATTCACGAGCTTACAGATTGTGCACATTGGATGGCATATCTACCGTCACTTATATTGTCAGTTCTCTATAATTTCACGGTAAACCGTAAATTTACATTTAAGTCTGCAACAAATGTACCTGTTGCAATGGTTAAGGTGGCGCTTTTCTATTGCGTATTTACACCTGTTTCATTATATCTCGGTCAATTGGCTGAAAATGCTGGTATAAACAACTACATAATCGAAGCAGTTACAATGGCGTGTAATCTTGTAACAGAATATGTTTTCTGTCGATTTGTTGTATATCGTAACTCAATGAATACAAATGATATTGCCCAAATGGATAAAGTAAAGAAATAAAAATTAAATATTTGTAGCTTAAGGCGGGGCTTGTCCCCGCTATTGTCATTTCACTATGCAAATTATAATTTTTCTGGATAATCGTAATTGAAAGTTGAAAGTTGAAAAAGGAAAACGTCGTAACTGCGTTGCAATTGTAATAAAATCAGCGTCGCAGATACTCGCCTACCGGCTCAGACAGTGCTAATTCGGCATCCACTGGATGCCCGCACCCCTTCATTTTACACTTTCCATTTTCCATTTTACACTTCATCGATAAACTCCGATTTGATGAAATGAATTTTATAATTTGTATGGTATTTATTTCTAAATTATGTTATACTATTTATGATTTTGAATTTTTGGTGATTAAGTATGAAAATATTAGCAATTGATGGTAACAGTATATTGAACAGAGCCTTTTACGGTATTCGTCAGCTGTCAACTAAAGACGGCAGATTTACCAATGGTATTTATGGATTTTTAACTATTTTAATGAAGCTCTGTGACGAGGTCAAACCTGACGGTGTGGCTATTGCATTTGACCTTAAAGCACCAACATTCCGTCATAAAATGTATGACGGTTATAAGGCTAACCGTCACGGTATGCCACCTGAACTTGCACAGCAGTTGCCTGTGCTCAAAGAGCTTTTAATTGCATTGGGATATAGAATTCTTTCCCTTGAAGGATATGAAGCAGACGATATTTTAGGCACAGTTGCAGAAATGTGCAAAGAGGGTAATGAGTGTTATATTGCAACAGGTGACAGGGACTCATTCCAGCTTATCCGTGATAATGTTACTGTACTTTTACCGCATACTAAAATGGGTACAACCACAACTGAAACATACACACCACAGAGAATTATGGAAGAATATGGTGTTACACCGTTACAGATGATTGACATTAAAGCACTTCAGGGTGACTCATCTGACTGTATTCCGGGTGTTGCAGGTGTTGGACAAAAGACAGCAGGGGACTTGATTCAAAAATTTGGTACTATTAAGAATATTTATGATAATATTGACACTCTTGAAATCAAGGAAAACTTAAGAAATAAGCTTGTAAATGATAAGGAAAAAGCATTTTTGAGTTACACTCTCGGTACAATCATCAACAATGTGCCTTTAGGTTGTGAACTTACTGATTTTGTAGTGCAGAATGTTGATGAACAAAAGGCAAGAGCAATGCTTGCTGACCTTGAAATGTTCAAAATCATTGAAAAACTCAATTTCACAGCACCAACATCATTTGAAAAGAAAGAAGAAAAAACAAAGGAGCTCGAATTTGTATCTGACTTTGACACAAATGACCTTTTAAATAAA
>JAFTUP010000055.1 GCA_017466205.1 Clostridia bacterium
GAAAATTGTAAAACGTAAAGTGGAAAAATTCGTAACTGCGTTGCAATTATAATAAAATCATATAATATAATCAGCGTTGCAGACCCTACAGAGTTTAGGGTGACACACGAAAGCAGGTATGAAAAACACCTCAGTCATTTTTGACAAATTGACAGCTCCCCATCAAGTGGGGAGACCAATTGGCCTTCCCCCTGGAGGGGAAGGTGGCACGAGCATAGCGAGTGACGGAAGGGGGGGCTTGACCCCGCCCTACCATATTCTCAAAAGAGATAGACAACCTCCGATTTAGCAATAATTTATATCGCAACTTACGGGACGCCGAGTCGTCGTCCCCTACAAGATAACCAAATCGGTTAATTTATTATAATCGCAACGCAGTTCGGACACTTTGCATTTTACGTTTTGCATTTTGCATTTATTTTATGTCGATATATTGAGTAAACTCAATTCGATATTTTTGTTACACAAAATCGATATATACTCATTTCATTCGTATTCGATATGATATAAATCTTTCGTGCCAACGGCACATATCGAGCTGTAAGCATATCGTGTGCACGGCACATATCGAAAATCTCATCAGAGATTTATATCGAGTCAACGACATTTTTACATTAAAAAAAGGGCATCTTGAAAGACGCCCAACATGTTTAGAATACCAAATTATTTATTAAAAGTCAATAGATTTTTGAAAATTTTATGAGCATAATAAACAAAATCTCCGTTTTAAATAATAAAAATATATTAACTTTGTACAAAATTACATATTGAAAAATACTTTTTTCTGTGTTATATTATAGACACAGAAAGGAAACGGTGATTCCAATGTACAGGTAAATCACAAAAGGTTCTTAAAAAATAAGACTTAGTTTTAAAGAAATAAAAATTGTGTAGCAAACAGCACAGACGAAAAAGATTAAATATTTTATATAGATAAGTGTTTGCAAACTAAAGTTTATTTTTAAATGAGAACCTGACGAAAAAGGTCTTCCGTGTTTGACAAATAGGTTTCGATGCATTAAAGGTCTCGCTTTACGAGAATGATTGATGACTGTTAGAGAGTGTGACGGAGTTGAAAATCAAGAATTGGAAGACGAAAAATCTGTAGAATGAGAGGTAGATAAAATGATGTTAGATATCAAGAGTGAACAGAAATAACCCTCCGAGCCAGTGAAAGATGTGTAAAGAAACATCGGCTCTGAGGGTTATTTCATTTTTATAAGCACTTTTAAATAATCTGTTGATTTCCGTCCTTATGGGGCGATTTTTTATGCCTCAAAGCATTAATTTACCATAATTTTCTTGACATACATTTTTAGGAGTATTATAATTTAGAAGTTACAAAAAAGCGTTCAACCAAAAAAAAGAGAGGAGGCAGAAAATCATGACAAACCGTTGGTATAATCACAGAACTAATAATATAGTTAAATCTTTCTGCCCTGCTCTTCAATACATACCCTTTTCTTGCGATTGATTTTATCATTTAGGATATTGTATTTTGTCACCGTGGGCAGAGTAGCCTACGGTTTTTATTTTAATTCAGAAAAAGGAGAGAAAATATGAGGTGGATTAAGCTTCACGAGCCTGTTAAAGTTCCCATTTTCAAAAATGCTTTATATGCTTTAAAACTTGTATGGGAAGCAGACAAAAAACTTTTAATAGGCTATCTTGTTACGGAAATTTCCAACAAGGTTTTATCTATGTATGTTCAGAACATACTGTTCTTAAAGGTACTCTTAAGCATCATCGACGGAAATGCTGATTTCAAAACATATTTTATTTATCTTTTGCTTTTCTTTGGCGTATGCTTAACAATCAATATAATTTCAAACTACGCCACAAAAATGAGACTTGTATCAACAAAAGTGGTGTACAAAAAACTTAATAACAAGATATTTCAAAAAGCGGTTCAGCTTGATGTAAGTTGTTATGAAAATCCTGAATTTTACGACAAATATCAAAGAGCAACACTTGTTCTTTCATCAAGCTACTATGACTTGCTTTGTTGGGATATTGCAGCTATTATCGGTGGTATTATTGCGCTTATCTGTGTTGTGACAACGGTTACGGTCATTAACCCATTGTATCTCTTGTTCCTTTTACCTGTCACATTGGTATTTGTCATCGAAATTTTCAAGAGCAAAGCAGTTTACAAGCGTGATCTCCGGATGACAACAAACAACAGAATCAAAGCATATACTCAGCGTACAATGTTCCTTAAGGAATATTCAAAGGATATGAGAACATCAAACATCTTTGCAGTTCTTATTGAGAGATTTAAAAAGGCAATTGACGGCAATATTCAAATTCTTAAAGATTATGGCTGGAAACTGTTTATTTACAGTATGCTCAGTTCACTTTTCAGTGATTTTATACCGATTATCGGTACTTATGCTCTTGCAGGTTATCAATTTATATACACAAAAGCACTTACCATTTCGGACTTTTCCGTTGTGCTTTCATCAATCAACTCTGTACGTGACTCAACAATGAGTATTGCAGAAGGCTTTGACGAATTGTCACAGATGGCTCTTTTCTTCCAAAATTTAAGAGATTTCTTTGATTGCGAGCCAAAGATTACTGACGGTGGCAAAGATGCAGGCGAATTCCGGAGCCTTGAGTTCAAAAATGTCAGCTTTAAATATCCTGACACAAGCAAGGTTATTCTTAAAAATGTTTCCTTTAAAATCAACAAAGGTGAAACCATTGCTGTTGTTGGTGTCAACGGTGCAGGCAAATCAACTCTTGTAAAACTTCTTTTAAGATTTTACGACCCTGATGAGGGCGAAATTCTGTACAATGACATAAATGTAAAGGAATATAATGTTAAATCCCTACGAAATACCTTTGCAACGGTTTTCCAGGACTATAAGAACTTTGCAGTATCAGTTAATGAAAATATTATGTGTCACGAATGTAATGAGGAAGAAAAGCAACTTGCAGAAAAAGCACTTAAACAAAGCGGTGTATGGGATAAAATCCAAAGTCTTCCAAAGGGTGCTGACACAGTCTTAACCCGTGAATTTGAAATTGACGGTGCAGGACTTTCAGGTGGCGAAAGCCAAAAAGTGTCCGCCGCAAGACTTTTTGCAAGAGATTTTGAGATTGCAATTCTTGATGAGCCAAGCTCAGCTCTTGACCCTATTGCAGAATACAAAATGTATGAAAATCTTATAAAAGTAACAGAAAATAAAACTGTTATATATATTTCACACAGACTTTCAAGTGCCGTACTTTCTGACAGAATTTTCGTTCTTGGAAACGGTACAATTCTTGAATCAGGAAGTCATCAGGAGCTTATGGCACAGAATGGTGAATACAGTAAAATGTTCACTTTACAAGCATCAAGCTACAAAGGCGAAAGTGAGGTGAGTGAAAATGTTTAAGAAAAAAGATAACGAAAAGACAGTTCACTCAATGCCTTCAAATATTTTTTTCTTTGTAAAGCTTCTTTTCAGTGTATCTCCCCTGCTTGTCCTTGGTGAATTTATGTGGGGACTTTTAATGATTCTACCTAACAATCTTATTCGTGTTATTGGTGTTAAGTATATCATTGATGTCGTAACAGAAGGTAAAGACTTTGAGAGAATTTTCTATGCAGTTGTGGTAATTGCCATTATTCTTGTTGCATCTACCGTTATTTCGTGGTTATTCCGCGAATTTTACTGGAATACAGAAAGAGAGAGACTTTATTACGGTCTTAACCAAAAACTTTATGATAAAGCAAGAAGCCTTGACCTTGAGTCTTATGACAATCCTGAATTCTACAATAATTTCATTCTTACAATTGAATCATCTTCCGGCAATATTCAAAATCTTTTAGGCCTTGTAAGAATGTATGTGGGACATATTATTTCACTTTTTTCAGTATCAACAGTTCTTATCACAATTGACCCACGGTGTCTTGTTATTATTCTTACTGTGATATGTATTTTCCTGCCAATCAGTAAAAAGGTCGGCTCACTTATGATGGAAAGACGAGTCGAAAATGCAAAATACCACAGACGTTCTGATTATTTCCAGCGCGTTTTCTATTTGCAGGACTATGCAAAAGAAGTACGAATGAATAACATTTCACCATTACTCATTGACAGATATAATGATGCTGCTGACGATGTTATCAGAAATCAAAAGAAATACTGGGATAAGATTTCAACTCTTAACTGTTTACAGACTGTCGGTGTTCAGAATTTGGGATTTATGTTCGTCCTGCCACTTTATCTTGGATATTGTGTGCTTGTGAAGGACACTCTTTCAGCAGGTGACTTTGTGGCTACATTCAACGGTGCTCATTCAGTTGCTATGTCATTCCAGTTTCTAACAATCTGGGCACTGGCTCGTTTTTCAGAGCAAGGTAAAATGATTGACAAGTATCGTGAATTCTTAAATGCTGATTTTAAAATTAAAAGTGGCGGTAAGAAAGCCACAAAAACAGAGCCTAAAGAAATACAGATTAAAAATCTTTCATTCACCTACCCTAACAACGACAAGCCTACTCTTGAGGACATCAATATCACAATCAAGCCTTATGAGAAAATTGCTCTTGTCGGTTATAATGGTGCCGGTAAAACAACGCTTACAAATCTTCTGTTAAGGCTTTATGATGCTACTGAGGGCGAAATTCTCATTGATGGCGAAAACATAAAGGATGCTACTGCAGAGTCACATCGTGACAGGTTTGCAGCAGTATTTCAGGACTTCCAGATTTTCTCATGCAGTTTAGGAGAAAATGTTGCACTTGACATCAACCCTGATGAAGAAAGAGTTATTGATGCACTGAAACACAGTGGTTTCAATAAGGAACTTAAAAACGGAATTTACTCGGAACTTCTTCGTGAATTTGATGATGACGGTATTATGCTTTCTGGTGGTGAAGCACAGAAAACCGCTATCGCACGAGCATTCTATAAGAATTGTCCTTATGTTATCCTTGACGAGCCAAGTGCAAACCTTGACCCTGTTGCTGAATATAATCTTAATCAGGCTATGATTGAGGCGGCAGACCACAAAACTGTTATTTTCATATCTCACCGACTTTCAACTACCGTTAATGCAGATAAAATATATGTTATGGAAAACGGAAGAATTATTGAAAGTGGAAGTCACGCTGAACTAATGGAACTTGACGGAACTTATGCATATATGTTTAATCTTCAGGCAGAGAAATATAAAACTGAATAAACAAAATCCAACTCCGTAAAAAGTGGACAATCCCCTTTTTACGGTTTTTTATGCAAAGTAAAACACAAATCAGAGTTTGTAGGGATATACTTCGTAGGGGTCGGCGTCTCGACGACCCGTTGTTGGTTTATATGTAATTAATTTAGGCAGGTCATTCTGAGCGTAAGCGAAGAATCTCTATCCTATTTGAATAGATCCTTCGTTTCACTCAGGGTGACCCCGCCGAAAAGCGACATATCAACCAACGGCGGCGGGGTCAAGACCCCGCCCTACCATGCAAACATCAAATCAAAAGAGCCCGATAAATTATAATTAATTGCAACAAACAAGGGCGAAGACACGAAGTCCTCGCCCTAACTTTAATGTTGTATTATTAAATTAAATCAATTTTTAGAACAATCCATCAATCTTTCCGTCAGCATCAACATCAATCTTGTATGCTGCAGGAGCTTTCGGAAGTCCCGGCATTGTCATAATGTCACCTGTGAGACAAACGATAAAGCCTGCACCTGCGCTGAGTTTTACTTCACGAACTGTCATCATAAAGTTTTCAGGTTTACCAAGCTTTGTTGGGTCATCAGAAAGTGAATACTGTGTCTTTGCGACACAAACAGGGAGTTTGTCCTGACCGAGAGATTCAATATCCTTGATTGCCTTTTCAGCAGCAGCTGTGAAGATTACACCGTCTGCACGGTAAATCTCCTTTGCGATAGTATTAAGCTTTTCTTTGATTGAAAGCTTTTCGTCATAGAGAGGCTGGAAATCTGCTTTGCCTTCGTCGATAACTGCACAAACCTTTTCAGCTAAGTCCATACCGCCTTCGCCGCCTTTAGCGAATACTTCAGCAAGAGAAACTGGAACTTGCATTTCTTCACAGAATTCCTTAATATAAGCGATTTCCGCATCTGTATCTGTATGGAATTTATTGATTGCAACAACAACAGGCACATTGTATTTTCTCATATTCTCAATATGAGTTTTAAGGTTTACGATACCCTTTTTAAGAGCTTCAACATTTTCTTCCTGTAAATCTGCACGAGCAACACCACCGTTGTATTTAAGAGCACGAATTGTAGCAACAACTACGATACATTCAGGCTTAAGACCTGCATAACGACACTTGATGTCAAGAAACTTTTCAGCACCAAGGTCCGCACCGAAACCTGCCTCTGTAATACAGTAGTCAGCAAGTTTGAGAGCAAGCTTTGTAGCAGTAACAGAGTTACAACCGTGAGCAATATTTGCGAATGGTCCACCGTGCATAATTGCAGGTGTATTTTCAAGAGTCTGCACAAGGTTTGGCTTGATTGCATCCTTTAAGAGTGCTGCCATTGCACCAACTGCATTGAGCTCTTTTGCATAAACAGGAGTATTATCAAGAGTGTAAGCCACGAGAATGTTGCCGAGTCTTGTTTTAAGGTCTTCAATATCAGTTGCAAGACAGAGAATAGCCATAATTTCACTTGCAACGGTAATCATAAATCCGTCTTCACGAGGAACACCGTTCACTTTACCGCCAAGACCAACAATAACATTACGAAGAGCTCTGTCATTCATATCAAGGCAACGCTTAAAGAGGATTCTTCTCTGGTCAATGCGAAGTTCATTACCCTGCTGCATGTGGTTGTCGATAATAGCACAAAGGAGATTATTGGCAGCAGTAATTGCGTGCATATCGCCTGTGAAATGGAGGTTGATGTCTTCCATAGGGATAACCTGTGAATATCCACCACCTGCAGCACCGCCTTTAACACCGAAAACAGGTCCCATTGATGGCTCACGAAGTGCGATACAAGCATTTTTGCCGATTTTGTTCATAGCTTGACCAAGACCTACTGTGATAGTAGTTTTACCCTCACCTGCAGGCGTTGGGTTAATAGCAGTAACAAGGATGAGCTTTCCGTTTTCTCTGTCTGCATATTTCTTGTTAAGAGAAAGTGGTAACTTTGCCTTGTATTTACCGTAAAGTTCAAGGTCATCTGTGTCAATGTTAAGTTTCTTTGCGATTTCTGTAATTGGTAAACAAGGTGTCTGCTGTGCGATTTGAATGTCTGAAAGCATAATAAAATCCCCCAAATTGTATTTAGTTTATTAATTTATTGTTTAAGTGCAAAATGTCGGAACTGCGTTGCATGTATAATTGAAAGTTGAAAATGTAAAACGGAAAACGTCGGAACTGCGTTGCAATTATAATAAAATCAGCGTCGCAGATACTCGCCTACCGGCTCAGACAGTGCTAATTCGGCATCCATTGGATGCCCGCACCCCTTCGTTTTCAGTTTTCAGTTTTCCACTTTACGTTTGAATTATCTTATTTTTAAGTTTTTCCATTATTTCCTTTGTTGGTGTTTCTTTATCTGCGAAAGGAAACGGAATATTCATACTGTCATATTTTGTCTGACAGATTTTTTTGAACGGTAAAAGTTCAACTTTGTCAATGCAAGAATATTCTTTCACAATTGCATTGAGTTTTTCAATGTTTTCTTCATTATCATTGAGTGTTGGTATAACAACTTGCCTTAAAGTTGTTGGAATTTTCTGCTCATTGAGATATTCTAAAAATTCCAATGGCTTTTTAATTGCACAACCAACATTTTCAATGTACAAATCATCATCTGTATATTTTACGTCAAGCAACACTCTGTCAGTTTCAGTAAGCAGTTTTTTTACAGAATCATTTAATATGCTGCCCGATGTGTCAAGGCACGTATTGATTCCGTTTTCGTGACAGAGTTTGAATATTTCGTAAGCAAAATCTGCTTGTAAAAGTGGCTCACCACCTGAAAGGGTAATTCCACCTTTTTCACCGAAATATTCACGGTAATTGAGTGCTTTATGAACTATTTCTTCAGATGTGAAAGTCTTTTCACTCTGCATTTCCCAAGTGTCAGGATTGTGACAACACTTGCAACGAAGATTACACCCCTGTAAAAACACCACAAACCTTAAACCGGGTCCGTCAACTGTACCAAGGCTCTGAATTGAATGAACTTGTCCAATCATCACATTGCCTCATGGAATGTTCTGCTGATTACTTCTCTCTGCTGTGCCTTTGAAAGCTTATTGAAATTAACAGCATAACCCGAAACTCGGATTGTAAGATTCGGATACTTGTCAGGGTTTTCATAAGCATCCATAAGTGTTTCACGATTAAGCACATTTACATTGATATGATGTGCCATTTTTGCAAAATAACCATCAAGGATTGCTACAAGATTTGTTACTCTTTCATCCTCATCACGACCAAGTGCTTCAGGAGTGATTGAGAATGTATTTGAAATACCGTCACGACAATCGTCATAACTGATTTTTGCAACTGAATTAAGTGAAGACAGAGCACCGTTTTCTTCTCTGTTATGCATTGGGTTAGCACCAGGGGCGAATGGCTCTGCATTCTTTCTTCCGTCAGGAGTAGCACCTGTATTTTTACCATACATAACATTTGATGTAATGGTAAGTACAGAAAGAGTATGAACCGCGTCACGATATGTAGGTGTTTTACGAAGCTCAGTAATAACTCTATGTGTCATATCCTTTGCAATAAGGTCAACACGGTCATCATCATTACCGAATTTAGGAAACTCACCTGTTGTCTTAAAATCTGTGATAAAGCCTTCGCTGTCCTTAACAGGCTTAACATCGGCAAACTTAATTGCACTTAATGAGTCAGCCACAACTGAAAGACCTGCAATACCGAATGCCATAAAACGCTCAACATCAGTATCGTGAAGTGCCATCTGGATTTTTTCATAAGCATATTTATCGTGAATAGAGTGAATCACATTCATTGTGTTTACATACAAGTGGCTGAGCCATTCAATGTAAATCTGGAAACGCTCCATAACTGCATCGAAATCAAGCTTTTCGCAATCCATAACATCCATCTGTGGGCCGATATGCATCTTACTTGTTGTATCGTAACCACCGTTGATGGCAATAAGCAGAAGTTTTGCAAGGTTGCAACGAGCACCGAAGAACTGCATCTGTTTGCCCACTTTCATTGCAGAAACACAACAAGCAATAGCATAATCGTCACCGTAATCAGGACGCATTACATCATCATTTTCATACTGAATTGAGTCTGTGTCTGCTGAAACCTTTGCACAGAATTTCTTAAAGTTTTCAGGGAGCTGAGTTGACCACAAAACAGTAAGATTTGGTTCAGGTGATGAACCGAGAGTATAAAGAGTATTGAGTATTCTGAAACAGTTCTTCGTAACGAGAGTTCTTCCGTCTTCACCCATACCACCAACTGCTTCGGTAATCCACATTGGGTCACCACCGAAAAGTTCGTTATATTCAGGAGTTCTTAAGTGTCTTGCCAAACGAAGTTTTATTACAAAATCGTCCATTAACTCCTGAGCACCTTTTTCATTGAGAATGCCTCTTGCAATATCACGCTCAATGTAAATATCAAAGAATGTACTAACTCTACCAAGTGACATTGCAGCACAAGTCTGTTCTTTAATGGCACCAAGGTATGCAAAATATGTCCATTGAATTGCTTCACGAGCATTTTTAGCAGGTTGACTGATGTCATAGCCATAAGATGCAGCCATTTCCTTAAGATAACCTAAAAATGCAATCTGCTGATAAAGTTCCTCAAAAAGACGAATCTGGTCAGTATTAAAGTTACCGCTGGCTCTTGCTGCTTTATCCTTTCTCTTTTCTTCGATAAGCTTATCAACACCGTAAAGTGCAACACGACGATAGTCACCGATAATTCTGCCACGACCGTAAGCATCAGGAAGTCCTGTAATTACGTGGCATTTACGAGCTGCACGCATTTCGTCAGTATATGCGCGGAAAACACCGTCATTATGAGTTGTTCTGTATTTGAATTCTTCTTCAACTTTATCGCTTAAGTGATATCCGTAAGCCTCACAAGCCTGACGAACCATTCTCATACCACCGAATGGGTTTACACCACGCTTTAATGGTCGGTTAGTCTGAAGACCAACAATAAGTTCATTTGCTTTATCAACATAACCGGGTAAAAATGTTGTAAGTGAAGATGCATTTGTTGTGTCAATATCAAGGACACCACCATACTGTCTTTCAAGGTCAAAGAGAGAATTAACTTTCTTCATCATTGCATCAGTACGAGAAGTTGCACCCTCAAGGAATGAATCATCACCCTTATATTCTTTATAGTTGAGCTGAATGAAATCACGAACATTAATCTCATCCTGCCATACACCTTTTACAAATCCATTCCAGTTCTTATGTTCCATAGTATTCCTCCTATATATCAAAAAACAAAAAGAGCAACTCAACTTTTAAAAAAATAAGTTGAATTGCCCAGACGGTCGGCTTAATACAGTTCGCGTTCCCTTGTGGTAATCCACAAAATCCGTCAGTTACGCAAACAACTATATATTGTGATTAAATTATACAGTCAGCACAATATTTTGTCAAGTAAAATTACTTCAAGTTAGGAACACCTTTTTTGTCGAATGTGACTAATTTAATTCTCGCGTGACGACAAGGGTCATAAAGTGGCTCATCACAATATGAACCACAATTTTTGTCGAAATGTGAAAATGGTCTTGCGTGGTAAACGATTAACTGATTTCCGTTTTCATCAACAACAAAGCTGTTGTGTCCCGGACCTGCCTGGTCAATTAAATCACTTGTCTGCAAAGCAGGTTCAGAATCTTTTGTCCAGTTAGCTTTATCCATCAAATCAGCATCTCGGTCAGCATAAACTTTACCCATACAGTATTCTTCGCCTGTACCTGATGCTGAAAAGAAAACATAGACTTTATCTTCTGTTTTAAGCACAGCAGGGCCTTCGTTTACTCTGTGTCGGATTTTTTCCCAATCATATTCAGGTTTGGTAAGAAGAATTGGCTTATTAATAAGTTTCCAAGGCTCATTTGGATTAATTTCTGCCATAAAGAGTGATGAATCACCAAGTTTTTCCGCCCAGATAAGATAATGCTTACCGTTA
>JAFTUP010000006.1 GCA_017466205.1 Clostridia bacterium
AAATCCGTCAAGCTTGCATTCAGTCGGACAAGATGCTTTCCATGCAGTAAGAGATGCAAGAAATATAGTTGCCGAGTGTATAAATGCCGACCCCAATGATGTTTATTTTTCATCAGGCGGTAGTGAGAGCGACAACTGGGCAATCAAAGGTGCAGCATACTTAATGGCGAAAAAAGGTAAAAAGCATATTATCAGTTCAAAGTTTGAACATCACGCTGTTCTTCACACATTGAATGTGCTCAAAAAAGAGGGCTTTGAAATCACTTTGCTTGATGTTTATGAAAACGGTGTTGTAAAAGTTGATGATGTGAAAAATGCAATCCGTGAAGATACAGCACTTGTGACAATTATGTATGCTAACAACGAAATCGGCACAGTTCAGCCAATTCGTGAAATCGGTGCACTTTGTCGTGAGAAAGGTGTACTTTTCCATACGGACGCTGTTCAGGCTGTTGGTCATATTCCTGTTGATGTAAAGGCTGACAATATTGATATGTTGTCACTTTCAGGTCATAAATTCCACGGACCTAAAGGCGTTGGTGCATTATATTGCAAAAAGGGTATAAGACTTCCAAACCTTATTGAGGGTGGTGCTCAGGAGAGAAATCGTCGTGCAGGTACAGAAAATGTTCCGGCAATAGTTGGTATGGCTGCAGCACTCAAAGACGCTTGTGACAATATGGAAGAAAACACAAAGAAGCTTATCAGTATGAGAGAACAACTCATTGAGGGAATTCTCAAAATTGACCGTAGCCGTATTAATGGCGACCGTGAACACAGACTTCCCGGTAATGTAAGTGCTTGCTTTGAGGGCGTTGAGGGTGAATCACTTCTTCTTTACCTTGATTTAATGGGAATCAGTGCTTCTTCAGGTTCAGCTTGTACTTCAGGCTCACTTGACCCAAGCCATGTGCTTTTGTCAATAGGTCTTCCTCACGAAATTGCTCACGGTTCACTTAGACTCAGTCTTTGTGGAGAAAATACACCTGAAGAAGTGGAATATATAATCGAACAATTACCACCAATAATCAACAGACTTCGTGATATGTCACCACTTTGGGAAAAGATAATGAAAGAGGGTAAATAAAAATGGAATATTCAGAAAAGGTAATGGAACATTTTGTGAATCCACATAATGTTGGTAAATTAGATGATGCTGACGGAATAGGAGAAGTTGGCAACGCAAAATGCGGAGATATTATGAAAATGTATCTCAAAATTGAGAATGATATTATTACTGATGTTAAGTTCAATACTTACGGTTGTGCATCTGCAATTGCAACAAGCTCAATTGCAACAGATATGATTAAGGGACAGCCACTTTCAGAGGCTCTCAAGCTCACAAACAAAGCAGTTGTTGAGGCTCTTGACGGACTTCCTGCAGTAAAAATCCACTGTTCAGTTCTCGCAGAACAGGCTATCAAAGCAGCTGTAAAAGACTACTATGACAAAAACGGTATAGAATATAACAAAGCAGATTTTGAATTCGAAGAACATCATCATTAATTATAACAACGCGTAGTGGCAGGCTTCCACGCCTGCTTTGTAGGGGCGATTCACGAATCGCCCAAAAAAACACCATATTATTGGAGGTGCTTAATATGTATTTATCAGAATTCTGTGATATTGTTTATAACGAAAAATACAATGTAGTTTTCGTGACTTGGAAAAAATTCTGTTGTAATGAAGATTACAGAAAACCATTAGAATATGCTTTGGAGATTATTAAGCAACACTCTTGTGATTATTGTGCAGACACTCGTAACGGCTTTGAAAATATACCTGAAGATACAAAGTGGGTGGCTAATTATTTTATGCCAAAAGCTGTAGAGTATGGTTGCAGTACAATTTATTTTATTATTGATGAGAATAATTCTTTAAAGGATGAGTTAGAAGGTCAACAATCAAATTCTGACGATATTATTAGTTTCAAATATGTTTATAGTTTGGATGAAATTAACAATTAAAAATATACGGGCGATTCGTGAATCGCCCCTACAATGCACAATAATCTTTATAAAGGAAGATTAAAATGACAGTAAGAGAAATGCAGGAAAAAATTCTGCAACTAAAAAAAGAAAAAGACATTTGCATTCTTGCTCACAGTTATGTTGCCCGTGAAATTCAGGAAGTTGCTGATTTTACAGGTGATAGCTTTCAGTTAAGCGTTCTTGCTGAAAAAGCACCACAACAGACTGTAATTATGTGTGGAGTTCGTTTTATGGCTGAAACCGTAAAAATTCTCTCACCTGAAAAAACAGTTTATATTGCAAGTCCTGTTGCCGGTTGCCCAATGGCTGAACAGATGGATAAAGAGCTTATCACACAGGTTAAAAAGCAGTATCCTGACTATACAGTTGTAGCTTATATCAACACTACATCAGACCTTAAAACAGTATGTGATGTGTGTGTAACATCTTCTTCAGCAGTCAAAATTGTTAAGAAAATCCCTAATGATAAAATTCTCTTTATTCCTGACTGTAACCTTGGTGCTTTTGTTGCTGAACAAGTTCCTGAAAAGGAATTCAAGCTTTTACAGGGTGGTTGCCCGATTCACGCAAGAATGAGCAAAAAAGATGTGGATAATGCAAAAGCACTTCATCCTGATGCACTTTTCCTTGTTCACCCTGAATGCAGACCTGAGGTTGTGGCAGAAGCTGATTATATCGGCTCAACATCAGGAATTATGGATTATGCACGTAAAAGTGATGCAAAAGAATTTATTATCGGAACTGAAATCAGTATTGCCGAATCTTTGCAGTACGAATGTACTGATAAGAAGTTCTATCCGCTTTCAAAAGAGCTTATCTGTCCTAATATGAAAGCGACAACTCTTGTTGACCTTTACAACACTATGACAGGTGAGGGCGGAGAAGAAATCGTAATGGATGAGCAGACTATCAAGGATGCTAAAAAGTGTATTGATAAAATGCTTGAACTTGGGTAATAAAATATGAAAAAGGCAATTATTGCAATGAGTGGCGGAGTTGACAGCTCCGTCGCTGCTTTACTTATGAAAAATGAAGGCTATGAGTGTGTCGGTGCTACAATGCAGCTCTATTCCGAAGGGGATTGCAGTGATGCAAAAGCAGTTGCTGACAGACTCAGTATGCCTTTTTATATTTTTCCACTTAAAGAGGAATTCAAAGCACAGGTAATTGATAAATTTATTGAGTGCTATGAGCAGGGCAAAACCCCAAATCCTTGTGTTGAGTGTAACCGTACTCTCAAATTCGGTGCAATGATGGATAAAATGCGCGAGTTAAATGCAGATTTCGTTGTAACAGGTCACTATGCAAGAGTAGTGTGCGAAAAGGGTGAGTATAAACTGAAAAAAGCGGTTGATGAAATGAAAGACCAGAGTTATTTTCTTTATATGCTCACACAAGAACAATTAAAACATATTAAATTTCCATTGGGTGAATACACAAAGCCTGAAATCCGTAAAATTGCAGAAGAAAATGACCTTATAACTGCACGAAAAAAGGATAGCCAGGATATTTGCTTTGTCCCTGACGGTGATTATGTAAGTTTCATTAAATCATATAATAATAAGGACTATCCAAAAGGTCAGTTTATTCACAAAACAGGCTTTTCTTTCGGTGAACATAAAGGTATTGTAAATTATACAATCGGTCAGCGTAAAGGTCTTGGAATTGCATATAAAAATCCACTTTATGTACTTAATATTGACCCTGAAACAAACAATGTTATTTTAGGTGATAATGAAGACTTGTTTACTGATACAGTAGTAGCAAAAAACGTAAACATAATCAGCGGAAAAACTCTCACAGAACCAATAAGAGTACTTGCTCGTGTCCGTTACAGACACAAGGAACAACCGGCAACAGCTTGGCAGGATGAAAACGGAAATCTTCACGTCAAATTTGACCATCCACAACGAGCAATCACAAAAGGACAGTCACTTGTAATCTTCGATGGTGACACAATCCTCGGTGGCGGAGAAATAATATAAGTGCAAAATGCAAAGCGCAAAGCGTAAAATGTAGGGGCGATTCACGAATCGCCCTTTTCCTTTTTCTCCCTCTGACGAGGGAGGTGCAAAATCTTTGATTTTGACGGAGGGAGAGAAAATAAAACTTTATATTGAATAATTACAAAATTTATGTTAAACTTAATAGTGCCAAACCAATTGAATATAAAATGAGGGGGCAATTTTTCTTTTTTAGAGAATAATATACCCATTTTTTCGCATATCTAAATTTGTGAATTTGATAAAAATGCAGATTCCATCAATTTAGGTGTGCTTATTGCCCTTTATATTGAATTGGTTTGGCGACTATCGGAGTTTGCGTTTTTTGTGCGACTGCTTCGGTGGTCGCACTTTTTGTTTATAGGGGTAATTATTGGTGGAAAAGAGAATTATCGATACCAATTTTGCAATATGGTTAAGGAGTAAAATATATCCATTGACTATGTTGCTTAGCAAAACAAAAGTTAAATATAAGATTAAAGTGGAAAATGATTATATGCCAGTTAGTGATAAACCTATCATTTTTGCGTGTAATCATTCAGCATTTCCTGATATACCAATAGCTTTAAAAGCAATTAAACATCATTGTTATACATTACTTGGAAAACAAAATCTTGCTTTTGCTGATAAAATCTTTTTCTTTTTGTCTGGTGTAATTTGGGTGGACAGAAAAGATAAAACAGATACCCTGAAAACAAAACAATATATAGTTGAATATCTAAAGAAAAACAAATCGGTTTTGTGGTTTCCTGAAGCCACTTGGAATTTAACAGATAATTTGTTAATGCTCCCAATGAGGTGGGGAATTATTGAGGTTGCACAAAAGGCAAGAGCACAGATTATTCCTATTGCAATTGACTATGATAAGGATAAAATGCTTTGTCGAATTTGCTTTGGTGAACCTTTTGTAGCAGAAAATTTTACAAAGCAACAAGGAATTATAATTTTGCGAGATGATATGGCTACTTTGCGGTGGGATTTTATTTCAAAAAGAGAAGCAAAACGCAATGAAATAGATATACATAAAGAACAGAAAAAAATATTTCAGGCTGTATATGACTATCCACCACTTAATTGGAATTATGAAAAATCGTGTATTTATCAATTACCCAATACAATAAATTATAAAGATGCTTTTGCTCATCTGCAAAATATACCAACAAATCACAACACAGCATTTTTATTTAATAAAAGATTAAATATCAACTCATAAAATTTATATTAATTTAAAAGGAGAATGATTATGCAAACAGAAAAAAACATAACGGGATATCCAAGTGTAGATAAACCATGGCTTAAG
>JAFTUP010000056.1 GCA_017466205.1 Clostridia bacterium
ACAAAGAAAGCAATAATCTCAGGCATTGACAAGAACTTATTATTTCCGGTAAGTCCTGCAGTTGATTTAAAAAATGCAGTCACATAGAAAATATGACCTATTAAAAATCCGCCTGCACCTATGTAAACAACAGACATTCTCGGGTTTCCCGGTGGATGTGGGATATGCATAAACAAATCACCGAACCAACCTAAAATCAATCCGATAAGCATTGTTTTTGCATATTGTGATGTGTTGTCAGCCATAAACATACCGATAACACCGATTGCAACAAACATAGTTGCAGCAATCATCTTGCATGTAAGTGATTTCTTTGTAGGCTCAGGCCAATATGCCCTATCATACAAAGGCACAAAAATAAAAAATATAATATAACAAATCCCCAATAAAATTCCCATAATTACATCCCCAAATTTGTTATTTTTCTTTTCTCAATAATGTTCCTTTTGGGAAAGTCAAATCACTCTTGATTTTTACAGTCATCATCGGATGCGGAGCTGATTCAATTTCATTTCCGTCTTTATCAAATAACTCGTTTGCAGTAAATACAACAGGTTCTGTTGACGGCTGAAGTGCATCAAGCGCATCCCCACGAGAGAATTTATTTCTCTGCTCTGCAATTATATATCCGTCTTTGCAGTCTTTAACCTCTGCCATAACATCATAGTGACGCTTATATCCACCCTCAAAGCTGATGTTTGCATTTTCGTTAGGTGCATTGAAATAAAATCCTGTGCAATAATCACGATAGCTTACCTTATAAACCTCATCAATAACCCATTGAGATGGTCTGAAGTCGTCAGTAGGATTTTTAAGATATTCGTCAATTGCAACTCTGTAAGCGTTTGTGACAACAGCAGCATAATATGCAGATTTTGCTCTGCCTTCAATCTTAAAGCTTGAAATACCTGCCTTAACCATTTCAGGAATATGCTCAATCATACACATATCCTTTGAGTTGAGAATATATGTGCCTTCCTTTGAGTCCTGAATAGGGAAGTACATTCCGTCACGCTTCACTTCCATAATAGCGTATTCCCAACGACAAGGCTGAGCACATTCACCACGGTTGGCATCACGATTTACAAGGTAATTTGAAAGTAAGCATCTGCCTGAAAACGATACACACATAGCACCGTGAACGAAACACTCAATTTCAAGCTCTTTCGGTACTTTTGCTCTGATTTCAGAAATTTCTGTCATTGAAAGTTCTCGTGCAGTAACCACACGTGAAGCACCCATATTGTAAAACTCGTTTGCTGTAACATAGTTTACAATGCCGGCCTGAGTTGAAATATGAACAGGCACCTTTGGTGCATATTTTTTACAAAGTGATAATACACCAATGTCGGCAACAATAAATGCGTCAACGCCGATATCAGCCCATTTTTCGAGATACTCAGGCAATTTTAAAATCTCTTCATTTCTTGCCAATGTATTGCAAGTAAGATAAACCTTAACACCTTTAGCGTGACAAAGGTCAACTGCTTCCTTTAATTGTTCAAAATTGAAATTCTGTGGTGCTGCACGCATACCGAATGCGTCACCACCAAGATAAACTGCATCTGCACCGTACATAAGAGCTGATTCTAAACGCTCTCTGTCACCTGCAGGTGCTAATAATTCAGGTGTAATCATATTTTAATCTCCTGCGTTTACCCTCTGAACAACTCGTCCGTTAGCGTTATGCTCTTCAATTGTTTCAGCAAGGTAAATTTCATTGTTTTTATCGTGTCTGAAGAAATAGTTGTTAGACGGAGTAGGGAAAAGTGCTGATTCAATAGCATCAAGTCCCGGATTACAGATAGCACTTGGCGGCAGACCTGCAACCTCATAAGTGTTATAGCTGACTACATATTTGTTGATTTCAGGGGTTGTAATACGCTTTGCAACTGTGTTTTTAACATAGTCCTTTGTGGAGTTACAGTCAAGTGTAGGATACAGTCCCGAACGATTAAGTCTGTTGTGGAGAACCGATGAAATCTGAAGGAACTGACCTTCGCCTGTACCTTCTTTTTCAAGAATCGATGCAAGAGTGATAATTTCATCCACACTCATACCAAGCTCAGTAGCTTTTGCTGCATATTCCTCTGTCCAACGACTCTGGAAGGCATCAAGGAACTTGCGGATAACTGAAGCGGGCTCAGCACCTTGTTCAAATTCATAGGTAGCAGGGAAGAGATAGCCCTCAAGCACACAATAACGTTCATCCTTGTTATCAATTTTTGCTATAAAGTCATACTCATTACCGAAATCAACGGTGTTGAGAACTCTGTACAAGGATTCAACTGTACAGACGTTATTTTTCTCAAGTCTTTCAAATACCTGGTCAACAGTATAACCTTCGGGAATCGTTATGCTGATGATTGTTCCTCTTGTACTGCTTGTCTTAAAACGAGTGAGCATTTTTTCAATGCCCATATCATCTGTAAAATAATAAATACCGGCAAGGTAATTATCATCAGAAAAGCCCATAACCTTTGCAAAAATATTACAGAAAATGCTGTTTTTAATAAGACCGGCCTTGTCAAGGACTTTTATAGCTTCAGCAGTGTCGGCATTATCAGGGAGAACAACCTCAATCGTTTCTTCACCATCACGGTTAATGGCAAGGACATCATTTACACAACTGATAGCAAATCCTGCAAGAACAAATGCTACTAAAAGGCAGCATCCGAAAGCCACAAACTGTTGCTTGTTTTCCTGAACAGAAAGAACTATATGACCAATAAAGTTGCTGAATGTAAATTTTTGTCTTTTTTTCTTACCGTCATTTGCTTCTGTTTCTGCAAGCACTTTGTCATTTTCCTTTGCCTGTGCAGCAGCATTGACAGCATTTTCCTTAACATTTTCAGCAACAGTTTTAACCTTGTTTGCGACACCGATTGCAAGGTTTTTTGCGTAGTCAATATTAACTGTGAATTTACCCTTGTTTTGTGTTGCTTGAGGCTCCTGGTTTACCTGTCTCTTCGGTCTTGGAGAAGCATACTCATTCAAAAGGTCAACATCAAATTTTTCCTTGCGATTACCTGAAGAAAGATTGTCACTGAAGGAAGATGTGTCGTGATTGTTATCCGTGTTTCTTGTGCTGCGGGTAAATCTTTCGGAACTGTCATCAGAAACAACATCTTTTTTCACAGTCTTGCTTGTAATTGAGTTGCCTGCATATTCATTTAAAAGGTCATCATAAGAAGTGTTTGAAAATTCGTCCTGAAACTTATTCATTGATGTCCCTCCTTCATAGAATTTTGTGTCACAATAATGTTCACTCTAATATCATTTTCGTCTGCGGGCAATTCCCTTGTTAATAATTCTTCGTAACAGGGACATAAGCTCACACTGTCAAAATTCTTTAAAAATCTGTCATAATAGCCCTTGCCGTAACCTATGCGAAAGCCATTTTCGTCAACTGAAAGACAGGGGACAATGATAATATCGTTTTTCCTTGGCTTGTATTCTTTACAATAAGCCTTTGGCTCAGGAATATTGTACATTCCAATCTGCAAATCACCAACTGAATCACATTTGTGAAAGCTCATATTTCCTTCACTGTCCTTGCAGACCGGATAAAAAACACGCTTATACTCCATACGACAGCGTTCAATTATAAAACGAGTGTCAAATTCATTAGGTGATGATGCAAAAACAAGGACTTGTTCTGCATTTTTGAAATAATCACTTTCGATGATTTGCTTACTGATTTCTTTATCGTATATTACCTTTTTTTCTATTGATATTTCTTTACGCTTTTCTAAAAGCTCTTTTCTCAAACTATTCTTATCCATTGTAAATCTGTAATGATGCACGAATTTTCTTTACTTCAAGTGGGTTTGTGAGTCTTTCTGCAATTTGCAGACCGAATTCAACCGCACTTCCCATACCTTTTGCAGTAATAAAATTACCGTCTTTTACAACAAAATCCTTTAAAACCTCTGCACCGAAAAGCTCTTCTTCAAAGCCCGGGAAGCAAGTAGCCTTTTTACCCTCTAAAAGTCCTTTATGGCCTAAAATTGACGGAGCAGCACAAATTGCACAGATTAATTTATCATTTTCTACAGCCCAATCGATGGCTTTTTGAACAATCTGACTTTTTTCAAGATTTAATGTACCCGGCATTCCACCCGGAAGCACAATTGCCTCTACCTTTTCATCAAGAACTAAATCTCTTTCATAAATGTCAGCGGCAACGGGAATCTGGTGTGAACCTACAACAAAATCCTCACCAACGCCAACAGTTATAACATCAAGTTCTGCACGACGAAGTACATCGACAACTGCCAATGCTTCAATTTCTTCAAATCCGGGTGCTAAAAAAACATAAATCATAAAATTCACTCCAATGTAATTCCGATATAACAATCAATTTTCTTGATTTTTTCATTTTCGGTTTTAATCATAGCAGGTGAGTAGTCCTCGCCAAAAGTTATGTTACCTTTTATAATTGTTCCTGATATTTTATGCTTTTCAGGAATATTTTCATATTTTCCGTTCGCATTTCGGATAACTTTTTCTTCGTCATCAAAAACAAAACCGAAATCTGTTACCTCACCACCGTAAACGGTGCAGGCTTTTGCCCAATATTCTGCAACTGAATTATCAAATTCAATCTGACAGTCACATTTCAACATTTCTCTTTGATTGGGAATTGTATCATTTATGGTATGGACTCTGCTGATGCCGAATTTTGAGAAACCACAAGCTTCATAATAATCAAACAAAGACTTTTCAGCAGGGACAAGAAAGAGAAAATCAAAATTATTCTCTGTACAGTAGTTATATGAAAAATCAAGAAGTTTTTTCATATATCCTTTGCCTCTGTGTGCATATTTTGTCATAGCACAGTAAACGCATTTTCCTTTGTAATCACCAATTCTGCAATCAAGCAAAAACAATGAAGAAACAATTTCGCCATCAACTTTAATGACAGGTGTCACAGTTGAATCGAAAATGTTTTCAAAAAAGTTTCCTGTAACTGTATCTTCTTCAAGAAAAATGCTCTGCCACATTTTTTCTAATTGAGTTTTGTCATTTCTGTCAGCAAAAGTAATCATATATTATCCTTTGAATGTTGCCGAATATTTTATAACAAGCTTGTGAGGATGATAAGAAAGCTTAGCTTGTCTTAAGCCCTCACTACCCGTATCTTCTTCACGATTGATAAATTCATATCTGTCTTTAAGCTGTCGTGCAAATTCACGATTTATCATCTGATAAGCACCGCGGACATTTCCATAAGCTTTTTCAACATGAGTGCAGAAGGTGTTGCTATTGAGTCTTTCACCGAATGTGAATGCAACAATTTCACCTTGAATTGTAAGCACTCCGCCTTCAAACCCTAAATCAAAGTAGTTTTTTAATGCCTTTTGAATCGCAAGGCTTTCATCTGTAATCTCTTCAGGATTTTTCTGTAAGTTCAGACCTTCCCAATGGCTGTTTAAAAGTAAGCATTGTTCGATATTGTCTTTATTTATAGGCTCATATTTCCAATCAAAATTTTTTTCGAAATATGAAGCGTGATTTTTCTTACTGTGATATTTTCTTCCTTGTAAATTTGCCAAATCTTCTGATTTGTAAATATAGTCGAAAAAATCTCGTGTTTCTTCTATGTTGAATTGGTTTGGGAAAAGAGAATTCAACTCGTCTTTATCCTTTTCTGTCATGCCGAAAAATTCCAATTCAATGTTATTCTGTTTTGTATATTCAATGAGTTTTTCGATAGTGGCTTTCCTGTCACCGTCACCGATAGGGTAGCAGAAAATAGGCTTGTCCGTAAAATCGGCAGAAACAAAAATGCCATTGTCATTGAAAATCTTATTATCATATATGTCAGACCACATATAAATATTGCCGAAACAGTATTCACAACAGTCAGTCTGACCTTTTAAAAAGGCTTCTTCGACCCAATCTTTATCTGCAAGGGTAGGTGTGTGGAAATCCATCAAATAATCTCCTTAACTATACTGAAAATAGTATTTCCGATTTCTTCAATTGAAAGTGGCTCATCATCCTTAAAGCATTTAACCACATTCCAACCGAATTTTCCTGCAGTGTATAGTGCAGCCTCACGACAAGCTTTGAGATATTCAACATTTGCTTCGTGAACATCCTTTTTAGTTTCCTCGCCGTTATATCTTTTTGACATAAGACGTTGAGAAATATCTACATCCATATCAAGATAAATAACTGCATCAGGCTTAGGAATATCCATCATTTCATATTCTGTGCGGAAAAGCCATTCGAGATACTTGTCCCATTCCTCTTTAGGGAGTTTAACTGTCTGATGAACAGCATTTGATGTGGTATAGCGGTCAGCAAGAATGAGTGTGCCGTTATTGTAATCGTCACCCCAGATGTTCTTGTAACTTGCGTATCTGTCAACTGCATAAAAAAGTGATGCAGAGTAAATGTTTACATCAGCCGGGTTGCTGCCGAATTCACCGTTAAGATACATTTTTACAAGTGTGCTTGATTTGTTGTCATAGTCAGGAAGCTTAATCTGACGAAGCTTAATATTGTTTTCAAGCATTTTCTTTTTAAGAAGTTCAACCTGAGTTGATTTTCCGCTTCCGTCAAGACCTTCAATTACAATCATTTTTCTGTTCATTCAAAAAACTCCAATATTTACCTAATTATACATAATATATTATAACAAATAACTTTTCATAATACAATAATAATTATAAATAAAATCTAAATTAGTGAAAAGTAAAATAAATTATAATTTGTCGAGATGATTAAATAATTTGATA
>JAFTUP010000057.1 GCA_017466205.1 Clostridia bacterium
CAAGCGTTGCATTTGGGACTCTCCCCTTTTGCAACGCTATTTATATGTTATTCAGTTTGTGAACCGGTAAATTTTAGGTTGTTATTTCCACATGCTTAAAATTCCATTAAAAGAATCAATACACAATTGCCTTGTCAACTGTTATATAACAATCTGTGGCTTTTTCATTTTTGTCACCTGTAACTCTTATTTTAACAGTATGCTCAGTGTTTTCGAGTTCGCCCGAATCAAGCACCTCTATGCCATCAATTCTGACAGTGTTATACAAATCAACGAGTTGCTCTTCTCCGCCATCAATAGAGATTGCCATTATGCCATGATTCTGGGCAACTGATGCAAAGAGTTTAATATTAGTTCCTTTAAACTTAAATGTACAGATGTCGTTTGCTGTGTTTGAATAATGATTATCTGCATAGTTACAACCCGGTTGTGAAGAATATCCCCAACCAGTTCCGTTATAAGTGAATTGATTTAATCCTTCACCTATTACAGAATCATTTATATGAACTTTTTCTGTCCATTCAGGTTCAATTGTTCCTGTAGATTTTGTGCTTGGCACTGTCTTTTCTGTGAATTCTTTAACTTCAATTTCACAAGTTGCACTTTCAACATCATCTGCCGATACAGTACAAGTGATTTTGCCCGTTTCCATATAATTAGATGCTATGAAAAATGCTGAACTGCCACCTTCAAGTTTGATTTTTTCTTCACCAACAAAGCGACCATTTCCGCTGACTGAAATTGTCACTTCGTTATCTGCATAAGGCAGAATTGTTCCGTTTTCGTCAACCAAATCAATATAAACAGTTGTGAAATCCGAGCCATCTGCAATAATTGTGTCATATTCAGGTGTCAGCACAAGTTTTGTTGCTTCTTTTGGTGTGTTACGAGTGTGTCTTGCAACTTCTTTGCCATTTATATAGCCTACTGCAGTAAGCTCCCCTGCCTCGAACTCAACATTTGTGAATTCATACATAGGATGTGGCAAATTCATATAAAGATTAGGTGTTTTCTTTTCAATTAGTTTACCGTTTATATAGAGTTCCACCTCGTCACAGTTACTCATAACAGTTACCGTTAATGGTGAGTTCTCTGTCCAATAGCTTGCGATATATACCATTGGTTCGGTACTATCTTTCTGTGATTTATAGAAATATGAAGGCATTTTAGGGGTTCTGAAAATGTCATAAAGTCCACTGTAAAATACATTATCCGTCTTTGTGTAATTGACTTCATTGTTATAGTCGAACATACTCCAAGCAAATCCACCAAGACAGTATTCATTATCATAATAGTAATCAACAACACTTGCGAAGGACTTTGTAAACTCAAGTGCTTGGCTGTCGCTTGCCCAAGAGAAACCATTACCATTGTACCAATCCATTGAATGCTCGGTAACTATGAACGGCATATTTTCAGGTGTTTCGGGATATTGATAATTCACAGTATAAATATCCTCATTTTTAAGGAAATTTGTATTTCCGTAATTTTCCATTCGTCTTACACCGTGAGTTGGTCGTGTAAGGTCAAGTTCTTTTGCAATTTTATTAGTTTCTTTGTATAGATCATCGTCATCCCAGGATTCATTAACTCTTGTGCCCCAGCTTACAATTGACGGATGATTTCTGTCACGGACAATCATTTCTTCGATATTGGCTTTATAGATTTCTTTCCATTCGTCTGTGCCGATATACTGCCAACCCGGAGCTTCTTCAAAAACAACAAGACCGATTTCGTCACATCTTTCAAGGAATGATGGGTCTTGAGGATAATGTGAGCAACGCACAGCATTAAAGCCTGTTTCTTTGATTAAATCAGCATCGGCTCTCTGCATTTTATCATTTACTGCTCTGCCGAGCCAAGGCCATTGTTCGTGACGATTAACACCCACAAGTTCCATTTTTTCACCATTGAGATAAAAGCCATCATCCTTGAAGTCAAACCAACGGAAACCTATTTTTGTTTCGTAGTCATCAATACAAGTGTCACCATCAAGAACACGAGTAATAACTGTGTATAAATATGGATTATCTGTACTCCATAAAACAGGATTTTCATATTTTTCGGTGTCAGATTTAAATGTTTTTGATTTTCCTGCTTTTACTGTTTCAGTTTTCTCTGCTTTTGCAACAGCAATTCCGTTACTGTCTAAAAGATAAGTTTCAACGGTGATTTTTTTGTTTTCGGAAGACATATTCACAACTGTGGTTTCGTTATGTATTTTACCGTTACCTTTTTCAATTTTAGGAGTTGTGATATATGTATTTTCAACATAACAGTCACCCGTTACAATCATATTCACATCCCTGACAATTCCGCCAAAGAGACAGTAGTCAACACTTCCACCCTCGGGAGGAACATCTGCTCTTTTAGTTGAATCTACACGAACTGCAATAATGTTTTCTTCACCAACAGGATTGAGGAATTTTGTAATGTCAAAACAGAATGATGTGTATGCACCCTTATGCTCACCTACAAACTCACCATTCACATAAACTTGAGCAACCGTTGCAACACCCTCAAATTCTATAATGATATTCTTATTTTTATATTCTTCACCTAAAACGAAATGTCTTCTGTACCAAGAAATAAAACGATAGGACTCAATTTGTTCTTGAAAATCCGGACCTTTATGAGTTTCAAGAATTTTATTTGCATGGGGAATTGAAACTGATTCAAAATTACTATCATTGAGTTCAACTAATTCACCATTTGTAAGGTCGTAAGGCGAATAAAGCCACTCTGTATTAAAACTTATTATCTCTCTTGCCATTACTCTCACCTCACCATAATCTTTATTATCTGTTTTTCCACAAATATTGAAGAATTCCAACACAACAAGAATTGTTGCTATTATGACTCGCAGACATTTTGTGAGCATTATTCTCATACCCTCTTTACACAGCCAACTTTATTAAGATAATTATACCACCCACAAAACAAAAAGCAACAGTAGAAACACCGTTGCTTTTGAAATTGCTATTCGACAAATTGGAATTTGAATATATCTATCACTTAAAGATAATTCCGTTTCGTTCCGAGTGTTTAAGCAGTATAACTGAAACAATTAGAACGATTGCTTCATATACTGCGAATGTAATCCAAACCGATTCGGCACCGAACAATCTCGGCAAAAGCAAAATTACGGCGGCATTTATAACCACACTGCGAAGAACACTAATGATTGTGGAATGATAAGAACGCTCGGTCGAATACAGGTAAGCAGAAATCATAGTGTTAAATGCCATAACAATAAAGCCGATAGAATACATCGGGATAATTTTAACCGTGTAGTCAAGGGTTACCGCATCAGCGCCGAACAAAGTGCAGATAGGAGCGCCAAGAACAATATACAGCAAGGTAACGAATACACTTCCAAAGAAACTAATGAAAAGTCCAGACTTGAAATAGAATTTAAGGTCTTTTTCATTTTTTGCACCGTAACTCTGTCCAAGTAAAGGTTGCAATCCTTCTCCCGTACCAAATATTACACCAAAGAAAAATGATGAAGCATAGTTAAGAACAGAGTAAGCATTAACACCAACATCTCCAATCATACCAACAAGGACAAGATTCATACAAAGACTTGTAATGGGAGTAGATAACTGGCTGATGCCTTCAGGGAGTCCGTGAACAAAAATTCCACGGATAAGACCACCATTCAGTTTAACCTTGCCAAAACGGAGAATACCTCTTTTGCGAACAAAGTGAGTTAACATTATAAGACAGGCAATAGTTTGGGATGCACCTGTAGCAATAGCTGCACCTTTCATTCCCATATTCAGAGGATAAATCAAGAGCCAGTCACCAACAACATTAAATGCTGTACTGATAATTACGGATACCGTAACTAATATAGGTGCGCCGTCATTACGGCAATAACTTTGCAATCCCATATTAAGTCCCGAAGGAATTATAAATATGGAGTACCAAAACAAATATTCTGTTGCAAGTTCGTGGAATGTTTCACCTGCACCAAACAAAGTACAAAGAGGTTCTGTAAAGAAAACACCTGCAATAGTAAAGACAGCGGATACTCCAATAAGAAGAATAATACCGTGACGGAACACCTTATTTGCACTTTTCACATCTTCTTTGCCGACCTGAACGGCAAAAATCGTTGCACCGCCTACATTTATCAGCATCATAATAGCAATGATAGCATTTACGAAAGGCATAACAAGACCTATTGCACCAAGGGCATTTGTTCCAACACCATTACCTACAAAAACACCGTCAACGATTGAAAACAGTGAAAAGCAGACATGACTCAACATTGCTGGCAGGACATATTTGCAGACATTTTTAACTCTTGAATTTGACGTTTTATTTACCTCCTGCATGTGTAATTATCAAGATTTTTTCGGACAAAAACAAAAGTGCACCCAGTTATCCTATATGAATAACCGAGCGCACTCGACATCTTATCCGATTAGGGTTATTGCTAACCCGTAGCATTGCGATGCTCTATCCTCCGATGACCTATATTCAGTTCAAAGTGTTTTCATTAATACTGTCGCTTATTATAGCAGATAGTTGTATAAAAATCAATGGATTTTATCAAATTCTTATTTATCGAAATGATTATATCATTCATAAAATGTATTTGCTATTCCATATCTGGTTGCTGACCATCGTGTGCCAACCATTTGCATTCCGTAATTTCCATATTTGTAAACGTTGCTTTGAATGATGAAGCTTCAGGGCTACATGCATAAACACCAAACCGTATTGTACCATTACCATTCCACATATGACATACACGCATTTGCTTGAATACAATACCATCTTCAGAACATTCAATACAATAATCATCTTCACGACGACTTAATCGATACCACATTGATTTTATGCTTGCATCAATTTCAGTAGTTGCCCAGTCCGAATATCCGTTGTTTGTAACAACGCTACCAAGATGTTGAAATCTGTCGTTTTCATACTCAATTGAACCTTTAAGCCAGTTTTCACTGTCGAGATACATAACAATTCCACATTGGTCAAACCTATGTTTGCTCTCAAATTCTGTTTTAACAACAAATGAAAAATATTTTTCATCAGTTTTCATCTGCAAAACAGGAGCATTGTCATTTCTGAAATGATAGTATGTTCTTTGCCACAAGTCTGTATGGGGAACAGTCACAATTTCAATTTTATCATCGGATATATAGTAATCTGCAGGTTTTCTTGTCCACTCTAAATTGCTTATGTCAAATATCATATTATTTTTCTCCGTTAATATTAAGTTTTAACTAATTATACCACTTAGCACAAACGAAAACAACCCCACAATGTAAGGCTTTAAGCCAAACAATGTGAGGCAGCTCTGAGTTATTGGAGTTGAATACTCTTATTAATCTAATATTCTTCCGTCAGTAGAGATTTTAACTACTCTCCACGGAATAAATTTACCACTTGCTTGTAATGCTCTTTTTGCAGCATTTTCAATTCCGCCACAACAAGGCACTTCCATACGAACAATAGTGACACTTTTTATATTGTTATTTGTAATTATTGCTGTCAACTTATCTGCATAATCACCTTCATCAAGTTTCGGACAACCGATAAGCGTAATATGATTACGGATAAACTCATTGTGGAAATTACCATAAGCGTAAGCAGTACAATCTGCTGCAATTAAAAGATTTGCTCCGTCAAAATAAGGTGCATTAACAGGAACAAGTTTAATCTGCACAGGCCATTGTGAAAGTTGACTGTTTACGGATGCAGACGGCACAGAAACATCGCATTTTTCACGTTTAATGGCTTTTGAGTTAGTACCCGGACAACCACAAGGAAGTGGTGAGGGTTCTTTCTTTTTCTTGGCTGCAAGTACTGCAGCTTCATCATAAGCAGGTGCTTCTCTTTCTTCAAAGGTTATAGCATCTACAGGACACGCAGGAAGACAATCTCCAAGTCCGTCACAATAATCCTCACGAGTGAGTTTTGCTTTTCCGTTTATCATTTCAATGGCACCTTCGTGACAAGCAGCTGCACAAGCACCACAGCCATTACATTTTTCTTCATCAATTTTAATAATTTTTCTAATCATTGAATTTGCTCCTTTCTTGATTTTTCGGTATCATTATATTATAATAATTATAACAAATCGGTTGTTTTTACAACAGAAAGTGACGTTTTATGAAAAAATATATTCCAATTCTTAAAAAAACACAAATATTTGCCGGAATCGGTGATGATGAAATTTCATCAATGCTCTCTTGTCTTGGTGCAAGGCTTTATACTTATAAAAAAGGTGAATATGTTTTAAGACAAGGTGAGCATTTAAGTGATATTACTGTTTTAGTGGAAGGAACGCTTCACATCCAAAAGGATGATTATTGGGGAAATCGCAGCATCCTTGGTCAGATTACCTTAGGTGAAATGTTCGGTGAGGCTTATGTTGCTCCCGAAAGTGGTGCTTTACTCAATGATGTTGTAGCAGTTGAAGATAGTGTAGTTATTTTCTTTGATGTAAAACGGATTATCACTACTTGTCCTTCTGCTTGTCGTTTTCACTCAATAGTGGTGCAAAATATGTTTTTTGCAATATCTGAAAAGAATAGAAAGCTCGTACAAAAACTGGGGCATATGTCCAAGCGTTCCACACGAGAAAAATTAATTTCATACTTATCAGAGGAATCCAAACGTCATAATAGCTCCAAATTTAATATTCCGTTTAATCGTCAACAGCTTGCAGATTTTCTCTCTGTTGACAGAAGTGCAATGTCTAATGAGCTTTGCAAGATGCGAGATGAAGGTTTATTGAAATTTGATAAAAATATATTTACATTACTTTAAAAATGAATTAATTAATATAACTATATAAAAATATAAGCGTTGCACTTTGGGATTATCCCCCTTTTGCAACGCTTTTTCATTACCTATTTTATTAAGAGACTTATTTTCTCTTGTAATTCAAAACAAGATTTCCGTTTTTTGTTTCGGATTTGGTAAGTTCAAAGTTTGAAACAGTGCTATCCATAAACAATGGTTTATCGTTTTTGTCTGCTACAATTGGTGCTACCACAAGACTTAATTCGTCAATCACATCAGCACGCTGAAATGCACCGTTGATAATACTTCCGCCCTCCAAAAGCAGAGTTTCACAGCCTATGATATTTTTAAGCTTGAACAAGGCGAAATCCACATCAATTTCAGTTTCGCCTGCGATTATGAACGGAATTTCCATATCCATAAGATAGGAAAGATAACGGTCATCGGCTTGTTCTGTCAGGACTTCGATAATCTGTGCACCATCATAGCCCGGGTCACCGTCAGGGTCAATGATTTTGTTTGACTTCCAACCGAGTTTTCCTTTCGGGTCGAATGCGATGGCATAAAACCCGGACATATCATCAAGCATAAAATCCATTTTATGACCTAACGGGAATTCAGCAGGCTCATATTTTGACAAGTCGGGATAATACCCACCCGTAAAACTACCTTCCATCGTAACACGACCACAGATAAAACCGTTGGATTTTACATTTCTGTTAATATCGTAATAGATTTCACAGGCACTCTTACATTCAGGCTTGGATAGAAAATCCCCAGTCACCTTGCCGTCAATAGAAGTTACCATGTGACAAATAATATATGGTCTGTTCATTACTTTAACTTCTTTCCGTCAGAAAATGCGTTGCCTACTTTTTCACCGAGTTTAATATATGTGTGGTGAACGCTATCGTAAGTAATAGCCTCTAATTTTTGTGCATCAATAAGACCGTCATCACCTAAAACTGACTCGTCAGCAGAAATATTTACGATTTCACCGATACAAATTCCGTCTTCGTTGAATTTGAGAAGATTACATTCAATAGTCATTGGAAATTCATTGATAATCGGTGCATTCACAAACTTTGATTTTACTGTTGTAAGCCCTGCTTTTTCCATTTTATCAGGCACTTTATTACCTGAAACAACACCCACATAGTCTGCTTCAACAACATGCTTCGCATCTGCAATACTTATTGTAAATGCTTTGCTTTCAAGAATATTTTTTGTGGTCTTATGGTCATCAGCAAGACAGACCATAATCTGATTTGTATCATAAATTCCACCCCAAGCTGCATTCATACAACAAGGCTTTCCGTTTTTGTCGTAAGCAGCAACAATAAATACAGGCATAGGAAAAGCCCAAGTTTTAACTCCAAAATCTTTACGCATAATTAATCACTCCAATTTTATATTGTTATTATTTTACCATTGATACTTTCTAAAATCAACACTGTACTTTGCAAACCGCTTTATTTAGTAATATCGTTGTTTTACTGCGAGAATCATAGCATTTAAGCCATATATAAAAACACAAGCTTTGCATTTGGGGTTTTGTTTTCCCTTTTGCAATGCTGTTTTATTGCCTATTTACTTGACTATTTTGAAAATCTGTCTAAACAATCGTTAAACGACTATATTTTAGTGTACATTTCTCAAGTTTTCTTTTTTAATTACGATACTCTGTGGGAGTTACAGATTCAAATTGCTTGAATACTCTTATGAAATAACTTGTATCATTAAATCCTGTTTTTTCTGCGATTTCTTTGATTTTCATATCCGGATTTTCAACAAGAAGATATTTTGACTGTTGAATTCTGATTTTAAGCAAATATTCAAATACCGACACCTTATATTTCTTCTTGAATTCCTTACACAACTTATATTTTTAAACATTTACAAGTTCTGAAAGTTCTTGGAGGCTTATATTTTTATCATACTTTTTTTGAAGATACGATTTTACTGTGTCGAGATAGGTTTGCTTTTCACAACAATCTTTAAGCACAAAGTTTTCAAAAAGATATTTATAAAACATTGACGAAAGCACTGCCATATTGCAATTATCGTCTTCAGCCATATCAAGCATAACTTTGTGACTTTTATATGTTTCGACATAATCTTTACATTTAACTACACAGAAATCATTTAACCCAAGATAAGAAAGAATTTGTTCAATATAAGCACCGTCAAATGAAACCCATCTGTTTGTAAATGGTGTTGTTACAGGGTAATAACCGTGATACACATTTTTCGGCAAGAAAATAATATCACCTTTATTTATTGATATGCGTTTTTTATCTGTATAAAAAATTCCACTACCATTGGTGATAAGAAAAACCTGATATGAGGGAAATCCGTTGGTACGCTCTATCTGTGGTTGAGGATTTTGATTGCCAATGCCCGTCACATATAAAGGAAGATTTTTATCGTTTTCAGTAATAACGGGAAGGACCAAATTTTACACTCCTTTTGCAATATAGTTATATAAATATCAATATAATTATATTTACTTGGATTTTATCGCATTGTATAATATCAACATAATAATACTATCACATTTTATTGTCAATAGGAGTCATGAAAATGAGAGATTATGAAAGACTTGATGTTTTATCAATAAACAGAGAACCCGGGCGGGCATACTATATTCCTTACGATAGCCTTGAAAAAGCACTTGCAGGAGATAAAAATAAATCTTCATATTACAAATTACTTAATGGTAATTGGGATTTCAAATATTTTGAAAGTGATGCTGATATTCCTGACGAAATTAACAGTTGGGATACTATTCCTGTGCCATCAAATTGGCAAATGCACGGTTATGATAAGCCATATTACACTAATGTGAATTACCCTTTTCCTGTTGACCCACCTTATGTACCTGATATAAACCCTTGCGGAATATACAAAAGAACCTTTGAAATTGATGAACAATGGAATGAGCGTAACACATATATAGTTTTTGAGGGCGTAAACTCCTGTCATTATCTTTATGTAAATGGTGAATTTGTTGGTTATTCGCAAGGCTCAAGAATGCAATCGGAATTCAATATTACAAGATATCTGCACAAAGGTGAAAACACCATTTTAGTAAAAGTCCTTAAATGGTGTAGTGGCAGTTATCTGGAAGACCAGGACGATTTCAGATGGTCGGGAATATTCAGAGATGTTTATCTTTTGTCGAGAGAAGATAACGCTATAAAAGATATTGAAATCAAAGCTGATATGAAAACAATTAGTGTAAATGCTGAAAACCATGAAATTTATGATGCTAACAACCAACTTGCTGACTTATCCTCCCCTGTTTTATGGAATGCAGAGAAACCATATCTCTATACTGTTGTTGTAAAGGGAAAGACAGAATACATACCTATTAAGGTTGGTATGCGAGAAATTGAAATCACAGAAAATGGAGAATTGTTAATCAACAAGGTTTCCGTAAAATTAAAAGGTATAAATCACCACGATAATCATCCAAAAACTGCACAGTATCTAACAGATGATTTTATGCGGTCTGAACTTGTTTTGATGAAACAGCTTAACATCAATGCAATTCGTACATCACATTATCCACCGACACCTGAATTTCTAAACATGTGTGATGAATTAGGTTTTTACGTGATTGATGAAGCCGACCTTGAATCTCACGGTTTTTTAACACGAAATGGCAAGCCAAACCTTGACACAGAACACGATGATTGGATTTGCAGAAAACCCGAATGGAAAGATGCTTTTGTTGAACGAGCAGAAAGAATGGTGGAAAGGGATAAAAACCACCCGTCTGTTATTATCTGGTCAATGGGCAATGAAAGCAGTTACGGTCAGAATCACGATGCAATGATTGAATATACCCACATGAGAGACAAATCAAGACCTTGCCATTATGAACACGCTTCACGTGTTGGCGACAAGTCCGATGTTGATATAATCAGCCGAATGTATCCTGAATTATCTGCCCTTGAAGACCTTGCAAATGGTAACGATAAGCGTCCGATTTTTGTGTGCGAATATTCGCATGCAATGGGAAACGGACCCGGAGATGTACAGGATTATGTTGAACTTTTTTACAAATACTCCAATCTTATAGGTGGTTGTATATGGGAATGGGCAGACCACGTAATTTCAGAAAATGGCAAAGAATTATATGGTGGTGATTTTGGTGAGCCTATTCACGACAAAAATTTCTGTTGTGACGGTTTAGTTTTTGCCGACAGAACACTAAAATCAGGTTCACTCAATGCAAAATTTGCGTATCAGAATATGGTGTTCAATCTTATTGATGATAATCTTGAGATTACTAATCGTTTTGCTTTCACAAATCTTGAAGATTTTACAATTACCTTTAATCTTGAAAAAGATGGAAAAATTATCAGTTCTCATTCTCAAAAATTCAACATCGAACCACACGAAAAAGGATATTTTTCTTTACCTTTTAAGATGACTGATGAATGTAAAATGGGTTGTCATCTGCAAATTGTTGCAACAGACAAAAACGGAAATATCGTAGCACAATATGAGAAAAAGTTAGATGTTAAAAAAGTCAAGACATCATTCTCAAATCCGTTAACCATTGAAGATGGCAACAACAGAATCCACATTGTTGCAAGTAACAAAAAATATGTTTTCAACAAACTGCTTGGTGCTGTTGAAAGTATTGTCATTGACGATGTGGAACAATTAAGCACTCCTATGCGATTATCAGTTTTCAGAGCACCTATGGATAATGATATGCCAATGCTTAAACATTGGACAATTTCAGGTGAAATCTACGGAATGTGTAATTTTGACTGCACCTATACGAAAATTTATTCCAACGAAATTACAGATAATAAAATCATCACAAAGGGAAGCCTTGGTGCAATTGCAAGAAAACCATTTTTACACTTTACTCAAACCCTTGAGTTTTTTGAAAATGGTCAGATGAGCGTGTCAGTTGTAGCAAATGTAAGAGACGATTTAGAGGTACATTTACCAAGATTTGGATATGAGTTCACATCAGATGTAAATGACCTGAAGTTTAAATATTATGGCAAAGGTCCTTATGAGAATTATTGTGATATGAATTTGCATACATTAACAGGATTTTACGAAAGTTCTGCTAATAAGGAATATGTGGCATATCCATATCCACAAGACCACGGAAACCATACAGAAACTGTATATTTAGAATTGGAATCGGGCTTGTGTATCTCAAGTGCTGATAATTTTGAATTCAGCGTAACACCTTATTCATCTATGGAACTTTGGGGTACAAAGCATTCACATGAATTACCTGAAATCACAAAATCCTATGTCAGAATTGATTACAAAAACACAGGTGTAGGCTCGGCAAGTTGTGGTCCACGAATTCAGGAGAAATACTGTTTGTGTGAAAAAGTAATAGATTTTAATTTTGTATTAATGGATAAAAATCGCATATAACACCTAAAAAATATAGCATTTAAGCCATATATAAAAACACAAGCGTTGCATTTGGGAATGTCACTCCCCTCTTGCAACGCTTTATTATTGCCTATTTAGTTGATAACTGAAAAAGTCACTCTAACCTATCGTTAAATTACTGATAATCGTTAAACAACTGAATTGCAACAATTATTAACAACATGTAAACAAATTAATAAATATTTATTCTTTTCAATCTATTTTAAATCTTTTGATGTATAATCAATATGTGTGGAGGTGTCTTTATGAGACTTTTACTTGTTGAAGATGAAAAAAGAATGGCACAAGCTCTTTGCGAAATATTACGACTTGAAAATTATGAGGTTGACCATTTTACTGACGGAACAAATGGCTTAATGGCTGCTATAAGTAACATATACGATATTATAATACTTGATGTTATGCTTCCCGAAATAAATGGCTTTGAAATAGCAAAAAGCGTTCGTCAAAAAGGTATTCGCACACCTATTTTAATGCTTACGGCAAAAGCTGAACTTGATGATAAAGTAACCGGTCTTGACAGTGGTGCTGATGATTACCTGACTAAACCTTTTATGACAAAAGAATTATTGGCAAGACTCAGGGCATTGAGCAGACGGGCACTTAATACTATGGATAATGTATTATCTTATGGAGACATCACTCTTGACACAAGCACTCTTATATTATCTTGTATTACTAACAACCAGAGCGTGCGCCTCAGCGAAAAAGAATATCACATTCTCGAATACCTTATTGCCAACAAGGGGCAGATACTTACTCGTGAACAACTTGCGGTTAAAATCTGGGGGCTTGAAAGTGAAGCAGAGTACAATAATGTGGAAGTTTATATGTCTTTCACACGAAAAAAACTTTCTTTTGTGGAAGCAAGAACTGAAATAAAAGCAGTTCGAGGAGTGGGATATGAATTGAGGTGTGACAATGTTTAAAAAATCAAGAAGAAAAATTGTTGCAACCATTATGTCAATTCTTGTTGTTTTATGGGTTGGAACTTTAAGCATAATTTACGCTTCGAGTTATATTGAAATGTCAAGACAAAACCGACAGATGCTTACAATACACGCTGAAATGTATAATTTGGAATCTGAAAATGATATACCACCCAACAAACCCTTTCTTAATGGTAAAAACCCCAATTTCAATTCAAATTTTTCCAACTCACCAATGTTTCAGTTAACTACATTTTACACAGTTGCATTAACGTATGATGGCGAAACTATTGAAATCCAAAACGACCGTCCGGGTGTTCACACCAATGAAGAATTAAGCAAACTTGCCTTAAACATTGTTGAAGCTGAAAAAGACAGCGGGACTAAAAACAACCTCTCCTATTATGCAACTGATAAAGACGGATATATTCTTGTTGCCTTTATGGATAATACAATTGTCAACGAAAATGCAACCACGCTGTTTCGTTACACACTCATATTCGGTGGAGTTGCCTTGATTATATTCTTCTTTTTTTCCACATTACTTGCAAGAAAAATCGTGCAACCTCTTGAAGACAGTTACAAAAAACAAAAGCAATTCATTTCTGATGCAGGACATGAACTGAAAACTCCTGTATCCGTAGTCAGCGCCAGTGCTGAACTTTTATCAAGAGAAATCGGAGAAAATCAATGGCTCGAAAACATTCAATATGAAAATGAGCGAATGGGAATGTTGGTAGGTCAACTTCTTGATCTTGCACGTACCGAAAATACAACACCACAGATGGAACAAATTGATTTCAGCCGTCTGTGTACTGGTGAAGTGGTGCCATTTGAAAGTGTCGCTTTTGAAAAAGGTCTTACTATCAATTGCAATATTATACAAGGAGTTATAGTAGAAGGCAACAACGCTCAACTTAAACAGCTTGTTTCCATTTTGCTTGACAATGCTATCAGCCATAGTAATGGTAGTGGTGAAATATCATTAAGTCTCACAACAGACCGAGGTTACGCAAAACTTTCTGTTATCAACAAGGGAGAAACAATTCCAACAGAACACCGTACACGAATCTTTGAACGCTTTTATCGTACAGATGCGGCAAGAAATGGTGAGGATAAACATTATGGACTTGGACTTTCAATTGCAAAGGCTATCATAACTGCTCATAAAGGTCAAATTGATGTCCTCTGTTATAACGGACTTGTTGAATTTCAGATTAAATTACCAATTCAATAACAAAAAATGAACTTTTTGTGACTTCAATAAAACTTCAATATTCCTCCTGTAAAATTGGCAACAATAAACTACAGGAGGCTTTTTATGCCTAAAGCCAAATGAGAAAGGAGTAAATATGAAATACCGACACGAATGGAAACATCAGATAACTCTTATAGATATGCTGACGCTTCGCCAACGACTTTCAGCAGTTGCCAAAAGGGATGAACATACCATTGACGGAAAATATATCATCAGAAGTTTATACTTTGACAATGCGTCAGATAAGGCGTTAAGAGAAAAGATTGATGGCGTGAACAGACGCGAAAAATTCCGACTTCGTATTTATAACAACGACACTTCAGCTATTCATTTCGAAAAGAAAAGTAAAATTAATGGATTATGTCTCAAAGACAGAGTTGTTTTAACAAAAGAACAGGCACAGTCCATTGTTGACGGTGAACTTGAATGGATGATGGATAGTGATATTCCATTAGTTCAGGAGCTTTATAGCAAAATGAAAAGTCAGGGACTTAAACCTAAAACAATAGTTGACTATACACGAGAGCCTTTTGTTTTCGCCCCTGGTAATGTAAGAATAACTCTTGACTATGATATTAAGACCGGACTTAATTGTACTGATTTTCTTAATCCAAACTGTGTTACAGTGCCTACTGATGAGTCAATTATTCTTGAAGTAAAGTGGGATGAATATTTGCCTGACATTATTCGTGACATTGTTCAGCTTCCGAACTGCCGAGTAGGCGCTTTTTCAAAATATGCCGTATGTAGAATTTACGGTTAAACAATTATAAACTAAGGAGTAAATATTATGACATTCAACGACATTTTCAAATCAAGTTTTTTAGAGAATATTACAAGTGTAAGCATCCTTGATATGGCGATAGCATTAGTTCTTGCTTTTGGCATTGGTATGTTTATTTTTCTTGTGTACAAAAAGACATATCAGGGTGTAATGTATTCATCAAGTTTTGGTACAACTCTTATTGCTCTCACAATGATTACGACAGTTGTTATTCTTGCAGTAACATCCAATGTTGTTCTTTCTCTAGGTATGGTTGGTGCGCTTTCCATTGTCCGTTTCCGTACTGCAATCAAAGAACCTCTTGACATTGCATTCTTGTTCTGGTCAATTGCTGCAGGTATTGTTCTTGCAGCAGGTATGATTCCGCTTGCAGTTATCGGTAGTGTAATTATCGGTGTAATTCTTCTTGTTTTTGTGAATCAGAAATCACATTACAATCCTTATATTCTTGTTCTTTCTTGCGTTGATTCAACAACAGAAAAGCAGGCAACCGACTACATTTCATCCAAAGTTAAAAAACAAGTTATCAAAAGTAAAACTGTAACAAAGGATAACATTGAACTTAATCTTGAAATCCGTTTGGAAAATGATAATACTGACTTCATCAATGAGCTTTCAAATATATCTGGTGTAAATAGTGCCGTACTCGTAAGTTATAACGGCGAATATATGGGTTAAGGTGAACGTATGTCAACACATAAGCATTTTGATAAGATTTGTTGTGTTGTTCTTGCCTTTACGCTGATTTTGACGGTACTTTTTATGAATGCAGAATCCTTTGGTGTTCAAAAAGCATCAAAAGTAATGGAATATGAACAGAAACTGTTTGACACCTCAAGAGTTCATACAATTAACATTGTTATGGATAATTGGGATGAATTTACTGAAAATTGCACAAGCGAAGAATATTATGACTGTACTGTTGTAATTGATGATGAAACATATAAAAATGTTGCAATCCGTGGCAAAGGCAACACATCTCTCAGTATGGTTAATAACGACCGTTACAGTTACAAGATTGAGTTTGACCATTACGACAACACAAACACATATTATGGACTTGATAAATTATGCCTTAATAACATTATTCAGGATAACACTTATATGAAAGATTATCTGACTTATCAGATGATGAATGAAATGGGTGTTGCCTCTCCTCTTTCCAGTTATGTATATGTTACAGTAAACGGTGAAGATTGGGGTCTTTACCTTGCAGTAGAGAGTGTTGAAGACTCCTTCCTTCAGCGTAACTATGGTAGTAATTTCGGTGAACTTTATAAGCCTGACAGTATGAATATGGGTGGCGGACGAGGAAATGGTGAAGACTTCGATATAAATAAATTTTTCGGAGAAGATACAGAAACCGACGTTACTGACAACACACAAAACACAGAAAAAACTACATCTCAAAATATAAATAACGAACAGATTGTTCCCGATTTATCAAACGGTGAAACTAACGGAATGGGTACAAAAGGACAAATGCCCAACCGCAATACGCAGGGCGGTATGACACCTCCTGAATTTTCAAATGATGAAAATTCAGACGTTCAGGCACAGCAAGGCGGTACTGTTCCTGAAATGGGAGACATGACATCAGGTGAAAATATGCAACGCGGAGATAAAGGCGGTATAACAAACGGAAGCGATGATGTATTATTAAAATACATTGACGATGAATTTGACAGTTATTCAAACATTTTCGACAGTGAAAAAACAGATATTACCGACAATGATAAAACACGTTTGATTGAGTCGCTTAAGAATTTAAGTAACAATGAAGACTTGGAAAATACGGTTGATATCGAAAAAGTCATCCGATACTTTGTAGTACACAACTTTGTTTTGAATTTTGACAGTTACACAGGCTCAATGATTCATAACTATTATCTCTATGAAAAAGATGGACAAATGCAAATGATTCCTTGGGACTATAACCTTGCGTTTGGTGGATTTATGTCTTCAAGTGGTGCAACAAGTCTTGTGAATTATCCAATTGACTCCCCTGTTTCAGGTGGAAACACGGAAGACAGACCAATGATTGCCTGGATTTTTGAAAATGAGGAATACACAGAGCTTTACCACGAGTATTTCACGGAATTCATTGAAGAATACTATCACAATGGCAGACTTGAAAAAATCATAGATACTGTTTCGTCAATTATTTCACCTTATGTTGAAAAATACCCTACAAAATTCTGTTCTTTTGAAGAATTTGAAACAGGAGTTTCTACTCTCAAGCAGTTCTGTTTACTTCGTATGGAAAGTATTGACGGCCAGTTAAATGGTACAATCGGTTCAACATCAGACTCACAGAAAACTGATACTCTTATAGATGCAGATGACTTGCAAATTAGTGATATGGGTTCAATGGGCAACACAATGGGTGGCGGAATGACTCGTCCTGACAACAATATGCAAATGCCACAAAACGGTATGTTTAATGATGATAATACCACAAATGATGATTCAGAGAATATGAATTTCCCTGATTTTTCGGGTGGTAATATTCCTCAAATGCCTAACGGGAATGTACAAGGTGGTATGGCTATGGATTTTGTGAACACCGAAGAGAGTAATACGGATAGCAATAATTTCAATGGGCAAAAGCAAAGACCCAATAGAAACAATCAGTCGGATAATAAAGTTCAATTGACTCCACAGAATCAATCGTCAAATTCCGTTTCTTCATTGATATGGTTGTTAATATGCATTGTAATTCTTGCTTCGGGACTTTGCTTCGCATTGTTATACAAAAGACGAAAATAGCATTAAGTCATAAAAATAAGCGTTGCATTTGGGAATGTCACTCCCCTTTTGCAACGCTTTTATTGTGTCTGTTAAGTTGATTGTACAACAAATACTCCTAACTAATCATTTATTATTGTTACTTTATGTGTTCTCTGTTTCTTCTTGAGAAGCAACTTCTTCTCGGTTTTTAATAGTCTTCACACCAAAACAGAAATAGAGTATATGGAACAGCCACACACCACCTAAAATTGCACAAGGAATATAAAGGTCTTTTCTGAACATCATAAAGAAACCAAATGACATAAGACAAGTAACGGTAATCATTATTCTGATTTTTGTTTTCCAGGTCATACCCTGACCTTTAACATAGCTTTCAAGATTATTTTTGTAAAGCTTTGTATTTATAAACCAGGTATGCAATTTCTCGGAACTTTTTGCAAAGCTGTATGCCGCAAGAAGTAAGAATGGAAAAGCAGGTATCATAGGTACAACTGCACCGACAGCACCTAATCCAACCCCTATACAACCTAATACTACAAAAAATATTTTCTTTGGATTCATCTTTCAGCCTCCAGCTTTCTTTTCTCTTTTTTACTCTGAATAAGGTGATTAATTGCCATAACGGGATGATGAAAAATCATCCTCGGGCCCGAAAAACGCATTACCTGACGAATTTTCTCACGCATTTCAGCCTTGTAGCAATGCACTTTACAGTTTGAACAGAATGTTTTGGTTTCCATAAAAGGACACTTGTCACTTCGCATTTCCGCATAATCTTTGAGTTGCTGACAATCTTTGCAAAGTTCATTTTTTGTACCGTGATTTTTTCTGCAATAGAGCTTTATCATTTCGCCCACAATGAGCTTTTCTTTTTCTCTTTTGGACTGTATATTCATCAGCTCATCCTCCCATGTTCAACAGAATAAACCTTATCTGCAATTCGCATTGTAGAAAGTCTGTGAGAAACAAGAAGAGTAGTTTTATTTTCACTTTCTTCTTTAAGAGATTTAAGAATGACCGCCTCATTAAGAGAGTCAAGGTTGCTTGTAGGTTCATCAAGAAGCATAAAAGGTGAATCGTGAAGAAAGGCTCTTGCAAGACCAATTCTCTGCTTCTCTCCTCCTGAAAGAGTATCACCTAATTCGCCCACATCAGTGTCATATCCACTCGGTAAACTCTCTATAAATTCGTGAAGTGAAGCCTTTTTGCTCGCCTCAAAAATTTCTTCATCAGTTGCATCAAGTTTAGCAATTTTAATGTTATTCTTAATACTGTCTTTAAAAAGGTATGTCTCCTGAGTTACAAAGCTTTCGATATTTCGAAGATTTTTCGTGTTGATTTCATTGACATTTCTGCCCGAAATGCTGACTTCGCCTTTTTGTACTGACCAGAAACGCATAAATAGTTTAAGAAGTGTTGACTTGCCACTACCGCTTCTGCCCACAATACCGATAATTTTATCTTTGTCAATATCAAGAGATAAATCTGAAAGTATCTGCTCACTTCCGTAAGAGAAGCTGACATTTTCCGCCTTTGCACCGCTGAAAGACACATCTGCTTTACCAGTAATTTCCTCTGTAACAGGCTCTTCGTCGAGTATATCCAAAACTCTGTTGCCTGCTGCAAATGTATTCTGCAATGTACTGCCCAGATTTGCAAGAGCAACAGCAGGTCCGAAAGAACTGATAAGAGTAATAACAGAGATGAGCACACCCTTGAAATCAACGCTACCCTTTGTGTAAAGATAAACTGCTGTAAAGAGCATTACAAGGTCGAAAATAAGAATTACCGAGTTTGTGAGTGCAACATTTCTGCCTGTAACCTTTTTCATTCTCTCTTCGTCTTTCGAGATATCCACAGTAAGGTCTTTCATTTTATTAAGTCGCTGTAAACCAAAACCATACTGAATAATCTCGTTAAGTCCACGTAGTGAATCGAGAATATATGAACTGATGTTACCTGATTTGTCTCTGAATTTCTGTCCGTCATCACCACTCATTTTGGAGATGATGAAAGGAATAATCATACCAACAGTAAGATGAGCAAAAAGTGCAATCAGAGCAAATACAGGACTGTAAAAGAAAAGGAAACCACAAATTGTAAGGGTAAAGAGTATCGCAATAGCAATGGGTGAAATTGTATGAGCGTAAAACACCTCAAGGAGTTCAATATCTGAAGTAATAACAGA
>JAFTUP010000058.1 GCA_017466205.1 Clostridia bacterium
GCTAAATATGATAACGGAGTGTTGAAGTTGACTCTGCCGAAAAAACAACAGACATTGCCCGAGGTTAAACATCTCGAAATTGAATAAAATTCAAGCGGGGCCGGGTGAAATATCTCGACCTCGCTTTTAACATATATTTGATCTGAAAGGAGGAGGTACAGGATGAAACAATATAAAATAGAACTTCCGTTGATTAACGATATAAAAGATTTTGTTAATATTGTAAGTAAGCAGAATTATCATATTGAAGCAGAATCCGGAAGATATAAAGTAGATGCAAAATCAATTATGGGCCTTTTCAGTCTGGATTTAAGCAAACCCATAAAAATCAATGCATATACAAATGATGATAAACTAAAAGAAGAACTCAGTCGCTTTCTTGTTGCATGAAGCGAGTGAGTTTTTTTGATATTATAATGAAAACAAAGCCTCAGAGGATAATCTCCAATCATAAAGACGGAAAATCCAAAAAAATTTTCCGTCTTTATTTATCTTTTAGTTTTAATTTAACAACTTGTAGAGCATACGCGGTCTGCCTCCGGTTTCATAGTTCATATCCGCAATAACCATTCCCGCTTCCACAAGATGTGCCATATATCTTCTTACAGTAACGCCCGTAAGTCCGACTTTTTCTGCAATTTCATCACCTGTGAGCCATTTGCTTTTGTTTTCTTTTAAATGTTCAATAATAGTTTGCAAAGTCTTTTCCTGTATGCCTTTCGGATAAAGCTCGTTTGTTGTTTTTCTTGATTTATCTATCAAAAAATCAATGTTTTTTTGATTCACCCGTTCTAAATCTTTCAAAGCCTCTGCCTGTGTTATAAATTTATCAAGCGCCATTTTAAAGCGTTCAAAAGTAAATGGCTTTATCAAATAATCAACTACACCAAGATGCAATCCCTCTTTTAATTGCTCTCTTTCATTAGCTGCCGTTACCATTATAACATCAACAGGAATTTGTTTTTTTCTTATCTGTCTAAGTGTTTCAAAACCATTCATGTATGGCATATATACATCGAGAATAATCAAATCGACATCATTATCCTCAAGGTATTCCAAAGCACTTTTTCCATCGCTACATTTATTTGAAACAGTAAAATCTTTATGACGGCTTACAAACTGTTCGTTTATCATTGCAACCATTGGATCATCTTCAACTATTAAAACTTTATACATAATGCACCTCCTAAGATTTATTTTGAAAAATGACGGTAAATGATGTACCCACATTTTCCTGTGATTCAACCGTTATTTTACCGCCTATAGCTTCGACCATTTCCTTTACCTGATACAATCCAGTTCCTCGGCCTTCACCTTTTGTGGAAAAGCCGTTATCGTAGATATGTTCAAGATTATCTTTACTTATTCCGATTCCTGTATCCTCAACAGTTATCAGAAGTGCATTTTCACGGGAATATATACCGAAGCGAAGCTCTTTCTGCCTTTGAATATCCTTTATATTAATAGCTTCAAATGCGTTGTCTATAAGATTCCCTATAACAGTTACCATAAGTTCAGATGGAAGAAGTAAATCTGTTTTAGAATAATGGCTTTCATCGTTTAAAATAAACTTTATATTCAGTTCTGAAGCTCTTGCACTTTTGCCTATTAAAAGTGCTGCTATACTTGGCTCGTCAACGACTGACATTATTTTACTGATGGTTTCTCTCTGCACAATAGAAATATTTTCAATATAAGATACTGCATCGTCATACATTTCCATTTGTATCAGTCCCATTATAACATGAAGCTTGTTTGTGAAATCGTGATTATTTGCTCTCATTGAATCCACAAGATACCTTGTTCCTGCAAGATCTTCCATCAGCTTTGTGTATTCTTCACGGTTATGAAGAATTGCAACTGCCCCGATAATATCATCTTTTTCCTTGATAGGTATGCAGTCAATCAAAACATTGCTGTTATCAATGCTTTGCTCCTGAATATTAAACTCTTTTTCGCCTGTGCTGATGACATTTTTTATGAAACCGTCATTACAGCAATCGGTAAATGGTGTGTTTATAAGCTCTTTTGCTTTTTTCTTGCCAAGCATTTTTGCTGCAGAGCGATTTGCAAACTGAACAACTCCGTTTTTATCTACGGCAAGTACCCCCTCATTTAATGATTCCAAAATATTATCACGAACTTGAAACATTGCCGAGAAAACATTTGGTTCATATCCGTGCAAACTCTTTTTAATAGAGCTTGAAAGTTCTGCAGAAATAATCAGTTCTATTAAAATTGCGGCAATAGTAATGAGCGCGAAGATAAAAAGTATCTGCAAGGTTTCCGCTTTAATATTTTCTAAGAGCAAAATAGTCATAACGAATCCGGTATAATTACCGTTTTTGTCATAAACTGCTGCATATGCACGGCGTTGTGAACCTGACGGTCCGGTTTCATTTGATGTGTAATATTCCTTTGAAACCTTTTCAAATTCAGGAATAGCTCCGTCATATTCAGTGCCGATTAATTCGTGATTAGAATGATACAAACGGATATTCTCGCGACTTACGAAAGAAATAACATCTATATTGTCAAGTGATATTTTAAGAGAGTCAAGATATTCATTCAAAAGCTCAGTTGTTTTTTTATCATCAGGATTTGCAATTTTATCGTCAATGAGTGGAGAACTAGCAACTGCTTCGGCAATATTCTGTAAGTTTTGGTCTCTTTTTTCCACCTCAAAATGGATGTTTATTAAAGTTCCCGAAACACCCAAAAACAAAGCAAGAGTTACAATAAGTACAAGTTGTGTGATAAATATTCTTCTGTGTATGTTTTTTATAGAAATCGTCTTATACTGATTTTTTAAACTCTTTTTTATCTTCATAGCAAAGGTCTTCCTTTTGATTTTTCTTTCTTAAATTATAGCATATAACGCCCAATATTTCAATTTATTAACTTATTTTATCATTTTTGAAAGTAAAATAAATTTTCTGAAATAACAAATCATGTTTATATTTTACATAAAATTGTCAACATTTCTTTGTTGTGATAGGCTTTAATACGAAATAAAAAACAAAGGAGTTTTGTGTTATGAGTTCTATTTTTGAAACAATTATGTTAGTATGCTTTGGCCTGTCGTGGCCAATAAATGTTATTAAGGCATATAAAGCACGGACGGCAAAGGCAACAAGCCTGCCGTTTATCCTCTTAATCTTTACAGGATACATAGCAGGAATAAGTTCAAAGGTTGTGTCGGGGCAGATGAATTATGTGTTTGTGGTTTATCTTATCAACCTTGCTATCGTCCTTTTGAACATTGTGGTATATTTCAGAAATGTCGCTTTAGATAAAAATTCAAGGTAGAGGAGGAGAAACTGATGAAAGATTATAAATTATTAAACGAACTCGCTAAACAAGGCGGAACAGTTATTTTCGGAGGAGAAGAAGATTTGAATATTCCTCTTTGTGAATTAAAACAGGCATTTTCACTAAAAGAAAATTATTATAATAGAAGTGCCGAAAATATTTCAATTTCAAACGCAACTGATATTTACGCCTTAAATATTGCAGACCTCAATCCCGAAACTATACTTTTGCACATTGGCGATGCAGATATTGAGATGCTTTTAAAATCAACGGAGGAATTTTCCAGCAATTACCGAAGGTTAATTTCTCGAATTCGAAAGGATAACAAAAAGTGCAGAATCGCCATTGTATCTTTTAAGAATTTTAACACTGATTCTAATATCGAAAAGTTAAATAAACATTTAAAATACATAGCAGATTCAGAAAAATGTGAGTTCTGTGACATTTCGCAGAAAAAGGTGTGGAATCCAAAGCAAACGCAAGATGTGGTTTCGTTTGTATATGATATTGGGTTTGTACATCCGCTAAAAAACAAAAGACCGCTTAATAATTTGGTTAGGTTATTGTTTTGTGTAAATGATTATAGTTATACAAGATAAAAAATATCCGTTAGTTTAACAAGCAGGGAATATGTGTACCATCCTTCGAATATTTAGGATATCCCAAAACCTTATAAGATAACCAATTCTGTATTACTATAAAAAGGCTGAATGCAAATCGTTCAGCCTTTTTATATACTGCTCTTATCCTCTGAGGTTTTTAATGTTTTACATAACACTAAAAAAAAATATTTACCTATTGACAAAGTAGGTAAATAGTGTTATACTATTACCAACCTAAGCGATAGGTAAATATTTCAAGAAAGGATAACAATGTTATGATTAAACCTTATACCACTATAATTATGATGTGGATGTGCATGTGGATTTGCCAGATGTGCATGTGTTTGTGTGCGCTTATATCCGATATGTTCTCCATGTCAAAGAAAAAACATTGTATGGCATAAATAAATTTGTGCAATAACGTTGCTTTTAACCGGGAGACTTTATCGGAGTCAACCGGTTTTATTTTTTGTTAAGAAGGTGTAAAAATGAGCTTTATATTTGAAAAGCTTGTAAGAAGCAATTACAGATTCGGACGAATGTGATTTCATAATCAAAAGATAAAATTGCAGTTAAATTTTTGAATATGAAAGGAAGAATCATTATGTCAGAATATAAATTTGAAACAAAACAACTCCATGTAGGTCAGGAAAATCCTGATCCGGCAACAGATGCAAGAGCAGTACCGATTTACGCAACCACTTCTTATGTATTTAAAAACTCAGCACATGCAGCTGCTCGCTTTGGACTTGCGGACGCAGGAAACATATACGGCAGACTTACCAACTCCACACAGGATGTTTTTGAAAAGCGTATTGCATCACTCGAGGGCGGTGTTGCGGCACTTGCATTAGCGTCAGGTGCGGCTGCGATTACATACACTCTGCAGGCACTTGCTCAGAATGGCGGTCATATTGTAGCACAGAAAACCATTTATGGCGGAAGCTATAATCTGCTTGCTCATACACTTCCTAACTTCGGCATTACCGCAACATTTGTAAACATTCACAACCTCAAAGAAGTTGAATCCGCAATTCAGGATAATACAAGAGCAATATATATCGAAACGCTTGGTAATCCAAATAGCGATATTCCTGATATTGATGCTCTGGCTGAACTTGCTCATAAACACGGCTTACCCCTGGTTGTAGACAATACTTTTGGCACTCCGTATCTTATCCGCCCTATTGAACACGGTGCAGATATCGTGGTACATTCCGCAACAAAGTTTATCGGCGGTCACGGTACAACTCTCGGCGGTGTAATTGTAGATTCGGGAAAGTTTGATTGGGATGCATCCGGTAATTATCTGGCAATAAGTAGCCCTAACCCAAGCTATCACGGTGTATCGTTTACAAAAGCTGTTGGTCCAGCTGCATTTGTTACTTATATAAGAGCAATACTTCTTCGTGATACAGGTGCGACAATTTCGCCTTTTGCGGCATTCCTTCTTTTGCAGGGTGTTGAAACACTTTCACTCCGTTTAGAGCGTCATGCAGAAAACACCAAAAAGGTTGTGGAATTCCTCAAAAATCATCCGCAGGTGGAAAAGGTTAACCATCCATCACTTCCTGAACATCCCGATAATACATTATATCAGAAGTATTTTCCAAACGGCGGCGGTTCAATTTTCACATTTGAAATTAAAGGCGGACAAGATGAGGCTCACAAGTTTATTGATAACTTAAAAATCTTTTCGCTTCTTGCCAATGTTGCAGATGCGAAGAGTTTGGTTATTCATCCTGCAACTACAACCCACAGTCAGCTTACCGAAGAAGAACTTGCTGATCAGGGTATCAAACCCAACACCATCCGTCTTTCTATTGGAACAGAGCATATTGATGATATACTCTCCGATTTGCAGAAAGGATTTGAGGTGATAAAATGAATACTACAAAGAGAATCGTAACAGCATCAATGCTTGCCGCTCTTTGCTGTGTGGCAACAATGATAATAAAAATACCATCACCGCTTAAAGGATATATAAATTTGGGAGACTGTGTGGTGCTTCTGTCCGGTTGGCTTTTATCACCGCTTTACGGTTTCCTTGCCGCCGGAATAGGCTCGGCTCTTGCAGATGTTTTCTCGGGATACATAACATACGCTCCGGCAACTTTTGTGATAAAAGGACTAATGGCTATTATTGCTTATTTCGGCTTTAGACTTTTACATAAGCGATTAGGCAGTTTTTCATCAAGAATAATAAGCGGTACATTATCTGAAATAATAATGATTTTAGGATATTTTATATTTGAAGGCTTTTTATATGGATTTGTTCCGTCTCTTGTAAACATACCTGCAAATGCAGTGCAAGGTGTTGCAGGTCTTATAATCGGAACAATACTTATTAAAGTATTCGAGAAGAATAAAATTATATTACAGTAAATTTAAAGGAGATTAAGGTTATGTCAAAAATATACACTTCCGCCGATCAGCTTATCGGCAAAACACCAATTTTAGAACTTACGCATCTTGAGAAAAAATATGATTTGAAAGCAAAAATTCTTGCAAAGCTTGAATATTTTAATCCGGCAGGTTCGGTTAAGGACCGTATCGCAAAAGCAATGATTGATGATGCCGAACAAAACGGAAAGCTAAAAGCCGGTTCTGTTATCATAGAACCA
>JAFTUP010000059.1 GCA_017466205.1 Clostridia bacterium
CCTGATTGCACAGGAAGATGAATGTGCTTTGACGCTTTTTCACATTCTGCAATTGTGTCGATAAGCTCTTTTGTACAATCCTTCGGATGCGAGGTCATAAATCGGATAGTAAACTCCCCGGGAATGTCATTTAGCTGGCGGATAAGCTTTGAGAAGTTTATATCTTCATCGAGACCTTTACCGTAAGAATTAACATTCTGTCCGAGTAATGTAATATCCTTGTAACCCTCTGCAACAATCTGCTTGAATTCTGCTATAATATCCGCTGATTTTCGACTTCTTTCTCTGCCACGCACATAAGGCACAACACAGTATGTACAGAAATTATCACAACCGTACATAATGGGTAACCAAGCCTTTGCAGAATTGTCACGAAGTGCAGGAATACCCTCTGCAACAGGATTTGTTTCGGACATATCGGAAAATACTCTTTTACCGCGAGTTAAATATGTTTTGAAGATTTCAGGTATTTTATATTGATTATGAGTACCGAAAACAATATCAACATAAGGATAACTCTTGTAGAGTTTTTCACGGATATGTTCCTGTTGCATCATACAACCACAAAGGGCAATAATAAGATTAGGATTTGATTTTTTTAATTTCTTTATTGCACCAATATTACCGAAAACTCTGTCTTCAGCGTGTTCACGGATTGCACAGGTATTGTAAAGAATCAAATCAGCTTCTTCCTTTTCTTCGGTCATAGTATAACCCATTAAAGCGAGTAAACCTTTAATTCTTTCGCTGTCCGCAACATTTCCCTGGCAACCGTAAGTATGCACAAATGCTTTAGGACTTGTCCCGTGACGGTGAAGTAACAATTCACTTACCTCACCTGCAATATTCTTTTGTAATTCAATTTGTTCGTTTGATACAAAGTTTGTCAAGATTATACTTCCTTAGTGTAGAGTGAGAGAAGAAACGAAACTACATCCTTAAAAACAACATCACGGTCTGTTTCGTTAAGGATTTCGTGTCTCATTCCCGGATAGAGAATTGTTGTAGGCTCAATTCCTGCAGCAACAAGATTGTCAGCAACCGCTAAAACACCTTTACCATTCATACCGACAGGGTCATTAGCACCTGAAATAATCATTATTGATAATTTCTTTGGCACTCTTAAAGCCCAATCAGAGTCACAAGCCTCACGCATAATGTTATAAATATCACGATAGCCTGCAAGTGTATATGTAAAGCCGCAAAGCTCGTCATTAGAATATGCAAGACGGTTGTCTGCGTTTTCTGAAAGCCAGGAAAGCGGATTATCTTTATCAGTTCCAAGCATTGAAAAGCCCTTATTCATAATCTCAGCAATCTTATCAACACGTCTCATAAGACCGTATTTGCTGACAGCTGCATCAATAAGATCAACACCTGCGTTAATGAGGTCAGGCATATCACCCGTACCGCAGAGAATTACACCGTCAAGCTCATATCCAAAATGAACAGCGTAAATTCTTGCACAGAAGGAGCCCATTGAATGACCGAAAAGAAAATATGGGATATCAGGATTTCTCTTTTTCATAATTTTTGTGAGAATATGCATATCATCAACAAGACGCTTGTCACCATTGTAGTCACCCATATAGCCAATCTGATAACGGTCTTCAATGCTCTTGCCGTGACCTAAATGGTCATTACCACAGACAACGAATCCATTTGCAGCCAAATATCTTGCAAATTCATCATATCTTGCAATATGCTCAGCCATACCATGTGCCAACTGAACAATACCGATCGGAGTTAATTCGTCATCTTCCCAGATGAGAGTTCTGATTTTGTTAAATCCATTTGATGAGTTAAAATATGCTTCCTTTCTAACAAGTGCCATAGTTTTTCCTCCCTTTAACAGAAGACATTTTTGCAATTATGCATACTTCTGCATATTAATAAATTGATTATACTACAAAACAACTTTTTTGTCATTAAAATTTCGTAAATTTTTATATTTTTTTAATTTTGTAGAGTTGACTATTTATACTTCGCTTTTAAATTAATTTTTATTTATTATATTTAAATAAATTGGTTGTTTCTGCATTTTCAGACTCATATTTTTATTATTTTTAAATAAAATATGGAAATTCGTGAATTTGCATTGAGAATTTATTTATGATAAAATTATAAAAAATAAAATAAGGAGTGAAAACTATGACATACGAACAGGTTGTTCAGAAGGTTAAGGCAAAGTTTCAGAACGCAGATGCTTCTGCTGTTGACGGTGTTGTTGCATTACAGATTAACCTTGAAGGTAAGAATGTCAACGGTATTTTCTATATTGAAGTTAAGGACCACAGCGTAAACGTTGAGCCTTATGAATACTATGACAGACACGCTATTGTAACTGTTAATCCAACAAACCTCATGAAGCTTGTTGACGGTAAGCTTGACCCGATTGAAGCATATAACAAGGGTAAGGTTACTGTTGAAGGCGATGCAGGTGCAGTACTCACAGTTATGAATCTTGTGAAATAATACGTTTTACACAAAAAATTAACGGACAATCGTACTGATGTCCGTTTTTTTGTTGTCAGAATATTAACTTTTCTTTATCGATTTTTACAAATCGCTATGCATTTTATGTTTTTAATTGTCGCTTATTTTATAAACAACAGCATTTACAACATCTGCAGAATTAAATGAAACTGTCATTCTGATTACCTGTTCATTCTCTGCTTCTGTTTTATATGTATAAGTTCTGTCCTCGCTTGTTTTTCCTTCAGGAATACCGAGTGCTGATTCAACCTCAGCTCTTGTAACGCCAATGGTAAGACCGCCGGCAACAGTTATCTGTCTGTTACCGTCAGTTGATTTATAGAAATTAAAGCCTGAAACAGTTGCATCAGAATAGCCTGAATAATCACCGGTAAGATTTTTACAATCAATCTTAATTTCTGTATCACCTGTAATAAGACTTATTGTAAAGGCTTCATCAGGCTGATATTTTTTACTTTCAAAGGCCTGAGGGTTATTAAGTCTTGATTCTGAAACCTCCATAAATTCCTTTACTGTGCAAGGAAGCACAAGCTTATTACCGTTTGCAAAGGTTATTTCACCTATTGACCAGTTTTCTTTTACCTTATCTTCATCAAACTTTTCAACGGGCTTATAATCACCGTAATCAGTAATATCATTGTCGTCTGTATCATCCTTATTACAAGCTGCAAAAGAGAATAATGTTAAAACTAAAACAAGCATAATTGCAATAATTTTTTTCATAAAATCATCCTTTCTTATTACTCCTATATTTTACCTGAAAAACCGGATAGTGTCAAGGAAATTAATTTGTAGAATAATAGAACCAGTTAGCAAGGTTTTCAGGTTCAATAAAGAACTTTGTTCTGTAAAGTGCTGTCTTTAATTTTGAGCCTTTAACAGGAATATCTGCAAGGGATTTTACGGTAACATTATACAACTTATCTGCTTTTACTGTTATGATTTTTTCTTCATTAGGAAGCAAATCAAAATAGTTATCAGAGAACGGTGTTCTGAAATCAGGAATATCCACCATTACACTACGACAGAATACAGGTGATAAAAGTTTTACAACAATTTCATCATTTTCATAAGTAACTGTCTTTTGAATTGTATCAGGTGTTAATTTCAAATCTCTGTCAGGAACAAAAATCTTTGTTCTTTCGGAAATAAGTTTTCCGTTTTCAAACATTTTGACAGATAAAAACATATCTTTTTTATTTCCGCTTATATTTCCTTTTTCATATAAAACTCTTGAATTAGGTGCAACAGATACAGCAAAACCTTGTTTTTTCGTGTTTTCATATAAAACTTTTCCGTCAAGAGTTGAAATACAGACTTTAACAGTTACATTATGTTCACTCAATGTGTCATTGAGAATATACACCTTATAATCTTTATCCGTTTCCTCAATGGAAACACAAAGTGGTTCAAAGAAATGACGAGCAGAATATTGAAGTGCTTTCCATTTTCCTGTAAAGTCCACGCTTGACCATGATGGAGCCTGCCAGCAATCATTATACTGCCAGAAAAGTGAACCGTTGCAACGCTCACGATGACGACGCCAATGCTCCGTTGCATCCTGAATACACTCTTTTTGAATGAGATTTGTCATATAGATTAAATCTTCAAATTTCCGGGGCTCATAATACTTTTCAAGTAAATAATAGAGCATCTTTCTGTTACCGTTTCTGCATTTCTGATGTGAATTGAAAATATCACTTGTGATATAGTAATCCTTTTCTTCTGCAAACTGACGGACAGCGTCCATTGACGGTAACGATTCAAGACCAAACTCACTACAGAAACGAGTTGGTCGGCTTCTGTAATAATTGAGAGGTTTCTGACCGTGCCAAACAGTCCACATGTGGGTGTCACCGTGGTCGTCACCTGTTACACCCTTACGGAAGCTTTCACCTATTGGTGATGTTTCAATATATGGTGTGTCAGGGTCGAGTCTTGCGACTAAATCTTTGAGAATTTCATAGAAAAATTTCTTATACCACTGAACAATCTTCATTGTTTCAGGCATATATGAGAACATTGTTTCAATCTCGTTGTTACCGCCCCAAAGGCAAAGACAAGGATGAGATTTAATACGATTTACCTGATATTCAATTTCAGTTAATACATTTTCACGGAAACCGTCTTCATAGAATGGGTACATAAGACAAGCAAACATAAAGTCCTGCCAGATAAGAAGACCTTTTTCGTCGCATTGCTCAAGGAAATAGTCAGGTGTGTAATATGCACCGCCCCAGATACGAAGCATATTGAAGTTTGCCTGTAACGCTGAATCTATGTAGTAATCATAAGTTTCTTTTGTTGTTCTGCCCATCAAAGAATCAGGAAGAATCCAGTTAGCACCTTTACCGAAAATAGGCACACCGTTAAGATAAAAACAGAAATTCGTACCATACTGGTCTTTTGAACGGTCAAGACGAATTGTACGAAGACCAATTTTCTTTGAAATAGTGCTTTCCCCTAATGTTGCAACTACTGTATAAAGTGGTTGTTTTTCTTTACCACTTAACTCTTTTGTCCACCAAAGTTCAGGGTTATCTATGACAATTTCATTATTTTGCACTTCATATTCTGTACCATCAGGATAAATAATTTTTGCTGTAATTTCACCTTCACCGTCAATAATAGGATTAATTTTGACTGTTACTTTGCCGTTTTCGTGAAATTGCTTAATTTCAACATCCTGGAGTCTGTTATTAAAACAAACAACAGAAATATCATCTGTAATACCCGAAAGCGGAAGATGAGGACCCCAGTCCCAACCGAAATGACAATGAGGCTTACGGATATATGCAGCACCATCTGTACCGTTACAGTTCTTTGGAATTGGCTTTTCTGCCTGCATTTTTTCTGCATAAGTTGTAGGTGCAAAGAATGTGATTTTGAGAGTATTCTCCCCTGCCTTTGCAACATTCTTTATGTCGAATTCATATTTAAGGTGAGCGTTTTCACCCTTACCCACAAGTTGGTCATTTACATAAACATCGCAGAGTGTATCAAGAGCTTTGCAAACAAGCAAAACCTTACGATTATTAAAGTCATCTTCTGTGAGTTTGAATGTTCTTTCATATTTCCAGTCTTCACGACCTATCCACCCAACAAGTTTTTCATTGTCCTTGTAATATGGGTCAGGAATAACACCAAGTTCAAGCAATTGAGTGTAGTTATCAGATGGAACATTTACAGCGTATTTATCCCCTGTTGTGACCCTTGTCATATTCCATTGTCCGTTAAGTGAATAAATTGTCATAACAAATTTTCCTTTTTATGTATTTGAGAACATTGTAACAGAATGTGATTTATATTTCAATATATAAAAAGACTCCCTCTAATGAGGGAATCTTTTTCTACATCAATTCTTCTGCTTTTCTTTCGAGAACTTTATAATCAACTTTACCTATAGGGGTCTGTGGCATTTCATCAATAAAAACAAAATCAATAGGTTGCATATATTCTGATAATTCCTTTTTACAAAGTTCAAATAATTTCACTTTAATTCCGTCACCTTCACAATCCTCTTTAAGTACAGCAAAAACGATTGGCAACATCCCCTGACTGTGAGAATTATCTTTTACACCAACCGCACAACAATCTATTATACAAGATTCATTCAAACACACTTTTTCTATTTGTGATGGAAAGATTTTAAATCCATCATATCTAATAATAATACGCTTCTTACGTCCTTCAACAAAAACAAAACCATCCTCATCAATATATCCTATATCTCCTGTATGAATCCACAAAGTTCCATCTTTGTGTTTTTTAATTATATTTTCAGTTTCAGATTTGTTATTGTGATATCCTAACATCATAGTTGGTGTAGAAATACACAGTTCCCCTATCTCATTATACAAACACTCTGTTTCATCATTATTAAAAACACCCATATTGGTTTTTATTCCAGGAATACCATTACTGCCAATTTTATTTGCATTTTCATAAGAAATAGTAGCAGAGGCACTTGCTTCTGTCATACTGTATCCTTTACTTAAATGAATTGAACAATTGTGTTCTTTAAAAAAACTATTAATTTTATTTTCAAAAGCAACTGAAGTTTTATCTCCACCAGCTAATGCAACCTTAAGAAATGACAAATCCAGATTATCACATATATCGTCATTCATCAGTTTTTCATAATGTGTTGGAACACCCATTATGCCTTGTGGTTTATGTTTTTTTATTAAAGTTGCAAATTCATCAGGGTCAAATTTAGGAAACAAATAAGAATACCAACCCATACAAGCTGCAGTATGCATCCCAAGAACAATACCATAAGCAATAAATGGTGGCATTATATTGAAGAATTTATCTCTTCTTTTCATTAATAAAGGTGAATTCATAGGTTGAAATGCTGCCATGTTTAAATTGGCATTACTTAACATAACACTTTTTGGGGAACCTGTTGTACCACCTGTATGAACTATAATGCAACAATCATCCGGGCTCATACAAGAAGTAGTTATATTTACAGCACTGCCAGTGGCAATGAAGTTTCTCCATTCAATTACCTTGTTGCTGGATATATTGTTTTTATTTTTCAAGTTGAACAAAAATCTTTTTAACGGACTCAATGATTGAGACGGTGAACAAATGATAACATTTTCTATTTTAACATCATCTAATATGCCTTCGATTTTAGAAAACAAACTATCAATAACAAATAAAGTTTTACACCCTGTTTCATTAAGATAACTTTTAA
>JAFTUP010000007.1 GCA_017466205.1 Clostridia bacterium
TGTAATGATTCCGTTACAGGTGTAATTAATATTAACACCGTTTTCCAAGGCACAGGCTGAAATAATCGGCTTGAAAACCGAGCCTACACTATAAGGTGTTATTCCGCGATTGATAAAAGGTGAATCAGAATTATCTATGTCACCTGAAATATCATCAGGATTGAATTCGGGCACAGAAGCCATTGCGAGAATTTCGTTTGTATATGAATCAAGAACTACAACTGCTCCTTTTGTGATGTTGTGCTTCTCGAGAGCATTTTCAGCAATTTTTTGAATATCCAAATCAATAGTCAGCTGAATTCCGGCAGGGGAGAGATAACCGTTACTTTCAAAGTGTATTCCGTCACCTAAAAGAATATGGCCAACAGCATCCGTACTCCAGACAGCCTTTAATTCACCATTAATCTTCGATAAATAACTGTCATAAGCCTTTTCGAGTCCCATAGCTCCTTTACCTGTTTCATCAAGATGACCGATAAGATGAATACAACTCTGATTTTCAGAATACCGATTAGATGTTACAACTGATTTGACATGAGCGGTGTCAAATGCTTCTGTTGTTTCAAAAATGCTTATTTTGCCTGCTTTTGAATTTTCATAAAGAATATTCATATTTTCCTCACTTAAACTGTTTTTAAGCGTGTTCAAAGTGATTTGCGTCGGTAAGCAAGCGGTTGTGTTGATTACATCTGAATTTACAAGCTTTTTCATATTTCTGTCGTAAATCATACCTCTCGAGGTGCTTACAACAACACTTTTTGAGCTGTTGCTCTGTGAGGACGGTGACAAGCCTGTTTTAAGCATAATAATACCAATATCTGACACTAAAATACCAAATATTACAATAAGCGTAAAAAATGCAATTCTGATTCGTTTATACATAAAAAATCACCCGTGCAGAGTTTTGACACGGGTGAAATTATTTAGTCGTTTTTATGCTTTTTTCTTAAATTTTTCTGCTAAATCAAAGTCAGCAAGCTTGCTGTTTTCAAGCTTTTTCATAATTGCTTTCATAATAAGGTATCCCATAATACCTGCAAATGTACCAACAAGAACACCACCGAGAACGTCTGTTACATAGTGAACCATAAGGTAGATTCTTGAAAGACCTACAAGAACAGAGCAAACAGGGAAAATCCAGCTGTATTTCTTGTTGAGAACAAGGAACATTGCAATACCTAATTCAAAAGCAGCAGTTGTGTGTCCTGATGGGAAAGACTTGTCACTTTCAACGTGTGCACCTGCAAATTCATACCAACTCATAAAGAGAGGATTATCTGCATAGTAAACATAAGGACGCGGACGAGCAAACAAAGGCTTCATAACAAGGTTTGTGATAAGTGTACCAACAAGAACTGCAAAAAGAACAGCCATACCGAATTTGCGTGTCTTTTTGAAGAAACATAACACTAAACCTAAAACTGCCATCGGTATAACAAATTCAGAACCACCAAAGAAAGTGATAAAGTTTGCAACAATATTCATTGCAGCACTCTGAATCTGTTCACCGAAGAATGTGAATACGCTCATATCAAATGAGTCAAAAATTGAAAAATCCATATTCATTCTCCTTTATGTAATTTTATTGTAAATATTTTACAACTTTTTTATCCTTTTTTCAAGGGTGGATACAACAAAACAGTATATTGTTATTTCCAATTAATTTTCAAATCCTTGATTGCAAGTCCGTTACTTGTCGGATACCACTTGTCACCAAGCTCAATATCACTTTCTTTTGCATCAACATTGATTGTCAAAAGATTGTTACAGTTATAGAATGCGTATGTATCAATCTGTTTTATATTGGCAGGAATATTCAATTCTGCAAGTCCGGAACAGTATGAGAAAGCATCTTTGCCAATAAACTCAAGTGCCTGAGGTAATTTGAGTTCAGTAATCTTATCGCAACGGAAAAATGCTTTTTCTTCAATTCTCTTAACTGAATCAGGAATTTCAATTTCCTTCAGCGGATAACATTTATAAAAAGCTTTTGAGCGGATTGTTTCAACACCATCAGGGATTTTATATGTTGAGATTTCGATGTCATTACCATCCTGATTCTTTTCAACAATCAAATCCTTTGCAATAGGATAGAAGAGTAATGTTTTCATATCCTTTGTGTAGATAACACCGTCAACATCGCAAAAATATTCATTTGCTTCGTCAACCTCAAAAGCTGTGACATGCTGATTATTTTCAAGTGCCCACACGCCTATTTCTTTAACATTCTTACCGATGAAAACTTTCTCGACATATTCGAGGTTTACAATGGCAAAATCTGCAATTTTTGTAACAGGAACACCTTCAATTTCATCAGGAACGGTAATTTCAGTAATAGTTGCCTTGTTCGGTACACCGATTACCGTTGCTTCACCATTTTCAACATTATACTCAATTTCATCACTTTCAACACCCAGGAAGGTACCCATTGAATCGCAACCGGTAAATAATAAACAAATACAAAGAAGAAGTGCTGCAATTTTAATAATACTCTTTTTCATGTTAAATTACCTCACTTTCAACTGTATCCTGCTCTTCAATTTCACGAAGTCTTGCTTGTAATTCTTCAACACACATATCGTGTTTTTCTCTTGTAAGGTCATAGAAGAAGAAAGGAATTACCATAAGAATAGTACTGATGATTGTTGCCCATGTGTAAAGGTTGAATACCTGGTTAAGAATTGTCTGGTCAAAAAGTACATCCCAGTCAGAGGTAAAGCCGATTCTTTCCAGCAGATATGGAATAATGAAGCCAAGAGCAACATTGATTGGGTTTAAGAACCAACCAAAAACACCGGACATAGAGTCAGCACGCTCACCGTATTTCCATTGGTGATAGTCCTGAATGTCAGCACCAAGACCGACGTTGATACCGTCAACAACAGGTTGGAATGTATTTCTTAAGAACATAGCTGCAATAAAAATATAAACGTTTTCAACTTTTACCGCAAACAACATAAGAACGATTGTGAGAAGTGAAATACCTCTGAATGTAATAAGAATATTTCTCTTCTGGAACTTCTTTGTAAGAATCGGGCAGAGAATGTTACCAAAGGTCATACCAACGACAACAATGTTTGCAGCAACACCGTAGAGCGCTTCCATTCTGAGAGAATAAATAAACCAGAATTGAAGAAGACTACCGACAAGTGCTGACCATTGACCTAATATTGAGGAAATATTTATAATCCAGAAATATTTGTTTTTAAGAACCTTTTTAGCACCGTTAAAGAATGTAACCTTCTTACGTTTATCACCTGATGCTTCAATAACACGTTCTTTACAGTAAACACCGGCCAAGGAAACAAATACACCGATGAAGCCAAAAATAGGAACAAAGATTTTGTATGTATTAATATTGAGATATCCGCCTGTTGACTGAATAAGCATAGGGAAGAAAAGACTGATGATTGACGGGAAAAGACCGGTAATAATAGGAACGATTGAGTGAAGTCTTTGTCTTTCCTGTGAGTTTGGTGTCATGAATGTAACAAGACCGTTAACACCGACATAAGCGTTATAGAAGTAGTTCATAAGAGTGAAAGCACCGTGAAGAATAACGAGCTTGTAAACGCTTGGAAGTCCTTGAATAGGTAAGAATGGAATTATTGACATAACTATTGCCGCAGGAATACCGCAAAGAAGAATAAAGGGCTTAAGTCTGCCGTGTTTAGCACAGAACTTTTTTCGGATGCCCCATGTTATGTAGTTGGTTATACCGCTTATGAACAGAATGTTGGCAACAATTTGCGGAGTGCCTAACATAAAGTCAAGAGCATCCATAGGTATGAAGTAGCACAGAAAACCTAAAATAATTTCACCCGAATAACAGATGTGTGCAAATTTTCTCATTTTTGGTGATAGCTCACCGTGATTTTCATAAATGAGAACACCTATAGGATTCATAAACATAAGTACATATCCGTCGATTGTACTTATAAGGTTAACAAGCTGGAACTGCATATTGCTCAGTTCCATAATTGAACCACAGAAATATGAAGCGGAGAACGATAACATTCCCGATGCAGTCAGAAAAATATAAGAACCCGCCTGGGTTGCAGTGTATGCACAAAACTCTTTTAATGAAACATATTCACCCTCATTCGGAGTGTTCCAGTGGTCTTTAACATAGCCGGGTAATTCCTTAACCTTGCTAATAATTTCAGCCTTTGTCATTAAAACATCCCTTTCCTTATGTATGAAATTATTATACTATAAAAAACAATAAAATAAAAAGCAAAATCAATAAAAATCTTTTGTGAATATTGCCGATTATTATGTGAGTTATTTGTCAAAAATGACGAAACGACTCACTTATATGGTATATAAATGATAAATTATAATTTGTCGGGATAATCGTAATTGAAAGTTGAAAGTTGAAAACGGAAAACGTCGGAACTGCGTTGCAATTGTAATAAAATCAGCGTCGCAGATACTCGCCTACCGGTTCAGACAGTGCTAATTCGGCATCCACTGGATGCCCGCGCCCCTTCATTTTACACTTTCCGTTTTACGTTTTACACTTCATCGATAAACTCCGATTTGTTATTCTGTTTTACGTTTTGTATTCAGATGCACCAAATGTGTTTTCCCTAAAATAAGCATAACTGCAGGAATCAGCATAAGCTGAAGGACGATTCCCGGGATTGCATTTAAAAATGCACCGCTTAAAAACATTGTAATTGTAAAGCCGTTTTCACCAAGACCCAGAAGGCAGGCTTGAACGATTCCCCAAACTACTCTGCCACATATCATTGAAATTAAAAGACAACGGTAAAGTGATTTTATACATTTCCATTTTGCGTGGCTGAATAAATATCCTATGACAAAACCATAAGTTGCAAGCTCAAATGCCATACCTATTGCTGACGGAAACATGACAGGCATACCGAAAAGTGCAGAACGCAAAATCGGTGTAACAGCACCGATTAAAAGTCCGTATTGCCATCCGCAGACAAGTCCGCAGAGCATTACGGGAATGTGCATAGGAAGCAGCATATTGCCGATTTCCTTAATCTGTCCTGTCAAAAAGGGGAGTACGATTCCCAATGCCAAAAACATAGCAGACAAAACGAGATTCAGCAGGTTTTTATTCTTTACTTTACTCATTTTTCAAATTCCTTTGCAACATCTTTGAGTAATTTTCTGATTTCAAGATGCTGTGGACAAGCATTTTCGCACAATCCACATTCTATACAGTCAGATGCTTTACCTTTTCCGACAGTATGAACCTCTTCATAATAGTATTTCGGATTCCAGTCTTTGAATTGCTTTCGGTCGTTCATACAAGCAAAAAGCTCGGGAATAGGAATGTTTTTAGGACAACCGTCAACGCAGTAACGACAAGCAGTACAAGGAATCAGGTGTTGTGCATTCATAATCTCACAAACCTTATTAACTGCTTCATATTCTGTTTCATTAAATGGCACAAAGTCTTTCATAAAGCTGATATTGTCATTCATCTGCTCCATATCACTCATACCTGAAAGCACCATAAAAATACCGTCAAAGCTTGCAGCAAAACGAATTGCATAGCTTGCAGGCGTTCCATTATTCAGGTCATCAAGAACCTTTTTAGCATCGTCAGGAAGCTTTACAAGACTACCACCTTTAACAGGCTCCATAACGATAATAGGCTTGTTGTGTTTTCGACAAATCTCATAACATTTTCTACCCTCAACCGACTCATCATTGTAGTCGAGATAGTTGAACTGAATCTGTACAAACTCGATTTCAGGGTATTCTGTAAGGATTTGGTCAAGTACATCTGCCTTATCGTGGAATGAAAGTCCCACGTGACGGATTTTACCTTCTTTTTTTAATTCAAATGCAGTTTCATAAGCTCTGCATTCTTTGTATTTCCGGAAGTTTGTAGCATTCTGTGCGTGCATTAAGTAAAAATCAAAGTACTCAACACCACAATTCTTTAACTGCTTTTCAAAGAGAGGTCTGATTTGACTTTCTTTCTTGAAAAATCCCTCTGATAACTTGTCTGCAAGGATATAACTTTCTCGCGGATAACGAGAAGTCAGGCACTTCTTTAATGTTGCCTCATTTCGCATTTCCATATATCCGTGAGCAGTATCAAAATAGTTAAACCCTGCCTCTATAAATGTGTCAATCATCTGTTTTGTCTGTTCATAGTCGATAAGCGGACCCTTGCGAGGAAGTCGCATACAGCCAAAACCAAAATTCTTTTTTACTTCAGGAAAATAGTTATTCATGAGTAACTCCTTATTTTTTAGTACCTGTTACCTGATACATTTTATCATTTGAAATCATAATATCCACATTGAAATACGGTTCAAGTGTTTTTTTGAGCTCTTCACATTCAGGCAGAATGCTTGAAACCTTGCCTGCTGATTTTGTATGAATTTCGTCAAGTTCTTTTTTACTCATTCCGTGTGCAATACTGATTCTGCCACCTGATTTCAAAGCCTTTGAAAGATTTTCAATAAGTGAATCAGGGTTCGGAAAATGTGGAAAAGCATTGTAAATCATTACAACATCAAACTGACCATTAAAAACAATACTTTCAGCATCATCGCAAATAATTTCAGCTTGTGGAAATTTACTTTTTGCGATTTTCACCATTTCAGGGGACAAGTCAACTGCTGTAATGCTCCTGACATTTCTCTCGAGATAATAGGGGAACAGCACACCTGTACCGCAACCAACATCAAGAACATCAATGTTTTCCGTAATTTCGACATTATCTAAAATGATGTCGAGTATTTCTTTGTTACAGATTGGCTCATTGTCCCATCTTGGTGCAAAATTATTAAAAAATTCTCTTATAGTTTCTTTGTTCATTTTATTTCTCAATCTCTGCAACCTTTGTATTTACTGCAATAATTCTGTCATAAATCTCATCGTCAAATTTTCTTTCACGGTCATAAGTGTAAAGACCATTCTGCTCCTGCTCAATATCATAAAGCTGAGTATAACAGAAACCGAACATCTTGTAATTACTTACAATTACATCAGTAAGTCCCACGTATCTGTCAGCAAATTCCTCAGGTGTCTTTACATCTTCACCATAACCCCATGATTTGATTGACCGGTCACTAACCCATTTAATTCCACCGTATTCGCTGATAAACACAGGCTCACCATTGTATTTCTGACGACCGGGATTATCATTTAACACGTGTTCATAAAGATAATCTTCTGTCATAAAACGGTCATAGTTCTTCTTGAAAAATTCCACATCATAACTGTAATCGTGTAAGTCATAAATATCAGTTTTAACATGGAAATTACCGCTTGTGTCAATACAAGGACGAATAGGGTCAACTGCTTTTGTGTAATCGTAAACAGTAGCAAGTAATGGGTCGTACTGCTTTCTGCCTTTGTAATTCCAGGTTTCATTGAACGGACACCAACCGATAATTGCAGGGTGGTTGAAGTCACGCTCAAGCGCCTCTTTCCATTCATTTAAGAACACATCAACGCTCTTTGGATTTGAATAATCAAGTCCCCAGTTAGCATATTCACCCCATACAAGATAACCTAACTGGTCAGCATAATAAAGGAATTTAGGGTCAAATACCTTTTGGTGAAGTCTTGCACCATTAAAGCCCAATTCCATTGAAAGAGTAATGTCCTTGATTAAATCTTCGTCACAAGGGGCTGTATAAATACCTTTTTTATAAAATCCTTGGTCGAGAACAAGACGCTGAAAAACGCTCTTTTCATTGATTAAGAATTTGTAACCGTCAAGTCGCACATTACGAAGACCGAAA
>JAFTUP010000060.1 GCA_017466205.1 Clostridia bacterium
CACGGTAACGGGTGCTAAAAGAATCTGACTGCCACTATTCTGAGATTGTGATTTAAGCTTATTAAAGAGAATTCTCTCGTGTGCAGCGTGTTTGTCGATTACATAAAGTGTTCCGCTAAGTTCAATCAAAATATATGTTTTATATGCCTCACCAATAAGGCGAATTTCATTTTCCTGCTTTTCTTCTTTGATTTCTGTTGGTTTTGGGGGCTCTGCAACAACTTTTTCAACAGGTTTTGCAATTGGGAATTCAATATTGAACGGGTCGTCATCCTCCGCTGAATACTCAACCTTCACATCACTTACAAAAAGGTCAGACGAAAGAGGTTTTAACACCTTTTCTGTAAATGCTATATTTTCCCGGACTGTTGTTTGTTTGAATTCCTGTTGTGGTCTTGCAAGATATTCTGAAGAAATAAATGATTTTTCAGGCAGATGTACTTGCTTGATAGCTGTGCTTTCGTTAAGTGCAGTTTTAACTGAATGGTAAACTGCATCAAAAATTGCTCGTTCATCAGAAAAACGGACTTCGATTTTTGACGGATGAACATTAACATCCACAAGCTCAGGCGGTAATGTAATAAACAGTACACCACCGGGGAACTTACCAACCATAACGCTGTTTTTATAAGCATTTTCAAAGGCTGTCATAATTGTGGTGTTCTTTACACTTCTGCCATTCACAAAGAAATATTGCATACCACGAGAACCGCGACAGTTAAATGGTGGTGTTACAAGACCTGAAACAGACACATTCCGGACTGCTGAGTTTACATTTAAAAGACCGTTTGAAAAGTCTTTACCGAATGCAGAAAAACAGACGTTTTGAAGATTTCCGTCACCGTTTGTTGTGAATACCTGTTTACCGTCACGGATAAAACGGATGCTGATTTCAGGGTGAGAAAGTGCAAGTTTTTCAACTGCTGATGCGACATAATTGCCTTCGCTAACATCCTTTTTAAGGAATTTCATTCGAGCAGGAGTATTATAGAAAAGCTCACGGATAATCATAGTTGTGCCAACTGCACAGCCTGCATCAGAGAAATCAGTTATAATTCCACCTTCAATCGTGAGTGAAGTTCCCATTTCTTCGTCAGCAGTTTTTGTAATCATATTGACCTTTGAAACTGCTGCAATTGATGGTAAGGCTTCACCACGGAAACCAAGTGTGAGAATAGTATTTAAATCTTCGGCAGTTTTAATCTTACTTGTGGCGTGACTTACGAATGCGGTTTTCACATCTTCACGCTCTATACCACAACCGTCATCAGTAACACGGATATAAGAAATGCCACCGTGCTGAATTTCAACTGTTATGGAAGCAGCACCGGCATCAACGGCATTTTCCATAAGTTCTTTGACAACAGATGCAGGACGTTCAACCACCTCACCTGCTGCGATTAAATCAGCCATTTGTTTTGGGAGTTTATTAATTTTTGCCATTGATGTCACCTCGTTTTGTTTTAGTTTGTAGGGGCGATTCACGAATCGCCAATTATTTTAATTAAAAATCTTCTGCATCAATTGGTGTTTCAGAAAAATTACCATTACTTACAGGATAAAGAGTATATTCATATGTATAATTTTCAAAATCACAAATCTTGTCATCCATTGAATAATCTGTTTCTTCACCAAACAAATTTCTTGTTCCATACCATTCATCACCTGTTGCAAAATATACAAAAAGGCTCTCTGCTGGTACACCAACAGTTATAGTATCGCCTGCCCTAACATAAAAACTCATAACATCAATCCCAGAACTATCCTTTAATTTCACAACACAAGAAGTTCCACCAGAAGCTGTAATTGTAATTTCAGAACCATCATAGACTTGAATTCCTGATAAAATTGTACCACTTATTGGTTCATTTACAGGTATCAAGTTTGCATTTGGGTCTGGTTGACTAAATGCAGATGCAATACCTACTACAGCAATTATAAAAAGAATTATCAGTAATATGAAACGAATCCATGGAAACGATTCTTCCTTACTCTTTTTTTGTATGTTGATATCGTTATAAGTTTTCGGCAACGATTTTTGAGTTGTTATATTGCTCACAGAATGTATATATGCGTATGGATTCTGTTCCTTTTGAGGTGAATATAGATTTACATCTTCGTTATTGTCTCGTTCATTATTTGGTCGATATTGCTTTATCAAACTGAATATTTCGCAAAAGCTCTCATTATACTCATAATACATTTTAGATTCATCTTCAAAACACAATAATATATATTTAGGAGAATTTTCAGCTAACATCTCACTAATTTCCTTTAATTCATCTAAATGAGATACTACAAATTCTCTAACTTTATTTGATGGGTTTACACCAATTTTAAATTCATCAGGTGTTGCATTAACATGAACTTTAAGTGTGGAAAAAGCAAAAGAAATATAAGTCATTTCTTCACTTCTAAAATCTCTGATTGATTCATAATAGCCAAAATTATTTGTATAGTCAAAACAGTATACACTTTCAATTTTCCTCATTATTCTCTCTATTCAAGTTATTTTTTAGACACGAAGATTTGTTACTACAAAATTTTGCAAAACGAAACATCGCGTCATCATCCCCTACAATAATTTATATTTCGGGTTATATCCCAAAATGGATTATCCATTTGTTTTCTTTATATGCATTTGATAAAAGCTGTTTTAACTCCTGTAATTCGGAAATATTTTCTATCACAGAAATAAACTCTTTCATTGATGATGGTGGGATAAGTGTGATTCCACAATATGCAAGACCTTTATTTGTGAGTCAATTGTATGCCAATGGAAATCCATATTGTTTAAATCATTGACAATAGATTCTATATAATCGTCATTTACTGATAGACAGTTGTATTTTTCTGGCTCATAATCGTTGTATCGTTTTCCGTGTTCAGGAGGTGTTTGCATAATTCCAAAATTATGATAAGACATAACACATTCTCCTTCGTCTAAATCAGCATTCATAATGCAGGCGTGGAAGCCTGCCACTACGCGTTTTTCGGGCGATTCGTGAATCGCCCCTACAGTTACTGTTCTGTTTTATCCTTCTTTTGTTTGATATTTACGATTAATGAACAGATGCAGGCAACCAGCAAAACGATTCCAATTACAACATTGTCTTTACTGATAAGCTTTAAAATTATAATTGCAATACTTGCGATTATACCGATAATAGAAAAGATTATTCCAAGGGTGTATTCGTTTAATTTTTTCATTGTCAATACTCCTATCGTTTTGATTTATGTGCAGGCGTGGAAAACCCCTCAGTCACCTTACGGTGACAGCTCCCCTTTCAGGGGCGCCAAGTGTCACTACGCGTGATTTAATTCTTTGCTTTGTCTATGAGTTCGTATAGAAGTCCCATTGATTCTATTGGGGTTAATGTATTTATGTCGATTGTGCGAAGTCTGTCCATAATATATTCTCTTGAATTTGATTCAAATGACATCTGGATTTCAGGCTCTTTTTCTTCCGGAATGTCTGCAACCATTTTAGGTTTCATCAAGTCGTTATCTTCAAGAGTTTTGAGAATTACTTTTGCTCGTTTGATTACATTGTCAGGTACACCTGCAAGTTTTGCAACTTCGATACCATAAGAGCCATCAGCGCCACCACGGACAATTCTTCTCAAAAATGTTATATCGTCTCCACGCTTTTTAACTGCGATATTGTAATTCTTAACACCGTCAACTGTACCCTCAAGTTCAGACAATTCGTGATAGTGGGTCGCAAAGAGAGTTTTCGCACCGATTCGTTTCTTGTCTGCAATATGCTCAACAACTGAACGGGCAATACTCATACCGTCAAATGTTGATGTTCCACGACCGATTTCATCAAGGATAATAAGGCTGTTTTTTGTTGCATATTTGAGAATTTCAGAAACCTCATTCATTTCAACCATAAATGTTGACTGACCTGATGCCAAGTCGTCAGATGCACCAACACGAGTGAAAATACTGTCAACAATGCCGATATCTGCTGACTTTGCAGGAACAAAGCATCCCATTTGTGCCATAAGAACGATTATGGCAATCTGTCGCATATATGTGGACTTACCTGCCATATTAGGACCTGTAATAACTGCCATTCTGTTGTCTTCACAGTCAAGTAAGGTGTCATTTGGAACAAATAATGTCTTTTTCTGTAATACTTCCACAACAGGATGTCTGCCTTCGCTGATTCTCACAACACCTTTATCGTTTATATCAGGTCTTGTGTAGTTATTCTTAACTGAAACTGTTGCAAATGAACAGAGAACATCAAGAAGTGCAATAGCATGAGCTGTACGCTGTGTACGAAGGTACTCACCTGCTATTTTCTTACGGATAGAATTAAAAATCTCGTATTCAAGACCAACAATTCTTTCCTGTGCACCAAGGACTCTTGTTTCAAGAGTTTTGAGTTCTTCTGTAATGTATCTTTCACAGTTTGAAAGTGTTTGTTTTCTGATGTATGTATCAGGTACTAATTCTTTATAGGAATTAAGCACCTCAAAATAATAACCGAATACTTTGTTGTAACCGATTTTAAGCTTCTTGATACCTGTTTTTTCCTGCTCATCTGCTTCGAGCTTTGCAAGAATACTCTTACCACCGTTGACAATGTCACGAAGTTCATCAAGCTCCTTATTAAAACCGTCTTTAATCATTCCACCCTCACGGACAGAAAACGGTGCATCGTCTTTAATTGCAACTTCAATAAGTGAACAGACATCATCTAAAACATCTATTTCGCCATAAATATATTTAAGCAAATTGCAATTGGCATTTTTAAGATTTTCTTTGATTTCAGGTAACTTTTCAAGTGTTGATTTAAGGGATAAAAGCTCCTTTGCATTAGCAGTATTATAAACGACTCTTGTCATAAGTCGTTCCATATCATAAACGCCGATTAAAAGTTCAGTTTCGCTCTCACTAAGTTCTGTATTTTTATAAAGCTCGTCAACTGAATTAAGACGCTTTGAAATTTCAACACAGTCATAGAGCGGTCGTTCAATAAATGAACGAAGCATACGCTTACCCATAGCTGTTTTTGTTTTATCAAGCACCCAGAGAAGTGAACCCTTTCTGTCCCTGTCACGCATTGTTTCAAGAAGCTCAAGATTACGTATTGCAGAAATGCCAAGGCTCATAAGCTTTGCATCAGTATAAAAATTTACATTTCTGATGTTTTCCAAATCTCGTTTCTGAGTTGAACGAAGATATGAAAGTGCTGCACCCAATGCACATACTGCAGTATCACGTTGATTTAATGAGATAGTAGCTAAATCATTCGTCTGAAAATGCTCTTTGCATATATTTTCTGCATTAGAAAACTCAAATTCTTCAATCAATAACTCAACAGACGCTTCAAGTTTTTTAGATATAAATTCAGAAAGAGAATTAAATGAAACAACTTGCTTGTTAAGGATAATTTCAGTTGGGAGATATCTTCCCATTTCATTTATAACTCTCTGTTCGATATTTTCATTAAATTCTGTTAAATTGACCTCGCCTGTTGAAATATCGATAAAGCACATACCAACATTACCGTTGGATGCGCAAACTGATGCGAGATAATTATTCTTTGATTCGTCAAGCATTGAACTTTCAATAACAGTACCCGGTGTTATAACACGAATAACATCGCGTTTTACAATACCTTTGGCAAGGGCCGGGTCTTCCATCTGCTCACAGATTGCTACCTTATATCCACGTGATACAAGCTTTGCAATGTAACCATCTGCACTATGGAAAGGAACACCGCACATTGGTGCTCGTTCTTCTTCGCCGCAGTCCCTTCCTGTAAGGACTAATTCAAGCTCTTTTGATGCTGTTTTTGCATCGTCAAAGAACATCTCGTAAAAGTCACCAAGTCGGAACATTAATATGGTGTCTTCGTAATTCTTTTTTATCTGGAAGTATTGTTGCATCATTGGTGAAAGTGCCATATTTCAATTCCTTCTCAATCAGTTAAGATTTTTCGGGCGATTCGTGAATCGCCCCTACAATTCAAATAACAAACATAGTGAATGCCGATTGACTCTGTGATGTAAATATACACGAGTAAGTTTTTTGTCAGAATGTTTCAAAAACGGAGATAATACTTTGTGTATTATCGAGTATTTTGAGGCAAAAATGGCAGAAAATTCACCGTGTAGATTTGCATCAAAATGGGTCAATTGGTATTCACAAAATAATTAGTGGTTGCAGCCTTCGTCGCCACAGTCACAATGACAGCCTGAACAATCGCCACCACACTGATGTGCTTTAGGATCACATGTGTCAGGGTCATCACCGTTTACACACATAGCAAGGATACCCGTAAGGTAGTTCATAAGCTCGTCGATATCCTGTCTTGCTTTTTCATAAGCCTGCATATTTGGGTTCATCATAATTTCTGTATAAACACCACGGAATTCTTCGTCATAAGCCTTCATCTTATCTTCATTTGGCTCTTCCTTTGATGCTTCGTGCTGGTATGAAACCTGAATAAGCTGAATTTTGCTCATAAGCTCATTGAGTGCTGTATCCTTTTCGTTAGCCTCAATTGCTTTCTGCATTGCAAGATATCTTTCATCCTGCTGAATTGCTTTACCAAGCTCTCTTGTAAGTTTTTCGAGTGACATTTTTACTAACTCCTTTATATAATTTTTATTTTTAGTATTTTTTATAATCGCTGATAAAATCGGTGTATGTTTATCAACGAGATACTTTTTTCGGCAAAGCCGTTAAAAAACGCAGGTAATACTTTGTGTATTACCGAGTATTTTGAGCGAGCTGTGGCGGAAAAATAGCCGTTGAGAAATATACACAAGATTGCAATCAGTGATTATCTATATGAGTTCTCCACGGACGAGCCAATTTAGTGGTTCTGTAACTTTTACGTGACAGAATTTGCCGACTAAGCTTTTATCGTCTGACGGAAATTCAATAATAACATTACCATCGGTTCTGCCTGCCAGGTATCCGTCGAGGGTTTTACTGTCACCCTCGCAGAGTACACGGTAGGTTTTACCTTTCATATCTGCACTGTGATTTGCTGCAATGCTTTCCTGCAGGTCGCACAGCTCTTTAAACCATTTACTCTTTTCTTCATAAGGTACAGGGTCATCCATTAAAGATGCTTTAGTACCCTTTCTGCTTGAGAAAATCAATGTGAAAAGTGAAGTATAGCCGACTTCCTTTCCAAGTGACAAGGTATCACAGAATTCTTCGTAGGTTTCACCCGGGAAACCTACGATTATATCACTTGTAAGGGATAATCCCTCAATTTTTTCTTTTGCATAATTTACAAGCTCAAGATACTTCTCACGGGTATATC
>JAFTUP010000061.1 GCA_017466205.1 Clostridia bacterium
ATGCGTTTATTTGTATTGTTGCACCCGATGAAAAAGTTGTGTTTTGTTTCATTATTGTTATCACCCCTACGCTTGTAACTAATAAATTTTGTAAATAAGATGCCACTCTGAGAGTGTTTAAATTTGAATCTTGATGTACAAAATATACCGCTGATAATGGTGCGTAACTCTCGTCGTACATACCTATATTTTGTGCACCTGATTCACATGATAAATCTGTAGCAAACGTTACTTCTCCTCTCAAATATACTATTTTACCGATTTTTCTTATCTGTAATGTGCCTGAAAAATTTTCAGTTAGTGAACATTTTACCCAACCGCTATCTTCAGGACCCATTGCAATCGCTTCTGCAACTGCTTTACCGCTTTGAGGCAATGTACTTTCAGGGTTATAATTTTGGTCAATATTATCTTTAACATTACCTGTGTCTAAGATTGTATAATAGTTAGCACCAACTTTTCTTTGAAGTCCGGTATTATTATACATTCCTATTTTTGCTAATTCACCATCAGAGTAATTACTAAATTTGATTGCTGCAAATTTCTTTACTTTATCTATCCAACCGTCTTCTGTTTCATCTTCCGGTTCATTTTTATGAACAGTAAAGTTCTCTGACTGTTTAGTGTTGTGAATATAGAGACTTTTTTTGCAAATTATTTCATCATTAAATTCTGTCGGTTTATTAAAAAAAGCATCAAAATCAACTTCAAAGCCATCACGAGTTGCAACTTTACCGAAACGAACTCCTTTACCGGTATGATAAAAATCCACAGTTACATCACCGGGTAAGCCGACACATGAAGTAGTTATTGTTTTTATTAAATCTGCTGCTGTAACTGTAAAAACAGGCGCTATATCCTCGGAGACATTGTTGAAGCTGATGGTTACAGAAAATGTATATTGTTCGCCATCTTTCGTCAAGGTTGGTGTATATGTTCCTGTTTTACCATCATATTCTATACTTAAAGGCGATAGTTTATTAATTTCATTCAAAGAAGACATTGAACCCGAAACATTTAGTTTAACAGTTGTAGGTGTGTCCTCTAACCTTTCTGTTGTTAGTGTTAATCTTAAGGGACTATAGTATATTACAGAATAAGCATCAGATGTCCAGGTTTCTTGTTCCCCTGTTTCTTTATTAGTTGAAACAATTGTAATATATAATTCAGTTACATCCGTTATTTTATCTGTTGTTATGCCGTCCTTATAATAGGTTTTTCCTCCTACTGTAATTTGTACATCGTGCGTAATTTTATTTTCATCAGTGAGAATGGTTAAATATGAAACTCCACTTATAACCTGGAAATCGCAATTAATTTGACCGGTATGAACAAATTCACCATTAACTATAACATCATGTGGTTCTATATAAACATTCAATTACTCACACCTCCTATGAAACCAATTTTGTAAAAGAAAGATTTCCATTTGCACGCGGTAAAAAACCAAATGTCTGAAATCTAATTTTTCCGTCTGTCAGATTATCAATTTCAAAGCTGTTATTGCCTAAATAAGCAATTTTTTTATCGTTGCTGTAGAAGCCTATTTCGTCTGCTTCAAGTTTTAATTTCAAAGAATTTAAGTTATCGCCAATTTCTATTACACCGTTAGAAAATCGAATATATTCAGCTAACTTCTTTGTCCCTGTTTCATATGATTCGACATATATTCTTTCAGCACTCATTGTTCCTGTTGTAATAAAATCAGCAACTATTTGTCCATCAGCAGTTATTGCCGTTTTAAACGGACCGTTGTAACCATTACCGGAATACCCTAAACCAGCACTATTCCATCGCCATACTTGTGTTGCTGTATCGGTACTTTCTGTATCCATAATGAGAATTTCGTCAGGTTTACCGTCATCATTTGTATCGTGTAAAATTACATAACCGCCACTATTGCCTGCAATAGCCTTTGTAGCATCAATAATTGCCTGTTCCAATGCTTTATACTTTCGGTCTAATTTCTGTGATGTAGTTTCAAAATTATTTGAAAATTTAACAGTAGTTTCAGTTTTACCTTTGCACTCAATACTGCTTGACATACCGCCTTTTATCCTGATGTTTTGACTCATTACCAACACTTTATGCGATATACCGTCATCATCCGTTGCATAAACTATGTCACCTGCCTGTACCGCAGGATTTCCACGCCATTTTATCTGACAAGGTGTGTATGTAAAGCCTGAGTATTCACCATAAATTGCACTTACAATTTCTTCCGTTATATATGGATTTTCAAAGGATATTCCCGTTCCTTTTGCACCGTCACTCTGAACAATCGGATTTTCACTTGTTCCGCTTGTCACAGAAGTAATCTTCAACGGATTTTTAGTCTTTTTAACAAAACCATTCATATATTGACTGTTTATGTCAATAACTGTTGATGTTTCTGTATATTTCACAATTTCAAGGTCGCCCTCTCGGTCAAACCGAGCAAAACCACCATAAATACCTGCTAAGTAACTTACTACCTGTTGATATGTAAGATTTTCAATCTGCGAATATGTAATAACATAATCAGGGAATATAACAGGCTTTAAGTAGATGTTAAAATTGTTATACAACTGTTGTTTCACATCATCAAAAAGTGCTTGTGCAGTTATTTCACCACCAACTGAAGCAACAAATTCACCTGTCATTTGGCTGAATCCGTCATATGCTACGATGTTTAAAGTTTTATATTTATTCTTTGTTATAGCTTCCATAACATAAAACTTACCTAAAGGTACATCTTCATATCTCGTTGGCATTTCACCAAGTTTCAGGCTTACACTTGCAGTTAAATATGAATTTTCATAATCTATATCACTCGGTGCTTCTAATAAATTAATCGTAATTTTATTAGAACAGGCACAACCAAGTGTTAAAACATCTGTTGAATTTACAATCTCATCCAACGAAATGTCCTGAACTGTTGTGCCTGTCAATTCGTCTGACGAATTAAATGTAAGTTTTACGGAAAATTCTCTGTTGTCTGCTTTTATCAGCTTTAAAAATTCTTCGCTAACTGAATACATTTATTTCGCCTACCTTTCTATAAAGTTTGCTGTTAAACCTTCCCATAGATACATTTTTTTCTTTTCATTCCATACGTACAAGGGTGCTGACCTGTCACCGACATAAAATGTGCCTTCACGATACATACCATCGTGTGCATCGGGAAACCTCAATAAAAAGAAAACATCATCCATTGCTTTCAACAACACAGACATTTCTTTAGGTTCAAGAGGACCCCAAGTACAATTAAGCTTTCGCTTAACTGCCACTCTGTCCCTGAACATTTCACCTTTTTGATTTCGACCTGCTCCGTCTTCTGCATCAAGGTCATATATATCCCATGTCATTGTCATAGGGTCAGTTATATCTATCTTATTAATTTGTAATAATGCCATATATAACTAACCCCCTTATACCATTAACGGACTTACGCCTGTTTGCATTACAACGCCATTGTGATATGAAATAACCTTTTCACCAACAACATCACCGTCAATTTCATTAATAATACGAATGGTCTGTGTACCACCCTGTTTTACGGAGTTTGCAGCCATCATTGCACGATATACACCACTCTCGATACCGCTGATGATTTGGTCGTTATTAGCAACAGCAGTTTTTCTACCGATGCTACCAACAAGTTCAGGGCCTCGTTCACGAGCAATGAACATCTCACCCATTTCAGGGAAACCACCCTCTGCAAACTTAGGTATTGTTATTAAACTAACCTTTGAAATGCTGACTCCCGGTATCTTGTTAATTAAATCAATAGCACCGTTGAGTAATCTAATGAATCCGTTGATTTTATTTTCAATACCTGTAAGTACAGCATTAATAACTTTTTTGAATGTTCCTGAAACAAAATCAACTACAGTTGTTCCTACCTTTTTAAATAGTTCAACCGCATCGTCACGAATTTTTGTTAGTTTCTTTTTGAGTTCATCCAACTTTGCCGTTATTTTGTCAATAACCGCTTCCTTGAATTTATTCCAAATTTCTGTAAAAGCATTTTTCACCTTATCAACAACAGGCTTAATTTTTTCGTTGTAGAATGTTTTAATCTTTTGAACAAATGGATTTATATATGTTGTTTTTACATAAGTCCATAATGCAGAAAAAATTTCTTTTATCTTATCTTTTATTTCAACAAGCTTATCCCAAATAATTGTTACTCTTTCAACAATGCCGTCTTTTATTTCAGTAAACTTATCAACAGCATATTGTTTGACCTCCTGGAAAGCATCTTTAATTGGCTGAAAGAACTCAACAACAGGTTGAATTACATTTGTGTTAAACCATTCTACAACCTTTGATAATGTGTCTTTAATGGGCTGAATAATCGTTGTGTCAAACCAGCTGAAGAACGGAGCAAAAAATGCCTTTATTTCATCCCATTTTTCATATATCAAAATGCCTATATCTGTTAATGCACCAACACACAAGCCTATCAATGCACCGATACCTGCAC
>JAFTUP010000062.1 GCA_017466205.1 Clostridia bacterium
ATGATGTGGGTGATGACGGTGAATTTTCAGTTTTGAAGATAAATGATACACATTTTTACAATGGCACTTGCGAAAATGATTTAAAAACCTTGGCTGATTTGAAGGTAATTCTTGATAAAACTCCTTGTGATTTCATTGTTGTGAACGGTGATTTGGTTGATGGCTTCAACCTTGTGTCAGATTACGATAAATACGGTGCAACTAAGCTTTTTGCGGATCTTGTTGACAGTTATAATATTCCCTGGACATTCTTGCCGGGTAACAATGACGGTGAAATAGACGGTGAAAATGAGGACTTAATTGCATATTTAATGCAATATAAAAACTTTGTATGCGGTAACGAAGAAAATATTGACGGTGATATGCAGTTCTTTGTTGACCTTGAATATAAAGGTGAATTAGTTCATTCACTTGCATTTATGGATTCTCACGCGAGAACAATCAAGGCGATAGGCAAGTATGACCACATAAAAGAAAATCAGATTAACTGGTTGCTTGATGAAATTGACAACCGAAAAGTAAAAACAAGTCTGTTTTTTCACATGAATTCACCTGCATTCAAGACAGCCTATGAAAACGGTGTTCCTTACGAAGATTTTCCGTCAGCTTATGTTTATGAGCTTGACACAATTACTGAAAATAAGACTTTTGATGAAATGACAGCAGAAAATCAGTACATATCATTGATTTCAATCGGTCACGTTCACAGTAATAATATGTGTCATTTTTATAATGGCAGATATTATCAGTTAAGCAGTGTGAGTGGCTATAATGCATCACATCCTGATGATATGATTCCATCATGCACATTGACTGTGATTGATGTGACAGAAGCAGACACACAGCAGATGTACGAATTTTCAAAAATCGAAGCGTAAAAAAGCCCTCGTACTTGATTTGTACGAGGGTTTAATGTTGTGTAAAAATTATTCAGGATTAATAAACACCCTGCTAAGTGAAGAACATATTAACAAAATTACAAAAAATCTTGCAAAAATGCATAAAAAATCTGCAATTCTGCATTTTGTATTTACTTTAATTGAAAAAATATTAGAATGAAAATAAGTAAGATTAGGAGGGATTTCATGAAAAAAATTATTTCAGTTATATTTGTGTTGTTGATAATCGTTTTAAGTATGCCAATCTCAGTTATGACAGCAAATGCAGAAACAGCGATATGTTCAGAATGTAACAGTGAATATATCAATGGTTTTTGCACTTGTGAAAACATCTATGAGCCTGCAAAAATTAATAGTGATGGTTATTATGAAATCAATAATGCAGGTCAACTTTACTGGTTTGGTGCGGAAGTCAATAATGGGAATGTTGGAATTAACGCAATTCTTACAGACAATATTGATTTGAATCCCGGATATGTATTCAGTGAAGACGGAACTGTTACATACAATGGTGAAATAGTAACAGAGGGTTGGCTTTCATGGAGTTCAATCGGCAATTCAACTAACAAATACAATGCTATTTTTGACGGAAATGGCAAAACTGTTTCAGGACTGTATTTTAACGGTGAAATTACAGACCATTATGGAATGTTTGGTGTTACAGGTGTGAATGCAGAAATCAAGAATTTAGGACTTGTAAATTCATACATATACAGCACCAACTCAAAGAATTATTTTTCAGCCGGGATAGTAGGATTGAATTATAATAAAGTAACAAGTTGTTATAGTTCTTTTACCATTAAAGGGGCACATTATACAGGCGGTGTTGTAGGCTGTAATCAAACAGACGGATTTGTTTTTGATTGTTATAATACGGGTGCTGTAAATGCAGAAACAATTAATTATGCGAAATATGCTGGTGGTGTTGTTGCATATAACTATGGCACAGTTGAAAAATGTCATAACACAGGAGCAGTATATGCATACAGCGGTTATTGTGCAGGTGTAGTTGGTTATAACAATTACGGTAAAGTAAGATTTTGCTACAATGAAGGTACAGCAACTGCAACAAATAATGGCAAAAATGCAGGAGTAGTCGGCTGTAATTATTATGGTGAAGTTTTCCAATGCTTTAATACAGGAAATATTACACATTCTGCAGCTTCCTGTACCGCAGGTGTAGTTGGAGTGAATACAGGTGGTACTGTTTCTTACTGCTATAACACAGGTGATATAGATGGAAATACTAATACCGCCGGAGTAGCCGCATATAACGAGGAAGCTTCTACAATTAGAATTTGCTTTAATATAGGAAATATTACAGGCAAAAACACAATAACCGGTGGTATAGCATCTACTATGTATGATGCAAGTTTGATTTCTGACTGTTATAATTGGGGAGATGTGTATTCTGTATATCGTACAACAGGAGGAATATCAGCAGGCTGTTCAGGTTACAATGAAAATAACGGTAGTCTTGCAAGTCAAATTATTAATTGTTATAACATAGGAAATGTTAGTAATGGTAGAAATAAAAGTTTTGGTCAGATTTTTAATGACTCAGCTTATATAAAAGGTGAGGCAATAAACTGCTATTATCTTTCAGAGACAGAAAGTAAAAGCGAAGCACAGTTTAATTCGGGTGAGGTTACAGCTCTGCTGAACGGAACAGCATCAGCTTCTGAGTGCATCTGGAAGCAAGAAATAGGCGTTGACCCATATCCTGTATTCAGCGATAACATTGTTTTTTATGACGGCACAAATTATGACGAGATAAAGACAATTCTTTCACCGATGTCATCACAAATCAGATTTAAAAGAAATACTGATGGTTCTTATGCTAACAAGTTTGATATAAGAACCCGTGCAATGATTACTGACGAGGATTTCAAAAACTATATCGCAGAAACAAATGATGAAGCTATTAAAAAAATTTCAAAGGTTGGTTTTGTTTATTCTCAAAGTTTAAATGATTTTTCAACAGAAGATGCAAAGGGCGTAGCACAAGGTGAAGAAATCAGCGGATATGTAGATGCACCTGTAAGCTATATCCAGGATGCAGACGGATATTATATGTTCACCTGCCTTGTAACGGGCATAACAGAAGATTATCTTGATAATGGACTTACAGCCTATGCATATATCTGTGTTGATGACACTTGGTATTTCTTCCCTGTTGAAGTTACAGCAGAATTCGGAGAATTATATAGTACATACTATCCAATCGCAGCAGAGCAGTATGGATGGGAAGTATAACAAACCGGAGTTTGTAGGGATGATTCAATTTCTTGTCTCCCCTGAAAGGGGAGATGTCAACGAAGTTGACAGAGGGGTTGTAAAGTTCTCTGTTAGTAAGTGATAAAGGGAACAAACCCCTCAGTCTCGCATACGCTCGCCAGCTCCCCTTTCAGGGGAGCCGAGTATCGACACCCATTAAAAGACCTCGATAAATTATAATTTATGATATAAGGATAATTTTAATATGAAAGGAATAAAATTTAATGAAAGAATACATAACACCTGAATTTGATGTAACAATCTATGAAATTGAAGATGATGTTGCATTAAACATAAGTTCTCCCGATCCTAACGGTAATAACGAAGAGTGGTTCGGATAATATTCAAGGCATAAAAATAAGGCTATTGGGATAACTCTCAATAGCCTTTAAATTTTGTATTTCAGGATTAATAAACACCTTGCTGGAGCATTGCTTCTGCAACCTTTTCAAAAAATTGTATTATTGTTCTTTTTCATCACTTAAGCCGAGAATATAATCGGAAGTAACATTATAAAATTTTGCAAGGGCAATAATTCTGTCAGCAGTAATTTCGGTTGAACCATTTTCAATTCTGCTGTAATGCTGTTGAGACGTGTTAAGCAGTTTTGCAATATCTTTTTGCAAAATATCGTTGTCTTCTCTTAATTCTCTAATTCGCTTATAATACATTTTAATCACCATATTAATAATATCGTACATCTAAAATGTGTATTGACTTATACATCTAAAATGTGTATAATCAGGATGGATAATACAATATAATTAAAATATGGGAGGAAATTATTATGAAAAAAACAGACAAAATTCTATCAGTTTTCTTGGCAATCTTAATGGTAACGTCAATCATCCCAATCACAGCAAGTGCTACTTCACCAACATCAGGTGTTTGTGGTGAAAATCTTACTTGGACTTATGACGAATCGACATGTACTTTAACCATTTCTGGCACCGGAGAAATGTATAATTATTACGCAGAAACGGAGCCTTTAACACCAGAATGGTTTGGTTTTGCAGATGAAATTAAAGCAATCGTTATAGATGACGGTGTAACAACAATAGGTGACTTTGCATTTCTCGCTTGTTATGGTATTACAGCAGTTAATATTCACGCCGGTATAACATACATTGGTGAAAATGCATTTAACTGTTGTGATGGTCTTAAAACCATAACAGTTGATTCTGACAACCAATATTATTCAAGTGATGAATACGGTGTGCTATTCAATAAAGATAAAACAACACTTATTCAATATCCGGGAAATTGTGCTCAAACAAATTATGTTGTCCCAGAAAGTGTTATAACAATTGCATCTTGGGCTTTTAGTCATGCCTATAAGCTTGAAGAAGTAATAATTCCGGATACCGTTACCACTTTAGGTGCGTATGCTTTTCATTGTTGTATTTCCTTATCAAACATAAGCATCAGCAATGGAATAACCGTAATAGAAGAGTCCACATTTTGTGATTGTGTTTCTCTTACAGAAATTACTCTTCCGGAGAATTTGACATCAATTTGTGAGTTTGCATTTTTGAGATGTTCTCGTCTTAAGGAAATCACTCTTGGTAATAAATTAACTTCAATTGCTGTAGAAGCATTCAATGAGTGTGGTAGTCTCTCAGATGTTTACTATTCAGGTTCAGAAGCTCAATGGAACGCTATTGAGGTTGATAATTACGCCAATACAAACGACGATATTCTTACAGCAACAATTCATTATAACTATTTAAAGCCACATGAACACGATTATAAAGGAGTTGTAACAAAACCAACCTGTACAAAACAGGGTTATACGACTTACACATGCAGTATTTGTAATGACAGTTATATTGATGATTATGTAGATGCTCATGGTCATTCTCCGAGACCTGTTGTTGAGGAAAATTATATTGCGCCAACTTGTACTTATCCGGGTCGTATAGATAAGGTCACATATTGTTTCTCGTGTACAGAAACATTAAATAGAGAAATAGTAAGATTTGAAAAACTCGGACATACAGAGGTTATTGACAACGCAGTAACACCTACTTGTACTATATCAGGACTCACTGAAGGCAAACATTGTTCAGTTTGTGAAAAAGTTCTTGTTGAACAGACAATAATTCCTGAACTTGGTCATACTGAAGAAGAACCGGTTATAGAAAACAAGAGTGATGTAACATGCGGCACAGCAGGAACATATGACTCAGTTGTTTATTGTTCAATATGTAAAGATGAAATTTACAGAAAAACTATTGTTACTGAATCGCTTCCACATACTGAAGAAATTCTTCCTGCAGTAGCACCAACCTGTACAGAAACAGGACTTACAGAGGGTGTAAAATGTTCGGTTTGTGATGAAATACTCACAGAACAAGAAAAAGTTCCTGCAACGGGACATAATTACACATTAGAAAATACTACTCCTGCAACACATACAACAACAGGTATAATGACATATACTTGTACTTGTGGTGATTCTTATACTGAAGTAATTGAAAAGATTGCTGAACATACTTATGAAGCAGTCGTAACACCACCATCCTGCACAGAACAGGGTTATACATCATACACTTGTAAATGTGGTGAAAGTTATGTGGATGGTTATACATCTGCAACAGGTCATGCAGACAATGACGGTAATAGTTATTGTGACGACTGCACCAAGTTTCTCGACCCGACAATAGAATGTGAATGTAACTGCCATAAATCAGGCATTTCAAAATTCTTCTTTAACTTCGCACTTTTCTTCCAAAGAATATTTGGAGCAAATAGAACTTGCGAATGTGGTGTAGCACATTATTAATTCAAGGCATAAAAATAAGGCTATTGGGATAACTCTCAATAGCCTTTAAATTTTGTATTTCAGGATTAATAAACACCCTGCTGGAGCATTGCTTCTGCAACCTTTTCAAAACCGGCAATATTAGCACCTGCGATAAGGTCGTAACCAAGTCCGTAACGAGCAGCTGCTGCAACTGAAATATCATAGATATTCTTCATTGCGCTCTTGAGCATTTCGTCAACTTTTTCTGCTGTCCAAGCAAGTCTCTGACTGTTCTGGCTCATTTCAAGACCTGAAACGCAAACACCACCGGCATTAACTGCCTTTGACGGAGCAACGATTATGCCATTTTCAAGGAAGTATTCAATTGCTTCTGCAGTTGTTGGCATATTAGCAACTTCAATATAGAATTTAGTACCGTTAGCAACAATTTTCTTTGCTTCTTCAAGAGTAACTTCATTCTGTGTAGCACATGGAAGAGCAATATCAACCTTAACACCCCAAGGCTTCTGACCAGGGAAGAATTCTGCACCGAACTTGTCAGCATAGTCTTTTGCTTTATCTCTACCTGATGCACGCATTTCAAGAAGATAGTTAATCTTTTCTTCTGTTATGATACCGTCTTTGTCGTAAACATATCCGTCAGGACCTGAAAGTGTAAGAGGAATACCGCCAAGCTCTGCAATCTTCTTAATTGCACCCCCAGCAACGTTACCGAAACCTGATACAGCAAATGTCTTGCCTGCGATTTCTTCATTTTCGTGCTTAAGAACTTCATTTGTGTAGTAAATTGCACCGTAACCTGTAGCTTCAGGACGAACAAGTGAACCACCGTATGAAATGCCTTTACCTGTAAGAACACCGTTTTCAAAACAACCTGAGATTCTCTTGTACTGACCGAAGAGGTAACCGATTTCCTTACCGCTAACACCGATGTCACCTGCAGGAACGTCAAGGCTTGCACCGATATGACGCTGAAGCTCTGTCATAAATGCCTGACAGAATCTCATAATTTCTCCGTCACTCTTACCAACCGGGTTAAAGTCAGAACCACCCTTAGCACCACCCATAGGAAGACCTGTAAGTGAGTTTTTGAATGTCTGTTCAAAACCAAGGAAATAAACAATACTTGCGTTTACACTTGGGTGGAAACGAAGACCACCTTTGTATGGACCGATAGCAGAGTTAAACTGTACACGGAAACCACGGTTAACCTGAGTATTACCATTATCGTCAACCCAAGCAACTCTGAAGTTAACGCTTCTTTCAGGTTCAGCCATTCTGCCTAATATATCATATTTTTCATATTCAGGATGAGCTTCAACTACTTTTTCAAGTGAGCTGTAAACTTCCTTAACACACTGAAGAAATTCAGGTTTTTTAGCATCACGCTCTTGAACTCTTGCGAGAACATTTTCAATATAACTATTCATAAAAATAGCCTCCTTTGCCTAATGTAAGAATGATAACATAAAAGTAGTATTTTTTTCAATTCACAATATTGAAAAATATACAGTGAATTCAGCACTTTAATTTGTTAAATATGACAAAACGTAATTTTAAAGTTGCATTTTTCATATATTTTCCTGCAATTCGGCTTTAATTTTGCAGGAAATAATGCATATTGAATTCATATCATTAAAAATTAATTTACAATAATAGTGAGTATATACAAATTGACAAATCAATATATGTTTGATAAAATTATAAGGATAAAACGAAACTATGGTGTAATTATGCAGAAGTTTATTTCAAACAGTACAGAAGATACAATTGAATTAGGTAGTAAACTTGCAAAAACTCTTAAAGGTGGAACTGTTGTTGCATTCTTTGGTGGACTTGGTATGGGTAAAACTGCATTTACACGAGGAATGGCAAAAGCTCTTTGTGTAAATGAAGAGGTGAGTAGTCCTACTTTCGCCATCGTCAATGATTACGGTGGAAATCCACCTTTGTATCATTTCGATATGTATCGAGTGGAAAGCTGGGATGACCTTTATTCAAGTGGCTTTTTTGATTTCTATGAAGCAGGTGGAATTCTTTCCGTGGAATGGGCAGAGAATATCGAAAATGCCTTACCTGAAAATACTGTAAGAGTTACAATCCGGCGAGGAGACAGCGATAATCAGCGAATAATTACTATTGACGGAGGCGTGGAAATATGAAAATCCTATCACTTGATTCTTCATCAGTTACTGCATCCGTTGCCATAACTGAAAATGGGAAAATCTTATCAGAAAGTTTCATTAATAACGGACTTACACATATTCAGACATTAATGCCAATGGTTGAAGAAACCTTGAAAGACAGTGGTCTCTCAATCAAAGACATTGACCTGTTTGCAATTGCAAACGGACCGGGTTCATTTACAGGTGTAAGAATAGGAATTGCATCAGTAAAAGGTATGGCAGATGCACTGGGTAAAAAGTGCCTTGCAGTTTCAACACTTGAGGCAATTGCTGAACCGCTTAAAAATCAGGATGTCATTGCTTGTGCAGTAATGGATGCAAGATGCAATCAGGTTTATACAGCATTGTTTAACAACGGAAACCGTCTTTGTGAAGATAAAGCAGTTTTAATCGATGAACTGGGTGAAGAACTGAAACAATACGACAAAAAAATTGTATTCATTGGTGACGGTTCAGTTTTATGTTATGAAAAACTTCATGAAATTATCCGAAATTGTGAAATTGCAGATGAAAAGATTCGTTATGTTCACGGTTCAAGCGTAGGATTTGTGGCAGAAGAAAAAATCAAAAATCACGAAGAACCAATAAATTCAGCAAATCTTGTTCCTTTTTATCTGAGATTACCTCAGGCAGAAAGAGAATTAAATAATAAAAAATCATTGAAATAAGGAGAATTATTATGATAGCTTTAGGTGCAGACAACGGTGGGTTTGAATTAAAAGAGGCAATAAAAAAACACCTCGATGAAAAAGGTGTGGAGTATGTTGATTGCGGTACACATTCAGCCGAGTCAATTGACTATGCTCCAATTGCAAAGGCAACTTGTGAAAAGGTGACAAGTGGCGAATGTGAAAAAGCAATTCTCTGTTGCGGAACAGGAATCGGCATTTCAATGGCAGCAAATAAAGTAAAAGGAATTCGTGCTGCTTGTTGTTCAGATTATTTCAGTGCAAAACTCACAAGAATGCACAATGATGCAAACGCTCTTTGTATGGGCGGACGAGTTGTAGGTGTAGGTCTTGCACTTGAGCTTGTTGATGTTTTCCTTGAGACAGAATTTGAGGGCGGAAGACATCAGAGAAGAATTGACCAGATTATGGAGATAGAAAATTCATAAAAAAACTTGTAAATTGTAAATTATAGGTATATAATATTTTTGAAGAAAAATCCAAGAAAATTTGGGGGAAATAAAAATGGCAAATATTACAATTACTAACCATCCGCTTATTCAGCATAAGCTTACTCTTTTAAGAGATAAGAATACAGGCTCAAAGGAATTCAGAGCGCTTGTTTCTGAAATTGCAAACCTTATGTGCTATGAGGCAACTCGTGACCTTCCTCTTGTTGAGGTTGAGGTTGAAACACCTGTTGCAATGGCAAAAACAAAGGTTATTTCAGGTAAAACACTTGCTTTTGTTCCTATTTTGAGAGCAGGTACAGGTATGCTTGACGGTGTTCTTTCTCTTGTACCATCTGCTAAGGTTGGCCATATCGGTATGTACAGAGATGAAAAAACAGCACTTCCTGTTCCTTATTATTGCAAGCTTCCGTCAGATATTGAGGAGCGTGAGGTAATCGTTCTTGACCCAATGCTTGCAACCGGTGGTTCAGCAATTGATGCTATCAGTCAGATTAAGCAGTATAATCCAAAGTCAATTAAGTTTATGGGTATTATCGCTGCTCCTGAAGGAATGCAGGCTCTTGCAGATGCTCATCCTGATGTTGACATCTACTGTGCAGCACTTGATGAAAAACTCAACGAGCATAAATATATCGTTCCCGGTCTTGGTGACGCAGGCGACAGAATTTTTGGTACAAAATAATATTATACGATGGTAGGGCGGGGGCTTGCTCCCGCCGTTGTCATTTCTATTGTTATTATAAGGGTTGCAATTGCGTAGTGGCAGGCTTCCACGCCTGCTTATGCTCTCTCGTTGAGGGAGCTGTCAACGAAGTTGACTGAGGGAGTTGTCATTCTGAGCATAGCGAAGAATCTCAAAAAACAAAACAAACAACAAAA
>JAFTUP010000063.1 GCA_017466205.1 Clostridia bacterium
AACACCACTTGAAGTTGTATTTTGTTCTGCATTCGCTACAGGACCTTCAACATTTGTGATTACATGGTCAGCACTATGAAGAAATTGGAGAATTTCTTTTGATATTAAATTTTCATCATCCCATTTACCGTACATATATCGGTCAAAACCAATATCACCGGTAAATACCAAAGAAGTTTTTTCTTTCATAGGAATAAGCCTTTCAAAAATAATGAATTAATTATATCACCAAACATCAATCATTTCAAGATTTAACAATTATGTCATTCAAATTATATTTGTCGAACAGAATTGATTTGGTAAAACGTAGGGGCTGACGACCCCTGTCAAGCCTGAACCAAGTATGCAGATAAACCGAGAACGGAACACCGAGTCGTCGTTCCCTACAAAGTTACTGCATCACATTAATCATCCCTACAAACTCCGATTTGTCCGGAACATTTATATAGAATACAATACCCTGTAGGGTCGATTCACGAATCGACCGTCCAAAAATTCACAGATAACCTCATTCGGGCAATTCATGAATTGCCCCTACAAAATTATATGTCATTCTGAGCGTAAGCGAAGAATCTCAACATAATTATTGATTTTTCTGTAAAATAGTGGTAAACTACAATTACCACACAAATTGAATATTTTTACATTACACTGTATATTTGGTGAAGTGTACATTTTTGTTTTTTTGACAAAAATGTATGCTCCGCTTTCGTATGCTTTGCCTGTATGAGTGTAATGTCATCGAATTCAATTTGTGTGGTAGCAATGGGAGCTATACGTTTTTTGGTGTGTGTAACTTCTGTTGCACACACTTTTTTAATTTATGGAGGAAAACAAAATGAAAAACACAAAGCAAATTCTATCAGTCTTCTTGGCATTGATAATGATAATTTCAATCATTCCAATGTCAACAATTACAGCATTCGCTGAGGATTCAGCAACATCAGGCACTTGCGGTGATAATCTCACATGGATATTTGATGAATCAACAGGAACATTAACCATTTCAGGTACAGGTGCTATGTACGATTATCTGAATAGCGATGGTAGTGTATCTGCGAGACCTTGGCCCAAAAATACCGAAACAGAAATTAAAACTGTGATTATAAATGATGGTGTAACAACTGTTGGTTCAGGCGCGTTTTATTGTGGATGGACAATTGAAAATATAATTTTAGGAAATAGTATAACAATAATTGGCGATTGGGCTTTTGGTAAGTGTGAAGTTCTTAAAAGTATAACAATTCCAGATGTTGTAACAACAATTGGCGAATCTGCGTTTTCATATTGTGAAAACTTAAGTGAGTTTACTATTCCTGAAAGTTTAACGACAATAGGTAATTTTGCGTTTGTGGGATGTCCGGGTCTCTCAAGCTTGACAATTCCCGAAAACGTATCATCGATTGGCGCTTATGCATTTTATGGTTGGTCTAACCTTACACATGTAACCATAGGCAACAATGTATCAACAATTGGCGATTATGCTTTTGCTTGTTGCTACAGCCTTACAAATTTTATATTTTCTGATAGTGTAACAACGACTGGTAATTATGCATTTGCTTGTTGCTACAGCCTTACAAGTGTAATAATTCCTGACAGTGTAACAACAATTGGTATGTATGCATTTTATGATTGCTATAACCTTACAAGTATTACTGTAGATAGTAATAATCAGTATTATTCAAGTGATAAATATGGTGTATTATTCAATAAGGATAAAACAATACTGATTCAATATCCGATTGGAAACACAAGAACAAGTTATATAATCCCTGACAGTGTAACAACAATTGATATGGCTGCATTTTCTCGCTCCAAAAACCTTTTAAATGTAACAATTCCTGCCAGTGTAATAACAATTGTTTCTTCTGCATTTAATGAATGTACTGCTCTCACAGATGTATATTTCTATGGTACAGAGGATGAATGGAACGCCATAACAATAGGTGAAGACAATGACCCACTTCTCAATGCGACAATTCATTTTAATTGCCATACTCACAATTATAAAACAGTAATAACTCCACCAACCTGTACGGAACAAGGTTATACAACATGTACCTGTTCTTGTGGAGATAGTTATGTTGATGATTATACAGAAGCTCTCGGTCACGAATATACAGGCGAAATTACAAAACCCGCCACTCATACAGAAAATGGTGTAATGACATACACTTGTGTCCGTTGCAATAATACATATACAGAAACTATTCCTGCAAGTGATGCACATTCTTATGAAACTGAAGTTACACCACCAACTTGCACCGAACAAGGTTACACAACATATACCAGTTCTTGTGGCGATAGTTATGTTAATGATTATACCGAATCATCGGGACATAATAAGACAACTATCGTTTTATCAGTTGCAACCTGTAAACAACAGGGTATGCAATATGATTATTGCGAAAATTGCGGCGAAACACTTTCAGATATTATTACCATACCGAAAGCTGACCATATTTTAGGTAATTGGGAAATTACGGTTAAAGCAACTACAGATACAGCAGGCGAAAAAGTACAGAAATGTACTGTATGTGGTGATGTAATCAACAGAGAGACAATTCCTGCAACAGGCAACAATGATAGTAATGACAAGGAAACAGTCATCCACAAAGAAACAGGCGTTCAGATTGAATATACAAAAGACAAGTATGACGGTGAGGTTGATATTATTGTTGAAGAAACTCTTGACGATACTGCATTAAATCTCGTAGATACAAAAACTAACGCATCAAACTGTAAGATTTTTGACATTACTATGACTCTTGACGGTATAAAAACACAGCCAAATGGTACGGTTACTGTTAGAATTCCACTTCCTGACGGTTTCAATCCTGAAACATCGTATGTTATGTATATTAACACAGCAACAGGTACTGTTGAAAAAATGCCTGCAACTTATGAAGACGGTTATATGGTCTTTGAAACAACACATTTCAGCTACTATGCAATAATTGAAGAATATAACTACACATTATCAATTCAAGAACCGTCAAGAACTGAAATCCGAAATAAAGACGGAATTGTGCTTCACGCAAATGTTGAGGGTACATCACCAACTGGTTCTTATGTAGTATGGACATCAAATAACGATAACTTTGACGAAGATGCAGACGGAAATGACTTAACAGTTATCGCAAAAGATAAAGGCTATACAACATTTACAGCAACACTTTATGATGCTGATGATAATGTTTTAGCAACAGACAGCATTGAGCTCTATTCAAAATCAGGCTTCTTTGACAAAATCGGCGGTTTCTTCCGTAGCTTGTTTGGAAGTACAAAAATTTATGAAAACTAAATAATTTGTCATTCTGAGCGAAGCGAAGAATCTCACAAACGAAACCCTTCACTACGTTCAGGGTGACTGTTGATTACAATTATGCATTATGCGGCTCCCCTTGTCAGGGGAGCTGTTTTTTCGCAGAAAAACTGAGGAGTAGTCAGTAGTATATTACTCTATCTCTCCCTCATCAGAGAGACCCAAGTATCATCCCCAACAAATGGTGTCATTCTGAGTGTAAGCGAAAAATCTCAATAATTGTTAGCAGTTTTTATATAAAAGTGAAATATTGTTGCAGGGGTCGAATGTCTGCTACGGCTTCGCCTTGCATCCATCTCGCTCGGCGACCCAAATTCTGACGAATTTCGGTACCCGCCTCACGACTTTTTGCTAAAAATGATTCACTGAATCATTTTCTTAACGCAAAAACCTTCTCAGGTCCGACCACCTGAATTAAATAAAGGACCTCAACAAATGTTGAAGTCCTTTATTTGGTGCGGGTAGCAGGGGTCGAACCTGTACACCTCTCGGCACAAGATCCTAAATCTTGCGTGTCTGCCAATTCCACCATACCCGCATATTTAATTTGCCTACACATTATATCAAAGAAATTTTAAAAATTCAATAGACAAATCAGTTAATATGTTATAAAATATATTTATTATTATGCCTTATTAGGCTCTATACTTGTTGGAGGTAATAAATATGGGATTTTTGAAAACTCGTTGGACAGATTCTGTTGACAGAAATAATCCGTTACCGGAGTATCCTCGTCCACAGATGGAGCGTTCTGACTGGATGTCAATGAATGGTGTTTATGACTATGCAATTGTAGATTCATCGGTTGAATGGGTTGACAATTTTGATGGTGAAATTGTTGTTCCATTTGCTGTTGAAAGCATGCTTTCAGGTGTTGAAAAGCCTTTAAGACCTGACCAAAAACTCTGGTATAAAAAAGTATTTACAATTCCTGAAAATATGAAAGGTAAAAATATTTTACTTAACTTTGCTGCTGTTGACTGGGAATGTAATGTATATGTCAACAAGGAACTTGCAGGTACTCACAGAGGTGGTTATGCAACATTCTCAATTGATATTACAAGACTTCTTAAAGATGGAGAAAATGAACTTGTAGTAAGTGTTTATGATCCAACTGAAAATGGTTGGCAGCAGAGAGGTAAACAGGTTAATGAAACTCATGGCTTCTGGTATGTTGCAACATCAGGCATCTGGCAGAGTGTGTGGCTTGAGGCTGTTAATCCTTGTCATATTCTTAAACTTAAAATGACACCTGATATTGACAATAAAACTCTTGCATTTAAAACATTTGCAACAGATAAGGATTGTCAGGTTAAGGTAACTGTTTTTGATGGTGAAAGTGTAGCATCAGAAAACACAATCTCAATGGATGATGTTATCGGATTTGATGATATTAAGCTTTGGTCACCTGAAAATCCTTTCCTTTATGACCTGAAAGTTGAACTCATTAAAGATGGTAATGTTGTTGATGAAGTAAAGAGTTACATTGGTATGCGTAAGTTCTCTATTGGTAAGGATGAAAAAGGTTACCCAAGATTTTTACTTAACAACAAGCCTTATTTCCAGAGAGGTCTTCTTGACCAGGGATATTGGTCAGACGGTGGTATGACTCCTCCGACTGATGAAGCAATGATTTACGATATTGAAACAATGAAGAGATTAGGATTTAATATGCTTCGTAAACATATTAAAGTTGAGCTTGACCGTTGGTATTATCATTGTGACAGACTCGGTATGCTTGTATGGCAGGATATGGTAAGTGGCGGTGAGTATATTGGTACACTCCTTGCCGGTGCACTTCCACTTTTTGCTATTCACGTAAAAGACAATAAATATAAAGCATTTAAACGTGGAGAACAGTTGTGGCGTGACGAGTTTGAACGCGAACTTAACGAAATGCTCAATCAGCTTTATAATCATACTTGTATTTCATGTTGGGTACCATTCAATGAAGGATGGGGACAGTTTGACTCTGTGAGAATTTCAAATGATATTAAGAAATTTGACCCATCTCGTGTTGTTGACCATGCAAGCGGTTGGCATGACCAGGGTGCAGGTGACTTCAATAGTATGCATAGATATATTGCACCTATTAACCCAAGAAGAAATGATGGACGAATTTTTGCTATTACAGAATTTGGTGGTTTCAGTCATATTGACAGAGGTCATACATGGGATGAATCAAAGAGCTTTGGTTATATGATGTTTGGTTCAAAGAATTCATTGTCAAAGGCGTATAAGCTTCTTCACGAAACACAGGTTATTCCACTTGTTAAGAGAGGTTTAAGTGCAACAGTATATACTCAGGTGAGTGACGTTGAAAATGAAGTAAATGGTATTCTTACTTATGACCGTGAGCATATTAAAATTCATGAAGATGTTCTTATTGAAGTTAATAAGAAGCTGACATTATAAAAATTATGAAAACTCCATCTAAACAAAAACTGAGATTACTATATATCATTGATATTCTGTCAAAAAAATCTGATGAGGAGCATCCTATATCAGCCACTCAGATAATGGATTATTTGCTTAACGATTACGGAATTGAATGTGAAAGAAAAACAGTTTATGACTGTATTGAATGTTTAAATGAATACGGTTATGAAATAATAAAATCACAATCTCCTCGCGGATATTTTATGACTCCGTATTATTTTGAACCGGCTGAACTTCGTTTACTCATTGATGCTGTTCAATCTGCTGATTTTATATCTGCTAAAAAAACAAAGCTATTGATTAAAAAGTTTTCATCATTTGCAAGTGAATATCAATATAAAAGAATTGAAAAGCAGGTATATATTGACAACAGAAATAAATGTGCGAATGAAAATTTGTTTATTTTGATTGACATTATCAGTTCGGCAATAATATCAAGAAAGCAAATTGAAGTTGTTTATCGTAGAAGAAAAATTGTTGACGGCAAAACTGCAAGATATGAAGAAAAAACGATGATTATCAACCCTTATGCTCTTATTTGGGCCGATGACCACTATTATCTTGTGGGAAATTACAGTAAGTACGATAATCTTATTCATTTTCGTATCGATAGGCTTAAAAGTGTCAAAGTTCTTGACACTTATGCTCGTCATTTTTCCGAAGTATCATCATATCAGACATATTTTGATATAGCGGATTACAGTAATAAGCATTTATCAATGTTTTCCGGTGACATTAAACCTGTTGAGATGATTTGTAATAATTCCATGATTGAAGATTTTGTTGACCAGTTTGGTGAAAAGGTCTTAATGAAACCTTATGATGAAGAAAATTTTATTGCAAAAATCGATGTTGCTGTTAATGAGGGACTTGTTTCCTGGGTTATGCAGTATGGCGAAAAGGTTAAAATAAAATCTCCTAAAGATTTAAAAAATATGATAATAGACAAAACAAAATCTATTTTGGCACTATATAATGGATAAAATGATAAAGTTTTAACAAATATGTTTTTAACTCTTGAAAATTGTTAAGAATTATTATAAAATATTTTTTGGTAAATTTTACAAAATATATCTTTTGAAAGGATGTTATAAAAATGAGCAGTGCATTAAACAAAAAGACTGTTGAAGATTTACAGGTTGCCGGCAAGAAAGTTCTTGTTCGTTGTGACTTCAACGTAAAAATGGAAAATGGCGTAATTACAAGCGATAAGAGAATTGTTGCTTCTTTACCAACAATCAAGTATCTTATCGAGAATGGTGCAAAGGTTATTCTTTGCTCACACCTTGGTCGTCCTAAGGGTGAAGTTGTTCCTGAATTTTCACTTGCACCTGTTGCTGCAAGACTTTCTGAGCTTCTCGGTCAGGAAGTTAAAATGGCAAAGGATGTAGTTGGTGAAAGTGCTCAGGCACTCGCAGCTGACCTTAAAGACGGTGAAGTTCTTCTCCTTGAAAATGTTCGTTATGAAAAGGGCGAAACAAAGAATGACCCTGAACTCAGTAAGAAATTTGCTGATCTTGCAGAACTCTATGTAAATGATGCTTTTGGTTCAGCTCACAGAGCTCATTCTTCAACTGCCGGTGTTGCAGAACACCTTCCTGCAGCTTGCGGTTACCTTATTCAGAAAGAAATCGAATTCATCGGTGGTGCTCTTGAAAATCCAAAGAGACCTCTTGTAGCTATCCTTGGTGGTGCTAAAGTTTCTGACAAAATCGGTGTTATCACAAACCTTATTGATAAGTGTGATACTCTTATCATAGGTGGTGGTATGGCATACACATTTATGAAGTCATTAGGTCACAATATTGGTACTTCACTTCTTGAAGCTGATAAGGTTGAGCTTGCAGCTGAAATGATGAAGAAAGCTGAAGAAAAGGGCGTTAAATTCCTTATTCCTTTTGATAACAAGGTTGGTAAGGAATATGCTCCTGATACAGAAGCAATGGTAGTTAATTCAGATGATATTCCTGATGGTTGGATGGGTCTTGATATCGGTCCTAAGACACAGGAACTTTTTGCTGATGCTGTTAAAGATGCAGGTACAGTAATCTGGAACGGTCCTATGGGTGTTTCTGAATGGGAGGCTTTTGCATCAGGTACAGTTGCAGTTGCAACAGCTATTGCTGATAGTGATGCTATTTCTATTATTGGTGGTGGCGACTCTGCTGCTGCTATTCAGAAGCTTGGTTTTGCAGATAAAATGTCACACATCTCAACAGGTGGCGGTGCTTCTCTTGAATACCTTGAGGGTAAAGTTCTTCCAGGTATTGCTGCACTTAATGAGAAATAATTAATAATTTAATGGGAGGACTACCATAAGTCCTCCCTAAATTTGCGATAAGGAGTAAATAATTATGAATAAAAATCTTCGTAAAGCAGTTATCGCCGGTAACTGGAAAATGAATAAAACACCATCAGAAGCAAAGGCTCTTATTGAGGAAATGAAGCCACTTGTTGCAGGTGCAGATTGTGAAGTTGTACTTTGTGTTCCTTTTATTGATATTCCTGCTGCTATTGAAGCTGCTGCAGGTTCAAATATCAAGATTGGTGCTGAAAATGTTCACTTTAAGTCTTCGGGTGCCTATACAGGTGAAGTTTCAGCTGAAATGCTTAAGGAAGTTGGCGTTGAATATGTTGTAGTTGGTCACAGCGAAAGAAGACAGTATTTTGGCGAAACAGACCAGACTGTTAACCTTCGCTCACTTGCTGCTCTTAATGCAGGTCTTAAGCCAATCATTTGTGTTGGTGAAACTCTTGAACAAAGAGAACTTGGATACACAGAAAATATTCTTAAGTTCCAGACTAAGATGGCTCTTACAAATGTTACAAAAGAACAGCTTAAGGATGTAATTATTGCTTATGAACCTGTTTGGGCAATCGGCACAGGTGTTACTGCTACTGCTGACCAGGCTGATGAAGGTAACGGATATGTTCGTGCAGCTATTGCTGAAGTTTATGGTGGTGATGTTGCAGCATCAGTTACAATTCAGTACGGTGGTTCAATGAACGCTGCAAATGCTGATGAACTTGTTTCTAAGATAAATGTTGACGGTGGTCTTATCGGTGGTGCATCACTCAAAGCAGCTGATTTTGCTAAGATTGTTGCTGCTGCTTCAAAATAATTGTATAGGGTGAATTTGATGAAAAAACCTGTAGTTTTATGTATTATGGATGGTTTTGGTTATAATCCAAGTGATTACGGTAACGCAATTACTGCTGCTAAAACACCAAGACTTGACGAAATTTTTAAAAATAATCCAATGACATACATTGGTGCATCAGGTATGGATGTTGGTCTTCCTGATGGTCAGATGGGTAACTCTGAAGTTGGTCATACAAATATCGGTGCCGGTAGAGTTGTTTATCAGGAACTTACAAGAATCACAAAGTCAATTATGGACGGTGACTTCTTTGAAAATGATGTATTTTTAGGCGCAATTGAGAATTGTAAAAAGAACAATTCAGCACTTCATTTGATTGGTCTTCTTTCAGATGGCGGTGTTCATAGCCACAATACTCATTTATATGCTCTCGTTGAGCTTGCAAAGAAGAATGGACTCGATAAGGTATTTGTTCATTGTCTTCTTGATGGTCGTGATGTTCCGCCAAGCTCAGGTGTAGATTTTATTGCTGAGCTTGAAGAAAAGCTCGCTGAAATCGGTGTAGGTAAGATCGCGACAGTTATGGGTAGGTTTTACGCTATGGACCGTGACAATATGTGGGACAGAGTTGGTATGGCTTATAATGCAATGGTTAACCGTGAAGGTATTGCAACTGATTCAGCACTTGATGCTGTTAAGAAGTCTTATGAAACAATTGACGAAGATGGTAAATATCTTACTGACGAATTTGTTATGCCAACAGTTGTTGACGGTGCAGATGCTATTTCTGCTAACGATTCAGTTATTTTCTTTAATTTCCGTCCTGACAGAGCAAGAGAAATCACAAGAACTTTTGTTGACCCTGATTTTTCAGGATTCGAAAGAAAAGAATTCTTCCCGTTATATTATGTTTGTATGACACAGTATGATGCTGAAATGCCTAATGTAAATGTTGCGTATAAGCCTGAAGCACTTACAAACACAATGGGTGAGTACCTTTCAAAGCTTGGTAAAACACAGCTTCGTATTGCTGAAACTCAGAAGTATGCTCACGTTACTTTCTTCTATAACGGTGGTGAAGAAAAGGTTTATCCCGGTGAAGACAGAGTCCTTATTGACTCTCCAAAAATTTCAACATTTGACTTGAAGCCGGAAAT
>JAFTUP010000064.1 GCA_017466205.1 Clostridia bacterium
CTCTGAAAGCACCTTTTTCACAAGAAGCTTTGACAACAACTTCATTTTCGGAAGCCATTATTATATATTTTTCGTCTGTAAGACGTGCAGTTTCCTCAGAGTATGTCGTTTCCTTGCTGTTTTCGTATTTGAAAACAACACTTAAACCACTCTCACAAGGTATGGAATAATCTTTAAAAACTTTTTCTGCTATTTTCTCAAATTCACCGGAAAGAGAAACGGATTTTACGGGAATTTCTTTGCCTGTAAGCTCATTTTTTTGTGGTATCGGATAAATCACAGCATTTCGCCTCTTTTTCACAATAGTATATCAAATAAGGTCGAAGCCACAAAGCCTCGACCCCATAATTTTATATTATATCTTTCAGATTGTCAACATAATCACAAGCTGCAAGGGAAGCCACTGCACCGTCACCTGCTGCTGTTATAACCTGACGGATATTTTTTGTTCTGCAGTCACCTGCTACAAAAATGCCTTTTGCATTAGTTGTGCAATCTTCATTTGCTTCTACATATCCGCGACCGTCAAGAGTGATAATCTCTTTGAAAATGTCGTTTTGCGGAACAAGTCCGATAGCAACAAACATACCGTCAAGAGTTAAATCTGTGCTTTCTGCTGTTGCAACATTCTTTATTGTAATTCCCTTAAGCTCAGTTTCACCAATAAGTTTTTCGACTACTGTTCCAAGAATAATTTCAACATTGTCTTTACTTTGGAGTTTCTCAACCAGCTTCTGTTCACCTGTGAAGAAATCAAGATTTTGAATTACATAAACTTTTTTTGCAAGGTCAGAGAGCAAAATTGCCTCTTGTAATGCTGAATTGCCACCACCGATTACTGCAACTGTTTTGCCTTCATAAAAAGCACCGTCACAAACTGCACAGAATGAAATACCCTCACCAACAAGGTTTTCTTCATTCTCCAGACCTAAAAGTCTGTGCTTTGCACCTGTTGCGATAATGACAGATTTACCCTCAAATTCACCTGAATCAGTAACAACGGTTTTAATGTCACCGTCACGAATTTCAAGCACTTCTGCACATTCAACCTCTGCATCCTGATTAAGAACTTGTTCAACAAGCTTTTCAGCAAATTCGTTGCCTGTTACTTCCTGAAATCCGGGAATGTTCTCAACCTTTGGTGAATATGTGATTTGTCCGCCAAAGCTTGCTTTCTCGATAACGAGAACAGTTTTATTTGCCCTGCGAGCATACAGGGCGGCGGTCAACCCTGCAGGGCCGCCGCCGATTATTATAATATCATACATAATTATAATCCCTTAATTTTGATTAAGCGTTAAGAAACTTCTTGATGTCAGAAACACCTGCATATTTTGCTGCAACACCATTTTCAATCACTACAAGAGTTGGTGCCTGCTTGATACCAAGGTCTGTCACCATTTCTGCGTGTTCATTAGCAAGAAGCTTTTCATAAGCTACACCTGCTTTGTCAAGTAATGAACAAGCGATTTTACAGTTAGGACAAGTTGCTGTTGTGAAAAGGAATGTACCGTCTGCTACTGCAACTTCTTCAGCCTTTTCCTCACAATTACAAACTACTTCTTTAGAAACATCGTGAGTAAGTGTTGACTTGCTGATGTCATAAACCTTTCTGTCCTTATATTCCTGAGCCTTACCGTCGTTCCAGTTCTTAACAGGACGATAGTAACCTGTAATACGACTGTAAACTTCTGCTTCTTCACCACAGTGCGGACAAGTGAATGCTTCACCTGCAATATAACCGTGATTCTTACATACTGAATATGTTGGAGAAATTGAGTAGTAAGGAAGTCTGTAATTTGTTGCAATCTTTCTTACAAGATTTGCACAAGACTGCCAATCAGGAAGCTTTTCACCAAGGAATGCGTGGAATACAGTACCTGATGTATAAAGAGTATGAAGTTCATCCTGCATATCAAGTGCTGTGAAGATGTCCTGTGTATAACCAACAGGAAGATGTGAGCTGTTTGTGTAGTAAGGTGTTTCACCTTCACCACGACCTGCTGTAATGATGTTTGGATAGTATTTAAGGTCGTGCTTTGCAAGACGGAATGCTGTTGACTCAGCAGGAGTTGCTTCAAGGTTGTAAAGATCACCGTATTCAACCTGATAGTCAGAAAGTCTTTCTCTCATGTGATTGAGAACTTCTTTTGCAAACTTCTGTGTCTTTTCAGTTGTCATATCAGCCTGAAGCCACTTTGCATTGAGACCAACTTCGTTCATACCAACAAGACCGATTGTTGAGAAGTGGTTGTTGAATGTACCTAAGTATCTCTTTGTATATGGATAAAGACCAGCGTCAAGAAGCTTTGTGATAACTGTTCTCTTAACCTTAAGTGAACGAGCAGAAATGTCCATCATCTTATCAAGACGAGCATAGAAATCAGCTTCATCCTTTGCAAGATAAGCGATTCTTGGCAAGTTGATTGTAACAAC
>JAFTUP010000065.1 GCA_017466205.1 Clostridia bacterium
GTTGCAATTGTAATAAAATCAGCGTCGCAGATACTCGCCTACCGGCTCAGACAGTGCTAATTCGGCATCCACTGGATGCCCGCACCCCTTCGTTTTACACTTTCCGTTTTCCATTTTACACTTCATCGATAAACTCCGATTCAATGATATGTTAATATACGACAAAAGCGAGGATTTTACTTTACTCCTCGCTTTAATTTTTTGTTTATCGAATTTTATATGTATTTATTTCCACCAGTTTTCGTTATTACATTCTTCAGGTAATGTATCTGTCCAGCCTACTGAATATGCTGTGTATTCACCAATTTGGGCATCATACACATTTTTCGGAATTTTCATCATAATGTCATCAGGATAAAGCTCTTTTGCAAGCTTTTCTCGCTGAGGTGTGTCGCCGTAAGGGTTGTAATAATCCTCAGCACCGAAAAGATGGAGAATTTCGTGTGAGATTGTTGCACAGCAGGTGCTTTCACCGAATGTGATTGAGTCGTCAAAGAATACACAGAACTCAAGCTTTTCGTTGTTTTCATTCACATAGGAATATTTATAAGAACGACCGTCCTTGTTCATAACTATAAGATATGCCACCTGATTTACACCGAGGCTTTCCTTTAAATGTGAGTTCATTTCATCAGGATTTTCAAAGCCACACGACTGAGCAACCTGATTGAGAATATCCTCCTGACTTCCGTTTTCAACAACCTCTGTTTCAACAATTCCGCTATAAGTCCCTGTGACTTCAGAATGGTTGTATTCAGTAGAAATGGTAACCGAATATTCATTTGCTTTTGCAGAGAGATAATTCAAAGATGTGATAAATTTCTTTTGAGTAAACTTTGTCTTTTCGCTGTCATTCCATTGACTTTCATTGTCATTGAGAAAAATAATGTAATAGCAAAGACTGTTTTCCATATCATAGCAGGAGCCGGTTTTGTAGCCTTTCCTTGTTGTGTCAACAACTGGAGTGGTGATAACCGTTGGTGTTGGCTTTTGCTGTCTGAATAATGGTCGCAAATCCACAAAGCAAAGAAAGAAAACTATGAAAAATATTACAATTTTAACTTTTGTAGAGCGTTTCATACTGATTTTCCTTATGATTTGATAATTACATTATAATGTAATAATGAGAATATTTCAATATTCTTAAAATTTTTTCCAAAAAGTTGAAACAAAAACATATTTTTGATACTCTTATATTATGAAAGGGCTCTTCAACAGAAAAAACTTAAGGAGGTATGAAAATGAATAAGGATATAAAGAGTATTGTTTTATCTGCAATGTCAGGTGACAAGGATGCTTATGGAAAACTCTATGAGTATTATTCCAATGATATGTATCGTTTTGCACTTGGTCTTTGCAAAAACACTTATGATGCACAGGACGCTGTGCAGGATACTGCAGTATCAGTTTTCAAAAGCATGCATTCCCTTAAAAATCCCGATAAATTCAAATCATATCTTTTTTGTGCCCTTTCAAATACTTGCAAAAGAATTTTATCAAAAAATAATTACATAGTTGAGTTTGAGGATACAGGTGAACGTGACAGAGACATTGAATTTTCATTACCTGTCCGTGAGGCACTTGATAAATTGGACTCAACCTCCCGTGAAATTGTCCTGCTGTCAGTTGTGGGTGGCTTTAAATCCCACGAAATCGGTAAAATGACGGATATGACTTCAGCAACTGTCAGGACAAAGCTGCGACGGGCACTCATAAAACTCAGAAAGGAGTTGGAATGATGAAAAAAGCAAAAAAGCTTCTTAATGAAAAATTGCAGGTAAAAACACCTGAAAGCTTATCCACAGAAAACATAATGGCAAATATTGAAAATTCAAAGGCTGACATCATTGAAATGCCAAAGAAAAAGCATACAGCTAAAAGACTTGTTCCGATAGTGGCTTCACTTCTTCTTGTGGTTGGTATTGTTGGCATGTATATGAATCTCAATCAGAAGAATGAGCCATCCGCCAACAACAGTGATGTGACAGAGGTAATGCGTTATCAGTCCTATGATAAGGTTTATGAAAAATTTGATACGCTTCACAAGGCTGCAAAGAAAAACAATATATATAATACATTTTCCGATATTTTTGACGGAGTGGCTCAGAATGATGCGGCAAGTGATATGATTGCTGACGGTGCAATGCCTGAATCCGCTATTGAAGGTGAAATAGGCAGTGTACAGGTACAGGATGACACAGCCACAGGCACTAACAGTTCAACATCAGCTAATAAAAATTATGGCACAACCAACACTCAGGAAAAGGATGTTGACGAAGGTGACATAATCAAAACTGACGGAAATTATCTCTATATAGCCGACAGCGACAGCAACAGAATCAGAATAATTGATGTTACAAGTGATAAAATGTCAGCGATTTCTGAAATCAAGCTTGACGACACAAATCTCATCTGCGAAATTTATATCAATAGTGATAAGCTTGTCATTGTAGGAAATCTCCGCGAGGAAAATGAGGAGAATAAGCTTAATGAGGTAACAGCGGATTATGCTTATGGTACTTACGGTTGTTATGTGGAGTATGCTAATGACACATTTGTTAAAGTTTATGACATAAGTGACAGAAACGCACCAAAGCTTGTAACTGAATTTTCACAGCAGGGAACTTATGACAATTCACGAATGATTGGTGCAAGACTTTATACAATCAGCGAATATAATGTAAATGTTTATAGTGACGATTATCGTGAAGAGTGTATTCCTACTGTTACAATAAATGATGTGTGCAAGGAAATCCCTGCAGACGGTATTTCGATTATCGAGGACAGTCAATCATCAACCTACGCAGTGATTACAACTCTTGAAATAAAAGAGGACTCTGTACCTGAAAGCGAAGCGATTCTCGGTGAATGTAATCATCTTTATGCAACATCAAAATCACTTTTCCTTGCAGAAACATCAGGCGATGAGCTTCAAACGATTACAAAAATCTATAAGTTCGATTATACTGATGCAGGTGTAGAATATAAA
>JAFTUP010000066.1 GCA_017466205.1 Clostridia bacterium
CAATTACAAATAAGATGTTCATTGAGCCTACTTCTTCAATATACTTTCTTTCAACACCATCAAGCCAGAGAACCTGAGAATAACCAAGCTTATGAGCTTTTTCACCTGCTGCAAGAGATGCTGCGTAGTTACCGCCGCACTTAATTGCTCCTGTACCACCCGGTGCAGCACGAACAAACTCTTCTTCAACATAAATCTTAACAGGATTAAGTCCCTCTGCATAGTATGCACCTGATGGTGAACAGATGATTATAAACTGATACTTTGCTGCTGCCTTAACACCAAGAACAGCTTCAGTAGCAATTGTGAAAGGTCTGATATAAAGGCTTGTGTCAGGCTCTGACGGAACCCAATCCTTATCAACTGCAACGAGAGCCTTAACTGTATCTACGAAATCAGCAACAGGAATCTGAGGAATACAGAGTCTGTCGTGAGTTGACTGCATTCTTTCAGCATTCTTATCAGGACGGAAAAGCTGAACACTTCCGTCTGCACAACGGTAAGCCTTAAGTCCTTCAAAACATTCCTGAGCATAGTGGAAAACAAGTGCTGACGGGTCAAGAACTAATGGCTGATACGGTACTACTCTTGCATCGTGCCAACCCTGTCCCTCATCATAGTCCATAATGAACATGTGGTCTGTGAAGATATGACCAAATCCTAAGTTTTTCCAGTCAGGCTTTGCCTTTGGTGTTGTTGTTTTTTCAATTCTGATTTGCATTTGCGAACATCTCCAATTATGTAAAAATTAAATTGTTTTTATAATTATTTTGGCTTGTAATTAGGAACAAGACGCTTAAGATAATCACGAACCTCGTCCGGCTTCATATTGTCAATTGCTTTAATATCCCTTTCAAGCTGTTCATCATCAATTTCAAGTGGCTTTGTTACGAAAATCTTATCGTTACCTGTCTTTTGTCTTGCATCAAGCTCCTCCGCCATTGAAAGCTCCTCATAAAGCTTTTCACCGGGACGGAGACCTGTAAAGTGAATATCAATATCCTTATATGGCTCAAAGCCTGAAAGTCTGATAAGATTTTCCGCAAGAGTGACAATTTTAACAGGCTCACCCATATCAAGAACAAAAATTTCGCCGCCTTTTGCAAGACCGCCTGCCTGAACAACAAGCTGACTTGCTTCGGGAATTGTCATAAAGTATCTTGTGATGTCAGGATGAGTAACTGTAAGCGGTCCGCCGTTTTCAAGCTGTTCCTTGAAAATAGGAATAACACTTCCGTTTGAACCGAGAACATTACCGAAACGAACAGCAACGAATTTTGTACCGTCAGTAATCTTACTGAAATGCTGAATAACAAGCTCACAAACTCGCTTTGATGCACCCATAACATTTGTTGGATTAACAGCCTTATCAGTAGAAAGAAGAACAAAATTCTTGACGCCATATTCATTAGCACAAAAAGCTGTGTTATAAGTACCTAAAATATTATTTTTGATTGCTTCGTAAGGGCTGTCCTCCATTAAAGGAACGTGCTTATGAGCAGCAGCGTGGAAAACTGAAGAAGGCTTGAATTCCTCAAATATTTCGCGAAGACGCTTAATGTCACGGACAGAGCCGATACGGATATCTACCTGCGGAGCACCGCAATATTGTCTGTCAAGAGAATTTTTAAGTGTAAAAGCATTATTCTCGTATATATCAAAAATAACAATTCTTTCAGGGTTATAACGGGCTATCTGACGACAAAGCTCACTTCCTATTGAACCGCCTCCGCCTGTTACAAGGATTGTTGCACCTGTAAGGTACTTACAAACCTTTGTGTCAAGCTTAACCTCAGGTCGTGACAAAAGGTCAAGAATTTCAACCTTACGGATTCTGTCAGTATATGATTTACCGACACCACCGTACTCATCAATATTCGGAGCCAATTTAAGACTGCAGCCTGTTGACATTGCAATATTCAATATAGCTTTCTTTCTTTCAGGCTCAATAACATTGATACAGAAAATAATTTCATTTACATCATATTCACGGACAAGCTTAGGAATATCCTCAGTTTTACCTGCAACAGGAATATCACGGATTCTCAGCTTCTGTTTAGCTGGGTCGTCGTCAACAATACACACAGGCGAGCCGAACTTGTACCCTGAAAGGCTCATTTCATAAAGAACAGAGTTACCCATATTACCTGCACCAATAAGCATAATATTCTTATTGACAGTACCAACTCTGCGTTTTGAGCTGTTCCTCAGAGCTCTGTAAGACTTGTAGCAGGTTCTCACAGCAACACAGAGGAAAGTTATAAACAGAAATGCATCAACATACGCTGCAAGCGGAAGACAATTTATTCCGAAAATATAGCCTGCCTTCATAAATGCATAGTCCACAAGAAAAGTGAGTAATGTTCCTATTCCTGCACCGATAACTGTTTTTGTAACCTCAAGGAATCCCATATATCGCCACAAATTTTTATAAAGCCTTAAAGCCATAAAAATCCCAATATAAATCACGGTTATATACGGTATTCTTGCCACAAGCATTTCATATTTTTCAGGTGGCAAATTAAAATAGAAATGAAGTAAAACAGATGCATAATATGCTCCGTTAATAACCACCAGGTCAACGAGCATCAATATAATTTGCTGAATTCTTGAATGAGTAAAAAACTTTTTCATGGAATCACCTCATAAAAAAATATTCCACTATAATCATTTATTAATTTTACTCCTATTTTAAAACATTGTCAATGGAATGTGTCGAAAAACATATATAAAGGTTCTCAATAATAAAAAAAGTAAAAATTATAATTTGTCGGGATGAAAAAAGTGCAAAGTGTAAAACGTAAAGTGGAAAACGTCGGAACTGCGTTGCAATTATAATAAAATCAGCGTCGCAGATACTCGCCTACCGGCTCAGACAGTGCTAATTCGGCATCCACTGGATGCCCGCATCCCATCGTTTTCAGTTTTCCATTTTCAAATTTACACTCATCCCGTAAACTCCGATTTGCCACACAAATAAAAAGTTGGTTTCCCCACACATAATATATATTCTAAATAAAACAACCCTTAAATTCGACACATTTTTCGCTTTACAGAATCACTATTAAATGATAAAATTGTATAATAAATAAATTTAAGGAGTTTTAAGGATGATAGGATTAGGAAAATGGACTGGTGACATTGAAACATCAATGATTAGCGGAAGTGCTATTGTTGAAATTATTGACAATAACGGTGAATATGATTTTTCTGTTACTGTGCCTTCACTAAAAAAACTCCCTAATTTCAGAGTTTACGACATTAAGGAAAACGGTAACTGTCTTTCAGGCAAGGCTGAAATTGAGCTTATGGGAAAGATGAATGTGGATGTCGTTGTCGAAATCAACGGTGACAAATTTACAGGATATATTAAAGTCCCTTTCTTTGGTAAAGTTGAAATTAAAAACGGAAGAAGAATATAAGAATGAATTGCAATAAATTGCGTGGATTGATTACATCATGATTTGTGATGAATCACATGATTTGCACCTGCGGTGTATTAATTTTGCAATTCAAATCACGGAGCAAAGCAAGAAATCATGGCAACGCCAATTCATGCGAAGCAAATCATCAAATTAAGGAGAGTGAAAAATGAACTCTTTAATTGTATTATCAAAAGAATTTGCAGTTGATGTAATAAATATATGTACTGAAATTAAGCCAACAAAAAAAGCTAATATATTGATAAACCAACTACTAAAAAGTGGTACAAGCATAGGAGCTAATATACACGAAGGTAATTACGCTGCCAGCAGAGCTGATTTTATCAATAAATTTCAAATTGCTCTTAAAGAATGTTACGAGACAGATTATTGGTTAGAAATTTTTTCTTCTTCAGGAATGTTAAATTCAGAACAATTTTCGTTCTTGCATATAAAGTGTTCTAAAATAAGAAAACTTCTTACAGCTTCTATAACTACTGCAAAAAGGAATCAATCCAAATGAACAAATTAAAACAAATCTGTCCCCACGCTAAGAAGTGTGGCGGATGTCAGTTATTAAACCTTTCATACGAAGAACAATTAAGACATAAGCAAGTTAAAGCAATTCGTCTTTTAGGTAAGTTCTGTCACGTTGAGGAAATTATAGGTATGGAAAATCCATACAATTACCGAAACAAGGCACAATATGCCTTTGGTCGCGGCAGAAACGGTCAGACAATTGCAGGTGTTTATCAATCATCAACTCATAAAATTGTAGATATCGAGAGTTGTATGCTCACAGACCCAAAAGCTGACGAGATTGCAAATACTGTTAAAAAGCTTTTGAAAAGTTTTAAAATGAAGCCTTATGACGAAATTACAAGACAAGGTATTTTGAGACACATACTCGTTAAAACTGCTTTCAGAAGCGGTAAGATTATGGTGGTGCTTGTTACAGCGACTCCACAATTCCCATCAAAGCGTTCATTTATCAATGCTCTTGTTGGCAGACATCCCGAAATCACAACAATTGTGCAAAATGTGAATAACAAATTCACCAGTATGGTACTTGGTGACAAGAGTGAAGTACTTTACGGTGACGGAAAAATTACGGAAGAGCTCTGCGGGCTTAAATTCCGTATTTCACCAAAAGCATTTTATCAGATTAATCCTGTTCAGACGGAAATTCTCTATAACAAAGCACTTGAATATGCTGATTTCAAGGGTAATGAAAGAATTATCGACGCTTATTGTGGTACGGGTACAATAGGGCTTATTGCAAGTAAGAATGTAAAAAGTGTCTTAGGTGTTGAAATTAACAAGGATGCTGTTCGGGATGCAAAGGAAAATGCAAAACTCAACGGTATTGAAAATATAAAGTTTTTCTCTGCCGATGCAGGAAAATTTATGGTTGATTTGGCAAACAACAACGAGCATATTGATGCAGTTATTATGGACCCTGCTCGTGCCGGAAGTGATATTCCGTTTTTGTCCTCTCTTGTAAAGCTCAATCCTGAAAAAGTGGTTTATGTAAGTTGTAACCCTGAAACTCTTGCAAGAGACTTACTGTATTTAAGTAAAAACGGATATAAGGTGAAGAAAATTCAACCTATAGATATGTTCCCACACACAGACCATGTGGAGACGGTTGTCTTGCTTTCCAAGGGTGAGGTCGACTCGAAAAAGATTCGGGTTGAGTTCTCTTTGGAAGATATGGATATGTCGGAGTTTCAAGATGGAGCAACCTATCCGCAGATCAAGGAGTATGTGTTTGAGCATACCGGACTGAAAGTTTCCAACCTTTATATCTCACAGATCAAACGGAAATGTGGGATTGAGGTAGGCAAAAACTACAACCTGCCAAAATCTGAGGATTCCAGACAACCCC
>JAFTUP010000067.1 GCA_017466205.1 Clostridia bacterium
AGCATTTGAAGGTCTTCTTAAGAGATATTTTAGTTAATCCCTATTTTAATAAATGTACTATACGAGTGACTTGATGGTCACTCGTATTTTTGTATATTAAGAACGACTCATTAGATACAAGTTTTACTATATACTAAAAAAGCTCCCCTAATAAGGGGAGCTGAGAGAACACAATATTACAGTGAATTTATTCGATTGTAACGGTACCGTCTTCGTAAACTGTAATTTTATCGCCTGTCTTAACTGTGTTGAGAAATTCCTCACCGAGACAGTCAACTGTCGGCATTGGAGTATCTGTCCATACTGAACCGATAATTGCACCCGCTGCAGCAAGTGAATCAATGTGTTCAGAGAAAAGCATACAAGCAGGACAACGTTCCATAACTTTTGCACAATAAAGAACAAGACCACCTGTTGTTGAACCGATCGTCTGTGGCAAGCAAAGTGCTGTACCAACCATTGGTTTTTCATAAATATCAGTATTGTTCTGGTCACCACATTTTGCTTCCTTATCACCAAACTGTAATGCACCCTGGAAGGAAGCAAGAGTATTGAAACCACCATGTGAAACGAGAGCTGTTGCAGTTGCTTTTCCCGGAACTACAGCACGACCTTTAAATGTTTTCATTTTATTTTGCCTCCTTTGTGATAATATCAAGAATCTCATCACTTGTATAATAACGAGATGTTGTATATGTACGAAGCTTGTTTGAGTTTGTAATTACAGGCATCTTCTTTGCAAGCGGATTATTCATATACATAAGAGGACAGATGTAACTTAATACAACACCTGTTGACTGAAGTTTTGAATATAAATCAGTTTTCTTAAATTCGTCACAAACCGCAGGAGGAGCTGTAAACACAGTCGGAACAGAAACCTTGCTTCTTCCGTTCTTTTTGAGACCGTCATATACATTATTAGTCCACTCTTTAAGCTGTGCCATTGTCATGTGAGGACAGCCAACAAAGCAAAGTTTTGGAGTTGCATCTGGATTCTTCCACATTACAGGATATGATTTCTTAACTCTTTCAAGTTCAGCATCGTCAATAACATACACCTGAGCATTTTCAGTAACAAGTGACTCACCCATTTCAACTGCTTCAGGAGTAAGACCTGCAATATGGTAAAGACCAACGGCACCATTAGATGCACATGCAGCACCAAAGTCCTTAAGATAAGCCTTGACATCATCATTAAGCTCAGTACCAAGCCACTCGTTCATACCCTTGACATAAGGTACATCTTCCATAACCTTCATACCGATAGCAGAACCTAAAATCTGAGCTTCTGGCTTCTTTGAGCATTTAACCTCAATAATCCAAGTTGCTTTTCTGCCTTCATCAGTTAAAAGACCAAAATCAGGAACAAAACCGGCTATAGAGCCCATCATTTCAATAAGACCTGAATTACGGTTACAACGAGCACCGATAACAGAGTTTGCATAAGCCACAGCACTTGACTCTGCCCAAGAAAGAATATCACCTTTCTTCGGAGTATTACCAACTTCATCAAGATAACAAGCACAAGTGTATGCATCATCATTGAGAAGACCCATTTTACGAAGCTGTTCGTTATAAGAATCCTGCTTTGAATACATAAATTTCTTAAATACAAAGTTTTTCAAAAAATCTGACGGAACATTTGGGTCAAAAGGCTTTGGGTCAACTGAAAACTTCTGCTTTGATGTAACACCTGCATTAAGGAGCTGGTCCATCAAATCAAATACAGGAGTCATCATCTTGAGACCAAAGCTTGTAACAAGATGTCCCTTTTCACTTGTTACAGGAACCATTTTTTCAGCACCAAATGTTTCACCGTACATAACAAGTGTTTTCATAACTTTAGCCATTACTTCGCCTTGCTTACCGTCCAACATTGCCTGTTGTTCAGCTGTCAATTGCATTGCCATTGTTATTACACCTCTTTAATAAAATATTAACAAATATAGTTTACTCTTAAACGTAAAAAGTGTCAATGATAAATTGTTAAATTTTTCACTAATTCATAAAAATAACAGATAAAGCTCATATTCTTTACCTGTATTTTCATTATTATTTTATTCCAGCAACAATTTGTAAAATCATTCTAGCATCAACTGATGTGATTTTATCGTCATCATTTACATCTGCATTTTCAAAGTTTATTTCATTTGTATTCTTTAGTCCGGCAACTACCTGAAGAACTAATCTTGCATCACTTGCTTTTACGTTACCATCATTGTTAACATCGCCAAACAAGCCGTCGTTTTTACTTTCAATATTATCAACAACTCTTGTTTCAACAAGCTTACAGGATTTACAGGTTCTCTGTTCCTCACCGTCGTGCTCTTCAGTTTCCTTAACGGTGATTTTCCAAGCTCCAAAGCTATGACCGGTCGGTAAAATTGTCTGTTGATCGAGGATTTCACCACATTCAATACATTTTACAGCTTTCATGCCACTTTCTGTACAGGTAGGCGTATTTATATCCTCCCATTCACCTTTCTTGTGACCTGTTTTGTTAATTGTTTTTGACTCTCCTGTTGTATTACAAACTGCACAGAATTGCGTTTCAATACCATCTGTTGTACAGGTTGGTGAGGTTTCAGTTTTCCATACAAAGGTGTGTTCACCTGTTACAGGAATTTCCTCTTTCTCATCTTTTCCGCAACTGCAGAAACGAATTTTTGTTCCTGCTGAAACACAAGTTGGTTCGCTTATAACTGACCAACTGCCAAAAGAACAGGTGTGTGCTTCTTCCTGATAATTTATATTTGCTTTTGATAAATATTCATTACCCTCCTGTGAAATTTCAATTGCTTCCCATTGTGCTTTAGTTCCTGCATAATATACAGTTTGCAAGTTTTCACAATATAAAAAAGAATTATTGCCAATTTCAGTTATGGATTCGGGTATGGAAATACTAACTAATGAAGTACACATACCAAAACAATATGAACCTATATTTTCAATATCACCTGTAATAATGATTTGTTTAACAGATTTAGCTCTTCCACTAAATCCGTTTGAGGAATTTAAACTTTTCATTTTACCTGAACCTGTAACGGTTAATATGCAGGTTGATTCATCAAAAGACCAGGTGATGTTTGTTTCATTTACACCTAAATTTCCTGTAACTGCTGCACTTACATCAATCATTAAATATGATAGTGTTAAAATAGTAACAGATAAAATAATGCACACAAACTTTTCGATTCTTTTCATTTTATCACATCCTGAAAGGTCTTTTTCGACATTTTACCACAATTATCGACCTTTTTCAACAACAATAATAATGACGGAGACCGGCTCCGTCATATAATTTATCTCATTCTTTTGTTCATACTTTTCATGCAATGCTTATCAAAGTTTGGGTTAAAAGCGTAGAAATTCTTGCTGTCCAATTTGTCAGTCATAAGCTGTAAGCCCTCGCCAAACCTCTGATAATGCACAATTTCTCTTTCACGAAGGAATTTAATAGGGTCTCTTACATCAGGGTCATCAACAAGTCTTAAAATATTATCATAAGTTGTTCTTGCTTTTTGTTCCGCTGCAAGGTCTTCGTGCAAGTCAGTTATAACATCGCCTTTTGACTGAAGATACATGGCTGAAAATGGTGTTCCGCTTGCTGCAATAGGATAAATACCGGTTGTATGGTCAACAAAATATGTGTCAAAACCCGATTTTTTGATTTCATCAATTGATAAATTTCTTGTTAATTGATAAACAATGGCTCCAATCATTTCCAAATGGCTCAATTCTTCAGTAGCAATATCAGTCAATAATCCTTTTAATTCCGGTAAGGGCATACCATAGCGTTGTGAAAAATATCTCATTGAAGCAGCTAACTCGCCGTCAGGACCGCCAAATTGTGAAATAATAACTTTTGCCAATTTAGGATTCGGATTTTTAATCTTTACTGGATATTGTAATTTCTTTTCATATTGGAACATTAACAACCACACTCCTTATATTCCCATGGCCAAGGTCCTTTTATCCAGCTTTCACCACTACCTGTCGTGTAATTCAACGGACCGCAAAGTTCCTCATATTCTACTCGTAATTCTCTTGCTCTGTCATTGTATTTTCTACTCATTTCCAAAGCTTTTTCATCACATTTATGAGTATCAAGGTAAAGATGTAATTCCCACGCTGCAAACTCTACTGCAGACAATTCTTTTAATAAACTCTTTTTATCCACAGCACATACCTCCATAGAAATTTTTATCTAATTCGGGAAACAATGTTCCGCTACACAAAGCTTCATCACTTGTATATGTTACAAGCTCTGTCTGAAATGGCACATAAGCCATTGCAACAACAGGATAATCCGGTAATTTGGGTAAATTGTTACAATAACATTGACTTTGATTATCTTTCATAATCTTTCTCCTTATAAATATTTGAGTTTAGTACTCAAAACATCATATTCAACTTAGTAATAAAATGTTATTTGTATTGAAATAAAAGAAACATAATGATAAAATAAAAACAAAGTGAGGTATCATTATGAAAAATAAAATCAAAGAATTTTTCGAAAAATCACTTGCAAGCCAGGAAGTTCTTAAAAGAATAGCTTTTTACTTGTTTGTTATCTGTGTTTTTCTTATTTTAATATTTTTTAAGCTCCAAGAAATTAATCATAACATTCTTTTAGTTTCAGGTAATTTTTCAAATTCTGTTTTAATCGAAACAAAAAATGAAAATTATAAAGATGTTTCAGATATTTTTGTCAGCTATCCTGATGAAACAGAGATTGGTGACACTGTTCCTCTATATGAGTACGAAAACGAGAATTCAACCTCGGAAATCATAACTGCTGAAAGTAATGAAACGGAAACAACTTCTGTAAAAAATGAAAGTCCAACAGAAACTACCACATCAGGTAATTCATCAAAAATCAATTTTGTTATAAATGTAAACAGTAAAAAAATCCATTATGCTGATTGCTCTTTCGTAAGCAGAATGAAGGATGAAAACAAGGAAACAATTAAGCTTGATAAAAACGAACTCAAAGAATACTTAAATAACGGCTACACTATTTGTAGCACATGTGGAGGTTAAATTATGAATATCAATGAAATTTTATCCAAGGTCGACCATACATTATTATCACAAAATGCAACCTGGAAAGAAATCAAATCAATATGTGATGACGGAATGAAATATGAAACAGCATCTGTCTGCATTCCTGCTTCATTTGTAAAACAAGCGAAAGATTATGTTGGTGATAAACTTGCGATTTGTACAGTTATAGGATTCCCAAACGGATATTCAACTACTGCAACGAAAGTATTTGAAACAGCAGATGCAATAAAAAATGGTGCTGATGAAATTGATATGGTAATCAATGTCGGTTGGTTAAAAGACAAGAAATATGATGAAATTCTTAATGAAATCAATGAAATTAAAGATGCGTGTAACGGTAAACTTTTAAAAGTAATTATTGAAACCTGTTTGCTTACTGATGAAGAAAAAATTAAAATGTGCGAAATTGTAAGCAATTCAAAAGCTGATTATATTAAAACATCAACCGGTTTTTCAACCGGTGGTGCAACAAAGTATGATATTGAACTTTTTGCGAAGCATACTACTAACGGAAAGAAAATCAAGGCTGCAGGCGGAATTGCATCAATTGAAGATGCTGAAGATTTCATAAATCTTGGCGCTTCCCGTCTTGGCACAAGCCGAATTGTAAAGATTGTTAAGAATGAACAAGGCAGTGGATATTGATGAAATACAAACGAATATTTTTAATTGTTCTCGATAGTTTCGGTATTGGTAATGCTCCTGATGCTGAAAAGTTTGGTGACTTAGGTTCGAATACACTTAAAAGCATTTCAAAATCGAAAAAATTTAATATTCCAAACCTTACAAAGTTAGGTGTTTCCAATATAGATGGTGTAGAACTTACAGATAGCAACTCACCTGTTGGAAAATTCGGTGCTTTACAAGAGTTATCAGCAGGAAAAGATACAACAATAGGTCATTTTGAGATTGCTGGAATAATATCAGAAAAACCAATGCCTACCTACCCTGACGGATTTCCAAAAGAAATTATTGATGAATTTGAAAAGCAAACAGGTTGTGGTACACTGTGCAACAAAACTTACTCAGGTACACAGGTTATTGCTGATTACGGTGAAGAACATATTAAAACAGGCAAACTCATTGTTTACACATCGGCTGACAGCGTTTTTCAGATTGCAGCACATACAGATATTGTTCCTTTGGAAAAGCTCTATGATTACTGTAAAATTGCAAGAAATATACTTCAAGGCGACCACGCAGTTGGTCGAGTTATTGCAAGACCGTTCAATGGAGAATATCCATTCACAAGAACTGCAGACAGACACGATTTTTCTGTTGAGCCACCGGAAGACACAATGCTTGATAAATTAAAAGCAAACAACTTTGATGTAATTTCTGTTGGTAAAATTGCTGATATTTTTGCTAATCGTGGAATTACTGAAAAATATTTTACTCATTCAAATAATGAAGGTATGAGTAAGACATTTGAGCTTATAGATAAAGGTTTTAATGGACTTGTGTTTACAAATCTTGTCGATTTTGATATGAAATATGGTCATAGACGAGATGTTGACGGATATGCAAATGCAATAACAGAATTTGATAATTGGTTAAATGATTTTATACCAAAAATGAAAAATGATGATTTATTAATTATAACTGCTGACCACGGTTGTGACCCTGCATATAAAGGCACAGACCATACAAGAGAACAAGTACCTTTGCTTATGTACTCAAAGAATATTGAGCCTGAAAATCTTGGCACAATTAAAGGTTATAATTATATCAGCAAAGTAATTTTAAACAACTTTGATTTAAGGTGATTTTTATGAACAAAAAAGACCTTTTTATTCTTGCTAAAGAAGCTATGAAAAACTCTAATGCGCCATATTCAAATTATAATGTTGGTGCAGTTTTACTTACAAAAAACGGAAATATTTACAAAGGCTGTAATGTTGAAAACGCTTCATATTCTGTGACTTGTTGTGCAGAGCGAACTGCGTTGTTTTCAGCTGTTGCAAGTGGAGAAAAAGAATTTGAGTCAATTTGCATTGTTGGTGGTAAAAATAGTGATATTACGGATTATGCAATGCCTTGTGGTATTTGCAGACAAGCGTTAGCTGAATTTTGTGATGCCGATTTCAAGGTGTATGTAGGCATAAGCGAAAACGACATAAAAGAGTTTACATTAGGTGAACTTCTCCCCTATTCATTCAACAAATCAAAATTAGGTGACTGAAATGAGAATTTACGACATAATTGAAAAAAAGCGTGACGGACACAAACTCACAAAAGAAGAAATAGACTTTTTTGTTCAGGAATACACAGCAGAAAGAATAGAAGATTATCAGGCATCAGCACTTCTTATGGCAATTTTCATTAATGGAATGGACGAAGAAGAAACAGTTAATCTTACTGAAAGTATGGCAAAATCAGGTGATATGCTTGATTTATCCGCTATTGACGGAAATACTGGTGACAAGCATTCCACAGGTGGTGTTGGTGATAAAACTTCACTTGTTGTAGCTCCCATTTGTGCCTCTTTAGGCATTAAAATGGCAAAAATGAGTGGCCGCGGACTTGGTCATACAGGTGGAACAATTGATAAACTTGAAAGTATTGATGGTTACAATGTTTCTATTGACACAGAAACATTTTTCAAACAAGTAAATGAAATCGGAATTGCACTTATTGGACAGACAGGTAATTTAGCACCTGCTGACAAAAAGATTTATGCATTACGCGATGTTACTGCAACGGTTGGCAATATTTCACTTATTGCATCAAGTATTATGAGCAAGAAAATTGCTGCAGGAGCAAAAAATATTGTTCTTGATGTTAAATGTGGTAGTGGTGCATTTATGAAGGACGAGCAAAGTGCCACTGAACTCGCTGAAATGATGGTTAAAATCGGTAAAAAATGTGGTCGGAATATGGCTGCAGTTATTACTAATATGGATATTCCTCTTGGCTCAAATATCGGTAATGCACTTGAAATAAAAGAAGTTGTTGATATTCTCAACAACAAGGGTGATGAACAATTACGTGAGCTTTGTCTTGTCCTTTCTGCAACGATTTTAAGTATTTCTTATGATTGGGACTACGACAAAGCTTATGAAAAAGCTGAAAATGCTTTACTCGATGGCTCTGCTCTTAATAAATTGAAAGAACTTGTTTCTGCACAAGGTGGAAATGCAGAAATGATTGATGATACTGACCTTTTACCAAACTGTAAAAATTCACTTGAAATCAAGTCAGAACAAGACGGATATATTCAAAGTATTGATTCAAGAATTGTTGGCGAAAGTGCAGTTTTGCTTGGTGCAGGTCGTGAGAAGAAAACTGACACAATTGATTATGGTGCAGGAATTGTACTTTATAAAAAGACAGGCGAAAAAGTTTCAGTTGGTGATACAATCGCAATTCTTTATGCAGAGAATGATGAAAAGCTGAAAAATGCAGAAAAGCTTTTTAACACCTCATTCACAATCGGTGCAGAAAAGCCTGAAACAAAACCTTTAATTTATAGAACTATAAAATAATATTTTCGGCGATAGCAAGCCCCCGCCCTACACACAACAAACATCTTATATCGTAGGGAACGACGACTCGCCGTCCCGTAAGTTATCATATTATTTATTTCGGGCTGCCGATGTCGTCAGCTCCTACAAAATTCGTTGTATAAAAAAATTAAGGAAAGATATGAGTTTTTCATACCTTTCCTTTTTTGAATTCTATTTATCAACTTCAGTAAAGAAATATTTTAAAGTATCCACAAGCTTATTCTGTTCAAACAAATTCAAAATTTGACTTCTGTTCATCCAAACTGTTTGTTCAACTTCGTCCGTTGTTGCATTATTAAGTTTCACATCACCATCATATTGAAAAAGCCACACATCGACAATATCATTAAACTTTTTACTATCAACAATTTTTCTGATTTTTGAAAAAACTAATTTGCCACTTTCAGGTAAAAGTTCTACACCAACTTCCTCTTTTGCTTCTCTGATAGCTCCTTCAATGCTCAATTCTCCTTTTAATACAGAACCACCTACGCACTCCCACATTAAAGGAAAAGTCGGTCTGTTTGCTGAACGCTGAGATATAAGATATTCACCATTAGAATTTTTTATCCAAACATGAACTACCAAATGATACAAATTTTCAGGTAGCTCTTCACCTCTGATATGTTCTTTTCCGGTTAATTCTCTGTTTTCTGTGTATAAATCCCAAAGTTCCATAGTAACTCCTTGTAAAAAATCACATTTATAATTTAATAATAATTTTTTGCAATCAGTGGTCGGATTTTGTATGCTGTAAATGATGCTAAACTCAGGCATATAATCTCTTTTGGTAGAAATGGCAGGAATACTGTCTGAATGAACCATATTGCTGAATAATCACTCTTATTGTAAACATTTGTTATAAATGCAAAATATAAAATGCCGATTATGTAGATTATTGAAACGCCAAGTAAAGATATGGTGAAATACTGCCAAAATGCTCGTTTTTTGAGTTTTTCTGCAACAACACTCATTATTACTGATGCTAATACAAAACCAATTATAAAGCCGAAATTAGGCATTAAAATATAGCCTAATCCCCCACCACCTGAAAAGATTGGTAAGCCAATTAGTCCAAGTGCCATATAGGTTACAGTTGCAAGTGCAGATGCTTTAACAGGCAACACAAGTCCCGTAAGCAAAA
>JAFTUP010000068.1 GCA_017466205.1 Clostridia bacterium
ATGAGGATGCTCTTGAACTCGTTTATCCTGAGGCAGTAAGTGAAGCAATTATTGAATCAAAACTTGATGTTGTAGGTTCTCCTTATGACCTTGAGGTTCCTGAAATCGGTAAAGACGGTGTTGTGTTAAAGCTTAAGGTTGCTGTTAAGCCTGAAGTTAAGCTCGGCGAATACAAGGGACTTAAAGCTACAAAGCCTTCTTGTAAAGTAGCTGCTGATGAAGTTAAGGCTGAGCTTGCAAAAATGCAGGAACAAAACTCAAGAATGATTAGCGTTGAAAAGAGAGCTGTTAAGAAGAATGATACAGCAGTTATCGACTTTGAAGGCTTCGTTGACGGTGTTGCTTTTGATGGCGGTAAAGCTGAAAAGTATGAGCTCGTAATCGGCAGTGGTTCATTCATTCCTGGTTTTGAAGACCAGATTATCGGTCATAAAATCGGTGAAGAATTTGATGTAAATGTTACATTCCCTGCAGAATACCAGGAAGAGCTTGCGTCAAAGGATGCTGTTTTCAAGATTAAGCTTCACGAAATCAAGGTTAAGGAGCTCCCTGCACTTGATGATGAGTTTGCAAAGGATGTAAGTGAATTTGACACTCTTGACGAACTCAAGAAGAGTGTAAAGGCACAGCTTGAAGAAGCAAAGAAAGCTGATGCTGATAATAAAGTAACTAATGACCTTCTTGAAGAAGTTGTTAAGGGAATGGAAGTTGATGTTCCTGCAGTTATGATTGAAGCTGAAATCGATAATATTGTAAATAACTTCAATTACAGACTTCAGTCACAGGGTCTTGACCTTAACACATACCTTTCATATACAGGTATGGAAATGGCAGCTTTCAGAGAAGGCTACAAAGAAAACGCTGAAGCTCAGGTTAAGCTTTCACTTGCTGTTGAAGCAATCGTTAAGGCAGAAAACATTGAAGCTACAGAAGACGAAGTTAATGCTGAATATGAAAACCTTGCAAAGATATATAATATGTATGTTGAGGCAGTTAAAAAGGCAATTCCTGCTGATTCTCTTGCAGGTGACATCAAGTCAAAGAAAGCAATTGACCTCGTTAAGAGTAGTGCAAAAGTAACTGAAGAAAAAGCTACAAAGAAGACAGCTGAAAAGAAAGATGCTGAAGAAAAACCAGCTAAAAAGCCGGCTGCAAAGAAAACAACTAAAAAAGCAGCAGACGCTGAATAAAATAACTGTTTAAGTGTTGAAGAATTGTCCAATACTCAAAAGGACAATTCTTCAGTACTTTATATTGAATGGAGGTAATATTATGGCACTTGTACCATACGTTGTTGAACAGACAAACAGAGGGGAAAGACAGTACGATATTTTTTCAAGACTTTTAAATGACAGAATTATCGTTTTGTCAGATGAGGTAAATGACGCAACTGCATCACTGGTTGTTGCACAGTTGCTTTATCTTGAGGGACAGGATAGCGAAAAAGATATTAGCCTTTATATTAACAGTCCGGGTGGCTCAGTTTCCGCAGGACTTGCAATTTACGATACAATGCAGTACATCAAGTGCGATGTATCTACAATTTGTATGGGTATGGCTGCGAGTATGGGTGCATTCTTACTCTCATCAGGTGCTAAGGGTAAGAGATTTGCTCTTCCTAACAGCGAGATTATGATTCATCAGCCTTTAGGCGGTGCTCAGGGTCAGGCATCTGATATTAAAATTGCAGCTGAGCATATCCTCAGAACTCGTGAAAAGCTTAATAAAATCCTTGCAGAAAATACAGGTAAGCCTATTGAGCAGATTGCTCTTGATACTGAGCGTGATAACTGGCTTTCAGCACAGGAAGCTATGGATTACGGTATTGTAGATAAGGTTTTCTATAAGAGATAAATAACGGCTTATTAAAGGAGTCATTATGGCAAGAGATAACGATAAAGAAAGAAATGTAAGATGTTCCTTTTGCGGTAAAACACAGGAACAGGTTGATAAGCTTATAGCCGGTCCCGGAGTTTATATTTGTGATGAATGTATTGAACTATGTATGGGTATTATTGATGATGGCAGCAGCAGACATCATTCTTCGGGTAAAAAGGTTAAGCTTGAAGAGAAGGTTCTTCCAAAGCCGCAGGAAATTAAAGCCAGACTTGACGAATATGTTGTAGGTCAGGATGAAGCCAAAAAGGCTTTAAGCGTTGCTGTATATAATCATTATAAAAGAATTTATCACGGTTCTGATGACGGTGTCGAGATTCAGAAGAGTAATGTTGTGCTTTTAGGGCCAACCGGTGTTGGTAAGACTGTTCTTGCACAAACTCTTGCAAAGATTATAGATGTTCCGTTTGCTATTGCTGATGCTACAACACTTACTGAAGCAGGTTATGTTGGTGAGGATGTAGAAAACATCCTTTTAAGACTTATTCAGGCTGCTGATTTTGATGTAGAAAAGGCTGAGTGCGGTATTATTTATGTTGATGAGATTGATAAAATTGCCCGTAAGAGCGAAAATCCGTCAATTACTCGTGATGTAAGTGGTGAAGGTGTTCAGCAGGCACTTCTGAAAATTCTTGAAGGAACTGTTTCAAATGTTCCTCCTCAAGGCGGCAGAAAGCATCCGCAACAGGAGTTTATACAGATTGATACATCAAACATCCTCTTTATCTGCGGTGGTGCTTTTGACGGTATTGAAAAAATTGTTGAAAAGCGTGCAGGTAATTCAGGTCTTGGTTTCGGTGCAGATATTAAAAATAAAGCACAGTTTCAAGAGGAAGATGTATATTCAAAAGTCATTGCACAGGACCTTGTAAAATTTGGTCTTATTCCTGAGCTTGTTGGTCGTGTTCCTGTTATTACAGCATTACAACAGCTCTCTAAAGAGGATTTAATCAGAATTCTTTCCGAACCTAAAAATGCACTTTTAAAGCAGTTTAAGGCATTGTTCAATATGGATGATGTTGAACTTGAGTTTACTGATGATGCACTTGTTGCGATTGCAGAAAAGACTCTTGAAAAGAAAACAGGTGCTCGCGGACTCCGTGGTATTATGGAAAGCACACTTATGAATATTATGTATGAAACACCGTCTGACCACACAATTTCAAAGATTATTATCACAAGAGAATGTGTTGACGGAAATGGCAATCCTGAAATTATTCGTGATGAATCGAGAAAACCCGGTGTTTTAACATCAAAAAAGTTCAACAAAATGAATTCTAAAAAAGCAATATAATTTGGTAATCACTGATTAAATCGGAATCACAATTCTCAGCGGTTACTTTTCCGTCATAACTCGTCCAAAATACTCGTTAATACACAAAGTATTGCCTGCGTTTTTTGACGGTTCTGACAAAAAACTATCTCGCTGATAATCGCAATTCGATTCAATCAGCGATTACCTTAAGCCACGGTTTTCCGTGGCTTGTAATTTGTGGTGATACATATTATGAAAACAAAAATTAAATCTACAATTTTACTTTTCTTAACTGCAATAATTTGGGGTTTCGCCTTCGTTGCACAAAGAGTAGGTGCAGAGTATGTTGGTGCATTTACCTTTAACGGAATACGATTTCTTTTAGGTACAATATCTCTAATTCCTGTAATACTAATCTTTGAAAGAGAAAAATTTGACAAATCAAAGTTTATAAAAACTCTTATTCCAAGTATTCTTGCAGGAACAGTTCTTTTTATTGCATCCACATTACAGCAATACGGTGTTGAAATTACGGGCAGTGCAGGAAAAGCAGGATTTTTAACAGGCCTATACACTGTATTAGTGCCTCTTATCCGTTTTGTGATGGGCAAAAAAACAAGTGTTTGTACATTTATAGGTGCAATTTTTGCAGTTGCAGGACTGTTCTTTCTCTGTATGACGGGTGATGAATTTACCTTTGGTATTGGTGATGTTGTACTTATTATTGGTGCATTTTTCTGGGCAGGACACATTCTTGTTGTGGATAAATATGTTGATAATGTCAGTCCGTTAAAATTCAGTATGATGCAGTTTTTAGTCTGTGGAATTTTAAGTATGATTTTTGCATTTGTCCTTGAGGATATTGAATTATCGGCTGTTAAGAGTGCAGGAATTCCGATTCTTTATGGCGGTATAATGTCAGTAGGTGTTGCCTACACCTGTCAGATTTTAGGTCAGAAGGAGTCAGATCCAACATTCGCATCAATTGTTTTTTCTACTGAATCAGTTTTCAGTGCAATTGGCGGTGCACTGTTACTTAATGAAATTATGAGTGGCAGAGGCTATTTGGGTTGTGTTTTAATCTTTATCGGTATTGTTTTTTCACAATTAAATACTACAGAAATTAAAAAACTTTTCAAAAAGCAGAGATGACACAAAAGTTACAAAACAATTTATTTGTTGACTTTATGGCAGGTATTGAGTAAAATGTATTTAACATATACTTTGGAGGCTGCTTATGAATATTTTGCAAAAAGCCCAAAGAACAATAATATTTTTAATTAAAGCGGTAATGTATATACTCTTAGTAGGAACATTTTTCCTAATTTTTAGTACTGAGTATTCGTGGATTATCCATCTTTCAAGAACTACAGGTGTTACATTGGTTACATTTATTGTACTTGAGATTTCTTTAGTTTCAATTTATGGTGGTTATGCAATAGGAAGACTTAAGAGCAAGCCTATCATCACATCTCTTTCTTTGGCAACCATAGTAACCGATCTTATTACTCATTTGCAGCTTTGCATTATGAATGTAAATGAGAATAATAATGACCATTTTGTCTATGAATCACCTGAGTTACTTGTTCTTGTAATTCTTATTCAGCTCGCAATTATATTTCTGTTTACTTATTTCGGACAAACTGTTTATTTTGGTATAAACAAACCTGAAAGATGCTGTGTGATTACTAATTCAGAAATTGCATTGAATACGATTATGCCAAAGATTACTAAATATAAAAAACAGTATAATGTTACAGATATGCTTCATTTTACATCACCGAATGTTTATGATGTAATGAGTGAGTGCGATACTGTTTTTATATATGAGGTTCCTACAAAGCAAAAGGTTCTCTTTACTGAATTTTGTTATTCAAATAATAAGAATGTATATACACGCTTTGAAATGTCAGATATTATGATTATGGGCGGTAAATCTATCTTTTTGGATGATAAGCCAATGGTGTCTGCCGTTATTCGTGACCTTACTTTTGAACAGCGTTTTATGAAGAGAGCAATGGATATTGCAATTTCACTTTTTGGTATAATTTTGACAGGACCAATTATGCTTGTTGCAGCGGCTCTTATTAAGGCTGAAGATGGTGGTAAAGTCTTTTTCAGACAGAAAAGAGCTACAAGGGGCGGTGAGCTTTTTGATGTTTATAAGTTCAGGACTATGACTGAGATTGACAGTACTAATGAATCCGCTAAAGATAACGATAAACGAATCACTAAGGTTGGTAAATATTTAAGAATGTTCAGAATTGATGAATTACCACAATTTTTCAATATTCTTAAGGGTGATATGAGTGTTGTTGGTCCTCGTCCTGAAATGATTGAAAACGTAAGTAAATATACAGCTGAATTACCTGAATTCTCATACAGATTAAAGGTTAAGGGCGGACTTACAGGCTATGCTCAGATTGTAGGCAAATACAACACGTCACCAAAGGATAAGCTAATTCTCGACCTTATGTATATTGAAAAATATAGCTTGTGGCTTGATATTAAGCTTATTTTGCAGACGATTACAGTTTTATTCAAAGCAAGTGACAGTACAAAAGGCTTTGGAGATACTGAAAAGAAATATGAATTTACTGAATAAAACAAATAAACCTCGCAAGAATTTAACTTGTGAGGTTTGTTTTGTCATATTTCATATTGTTAATATAAATTATTTGTGATATAATATTTAAAATTTTTTATAATGGTGTATTATGAACAGAAAAAAACAATTTATTTCCGATGATATTAAATCAAATAAAAGACTAAAAAGTTTTATAATAGCATTTGCGGTTTTTATTGTACTTTTATCTGCCTTTTCGATAGTTTTGTTTATGTATTCCCTTGATTTCGATATAAACAATCTTATCGAAACAACCACAGAGGTTGAGGAAACAACTACTGAAGCAGTTGAAACAGTTTATACTGTTGAAGA
>JAFTUP010000069.1 GCA_017466205.1 Clostridia bacterium
ATAAACCTGATATTGATATTCCTGATTTGTTTTATGCCAATTCCAACCAAATATTTTCAAGTTCTTCAAGCTGTTCTTCTTTTGTTTTTATTTCTTCAAGAATATTTGATAATTTCTCATAGTCACTTGAAACGTCAGGGGATTCAATTAGTTGTTTTAACTCACTAATCTCATTTTGCAAAACTTCAATTTCTTTTTCAATATTCATAAGCTTTGCACGACGTTTTCTATCCTGAGCCTTATTTTTCCGTGATTCTTCATATTGAATTGAAGAGTCACTTTTTGTTTCTGATTTAACATTTTTTTCTTTGTTTTCAACCTGAACGTGTTCTTTATAATAGTCGTAATTTCCGTTATAAATTATGATCTCATCAGATTTCATTTCAATAATTTTTGTTGGAACTGAGTTTAAAAAATATCTATCGTGTGAAACCATTATAATTGTACCTTCATATTGGCTTAAAGCAAGGTCTAAAGCTTCTTTTGCTTTGTAGTCAAGATGATTTGTAGGTTCGTCAAGAACAAGCACATTTGAGCGTTCAAACACTATTATACAAAGTGCAACTTTTGCTCGATTTGCACCACTCATCTCACGAATTCGTTTAAAAACATCCTCATCTTCAATAAGAAATCGTGCAAGCATGCTGCGTATTTCATATTCTGTTTTTGTAGGGAATTTTCTATGCACAGATTCAAGTGCTGTAAGATTTAAATCAAGTGAGGAAAGTTCTTGGTCAAAATATGATATTTTTACATTTCCGCCCCAACGGACAGAACCTTCACAAGGCAACTTTTTTAATATTGCTTTTAAAAGTGATGATTTTCCAACACCGTTTTTTCCGACAAAAGCAACTTTTTCATTTCGCAATATTTCAATATTGAAATTCTCAAACAGAGTCCTTTTATTTTCGGCTTTGCCCACAGAAACTTTTAACCCTTTGCATTCAAGAATTGTTTTATGAGGTTCAATATCGAAAGGGAAGGATATGTGCAAATCTTTTACTTGAGGATTAGGTTTAGCAGAGAGCTCCATTTTCTCAAGTGCTTTTACTCTTGAACCTACACTATTGATACTGCTTGATTTTGCAAGATTTTTGCGAACATAGTCACGAAGTTCTTCAATTTCTTTTTGCTGTTTTTCATATTCCTTTGTTAGTGTTTTAATACGTTCTTCTTTTTGTTTTAAGAATGAAGAATATCCACCCTTATAACGGACTAATTCACCATTTTCAATCTCACAAATGTCAGATGCAACAGAGTTAAGAAAATATCTGTCATGAGAAACAATTATAACTGCACCTTTATATTCAGTAAGATAGTTTTCAAGCCAATTTAACATACTGAAATCAAGATGGTTTGTAGGTTCATCAAGAATGAGCAGATTTGGATTTTCAACAAGTATTTTAGCAAGTGCAAATCTTGTCTTTTCACCACCAGAAAGAACAGAAACAGATGTATTTAAATCAAAATCACCAAATCCCATACCGTTAAGAATTGTATTGATTCGCACCTCTGCGTTATATCCGTCTGCTGCATCATAAATATTTGTTAATCTTTCATATTCGTTAGAGAGATTATCATATACATTTCCTGTTGCTTGTGACATCTGTTTAGAGATTTCTTCAAGTTTTTTTCTTGTATCAAAAACCAACTGAAGTGAACTCTCGATTTCCTCTTTTAAAGAATTTGATGTATTTAATGCTTCATTTTGCTTCAAATAACCAATTCTTAAATCAGGCTTTGTTGCAATTGTTCCTTCGTCATATTCAAGATTACCTGATAAAATATTTAATAGTGTGGTTTTACCAACACCATTAATGCCCAAAAGACCAATTCTGTCTTTGTCATTTACAGCGAGTGTAACATTATTAAGTATTTTTTTGTCAAGAAAAGCTTTGCTGATATTATTGACTGATATAAGCATAATTTCTTCCTTTATTCTTTTGCAAGATTATTGATTTTTTTCTTCCATATTCCGGTAAAATAAAACATACATGAAATAGCCGTAGCTACGAGCCAGCCTATTGGCCAGGAAATCCATATTCCTCTTTGATTTAAGACAGGGGATAGTACATAACAAAGCATAACACGTAAAAGCAAATCTGTAAATGTTGAAATTAAAAACATTTTCATAACACCACTACCACGTAATACACCGTCAATAATTAATTTGATAGAAATAAACAGATAAAATGGTGCTACTGTTTTTAAAAATTCAATTCCACAGTTAATGATTTCTGTATCATTGTCGTTTACAAAAATTTTCATCATCAAGTCTGGAAATATGAAAAACAGGATAAACAGGGGAATGGTAATAGCAAACGATATGAAATATAAATATTTTACACCTTTTTTTACTCTTTCGATTTTGTTTGCACCGATATTCTGTGCTGTATAACTTGACATACTGTTGCCTAAAGCAGTCATTGATGTAATTGTAAATGTATTGAGCTTTCCGGCTGCAGAAAATCCGGCAACAACAATTTCACCGAATGAATTTACAATTCCCTGAATGAAAATATTTCCGACAGAAACAAAGCTTTGCTGTAATATACTTGGTATTGCAACAAACATAATTTTTTTAAGAATATCAAATGAAAACAGCGTGGCTTTATCGCTATATAGTTTATGTATTCTTATCATTAAGAAAAAGAAAGAAAGAATTGATGCAATTCCTTGTGCAATAAATGTTGCCCATGCTATTCCTGAAATTCCAAGTGGAGTGTATTTTACAAGGACATAGTCCAGTACAACATTAAAAACAGATGAAAAAATCAGAAAGTATAATGGAGTTTTTGAATCTCCTAATGCAGTAAATATTCCGTTACATACGTTGTATAAGAATAAGAAAACAAGTCCGGCTGTATAAATATTCAAATATATAGAAGCATCGTTAAAAAGGTTTTCAGGAGTATTAAGAGCTTCTAATATTCCTTTTGAAAATACAAGCCCCAATATAGTTAATAAAATACTTAATATTGTTAATGACAGCAGGGAAGTGCTTACACAAGTTTTTAATTTACTAAAATTTTTATTGCCAAAAAATTGAGATATTACAACACAGCAGCCGATGTTTGAACCATTAGCTATAGCCATATATATCATAGTAACAGTATATGAAATCCCAACAGATGCCAAAGCATCACCACCTAAGAATTTTCCTGCGATGATACTGTCAGCAATATTATATAATTGTTGAAAACAAACGCTGATAAGTAAGGGAATGGTAAACTTTATCAGTATTTTGCCGGGATTTCCCTGTGTCATATCTTTAACCATAATATCACCCAAAAATAAGGGACTGAACTTCAGTCCCTTTAATTTTTACATTGATTCAAGAATACTTCTTGCAACACTTATACCATTTGATGATGCCTGCATAAGTCCACGAGTAACTGATGCGCCATCACCAATTGCATGAAGACCTTTAACACTTGTTTCAAAGTTTGTATCTACAACAACCTTGTTGGAGTAGAATTTAACTTCAACACCATAAAGAAGTGTTTCGTCACTTGCAATACCCGGAGTAACTTTGTCAAGTGCTTCAAGCATTTCAGCAATATCCACCATAATTCTATGCGGAAAAACAAGAGATAAATCTCCCGGTACAGCATCTTTGAGAGTTGGAATAAGGTTATTTCTGCAAAGTCTTTCTCCTGTAGTTCTTCTTCCTCGTTTAAAGTCACCGTAAGTCTGAACAAGAATTTTACCGTCACAAAGCATATTGCTTAACTGTGCAATATGTTTACCATATTCAATAGGTGATTTAAATGGTTTTGTAAAATTCTTTGAAACAAGAAGTGCAAAGTTCGTATTGTTTGTTTTGTATTCAGCTGATTTATATGCATGACCGTTTACAACGGCAAGTCCGTTATCATAATACTCGGTTGCAACCTCACCTGACGGATTTGAGCAGAATGTTCTGACCTTATCATCAAAAGTAGGTGAGTAGTACACAAGCTTTGCTTCGTAAAGATTTTCGTTAAGGAATTTCATAACCTCATCACGAACCTCAACTCGTACACCAACGTCAACAGTACCAACCTGAGTTTCAATGTTATGGTCTTTGCAGATATGACTTAACCATTCAGCACCTTCGCGGCCCACAGCAGCAACAATCTTATTAGAATAATATGTTTCACCGTCTGCCACGATACCTTTTACCTGATTATTTTCAATAATAATATCCTCAACCATTGTGTTGAAAATAATATTACATCCATTTTCTTCAAGGTGTTTTTGAAGTCTTCCGTAAATTTTATAGCCTTCTTCAGTACCTAAATGACGGATGGGACATTCAATAAGTTTAAGATTTGCATTAATTGCTTTTCTTCTGATTTCTTCGATTTCCTTTTGTTTATCTATACCATAAACATTCTTATCTGCACCAAAATCGAGATATACACTATCAGCCTCTTTCAAAAGCTCCATTGTTTTTTCATATCCGAGAATATCCGGTAGAGTACCGCCGACATCGGGAGAAAGTGAAAGCTTGCCGTCTGAAAAAGCACCTGCACCTGCAAACCCTGTTGTAATTGAACATGGCTTACATCCTACGCATTTTTTTGTTGTTCTTTTTGGACACATTCTTTTTTCAATAGAACGACCCTTTTCTACCATAAGAATGTTAATATCAGGTTTTTTAGCCAAAAGCTCATAAGCACAGAAAATTCCTGATGGTCCTGCACCTATAATAATAACATCATAATTTTTATTCATAATATTTACTCCAAAAACTTTTATCTTTCCTCACGGAAATAATTTAATCCAAGACTTGCAGGAGGCTGATGCTCTCTCTTCTTACGCATACTTGTAATAATAAGGACAATAATTGTTACAACATAAGGAAGCATTTTAAAAAGCTCCTGTGTTTCAGTACCAAGTCCCTGAATGTAGTTGTTAGCATTACAAAGTGCACCAAATACAAATGAACCAACAATAGCAAATGAAGGTTTCCAGAGTGCAAAAATAACAAGAGCAATTGCCATCCAACCACGGTCACCGAAAGCATTATTTGACCATACACCGCTTGCATAAGACATAACATACTGAAGTCCACCAAGACCGGCAACAGCACTACCGATACATGTTGCGATATATCTGTATTTTGTGACACTTATACCTGCAGCGTCAGCTGTTGCAGGATTTTCACCGACTGAACGAAGATTAAGACCAACTCTTGTACGATTAAGTACAAATGAAGTAACTATTGCAATAATAATTGCAAGATAAGTAAGGAAATCATGTGAAAGGAATAATTCTCCAAACCAACCCAAATCATCAGCGATTGGAAGCTTTGCTGAGAAAAATGAGCTTGTTTTTGTAAGAGCGATTGATGGTAATTCACTGTCAGTAATATTAATTAAAGAAGCACCAAGGAAATTACCTAAACCAATGCCGAGAGTTGTAAGTGCAAGACCTGTAACATTCTGATTAGCGTGAAGTGTTACTGTTAAAAAGCTATAAATAAGTCCCATTATAACAGCACCGATAATTGCGCATATAAGTGGAATGAGAACAGCAAGAAATCCGTTCATATTAGCTATGTCATTACCGCAGGAGTTTTCATAGATAAACGAGCCAACGACACCGCTGATTGCACCAACATACATAATTCCCGGAATACCAAGGTTAAGATGCCCAGATTTTTCTGTGATAATTTCGCCTGTTGAACCGTAAAGGAGCGGAACTCCAAGGAGAATTGCACGGCAGATAAATTGTATAATCATGCTTTAACCTCCTTTTTATTATTTCGGAACTTAATTGAATATTGAATAAAAAATTCACAACCAACAAGCATAAGGATTACGATACCAACCATAATTTCTGAAAATGATGAGTTGAGAA
>JAFTUP010000070.1 GCA_017466205.1 Clostridia bacterium
ACGAAACAGGCTATGTTCTTACAGCTGAACAGGAAGCAATTATCGCAGAGGCAGATGCAATGACAAAGAATACAGTCAACAATGTTGAAAATGACGAAGCAGTTATGAATAAGGTTCGTGCAATGCTTGTTGAAATCGGTGTTTATGAGCCTGAACAGGAGCCTGAATTTATAGATACTGCACTCAATGTAGGTCTTAAGGGACTTAACGATGTGATTTACCTTATATTCGGTGCAAAGGGTTTCGCTGATTACGAGTTCCCGATTATGAATTAAAAAACAGAATTATCAAGGACAAAAAGAGGTAATACGAGTAAAATCGTGTTACCTTTTTTATTTTTTGGTTCCAAATGCTGAAATTCAAGGAAGGACATCACAATTTATACAATATGTTACAAAATTGGATTATTTTTTGTTAGTATTTAAATTGACACTTGTCGCTGAATATGGTAAAATAAAGCAGAATGTATTAATGTGCCATATTGTATTTTTTTATGAGAATGGCAGCGTTTTATGGATTATATACGGGAGAGATTCGGTAAATGGAAACTGGAAACAAAAGCTTTAAAGATTATTATGTAATAGATTTGGCACACATTGTAAAATCTTTGTTTCAAAAGATGTGGGCTATTATTCTTGCAGGTGTTATTGTCGCAGGTATTTGCTTTTCCGCAGCGGCGTTTGTGATTGAACCCTTGTACTCATCAAGTGTGCGTCTTTATGTCAATAACAGCTCATTATCACTCAGTAATGCAAGCCTTTCAATCAGCTCATCAGAAATCAGTGCTGCACAGAGCCTTGTAAGAACGTATATTGTTATTCTTAAGGACCAGACAACACTTGAACAGGTTATTAAAAAGGCTGAACTGCCATATAATCACGAAGAGCTTTATGATATGATTGATGCTTACTCAGTTGATGATACTGAGGTTATGAAGGTTGAGGTAACTTCAACTGACCCTCATGAAGCTGCAAAGATTGCAAACTGTATTGCTGATGTACTTCAGATAAGAATTGCTGAAATTATCAAGGGTACATCTATGGAGGTTGTAGGTTATGCAACACCTAACCTTCACAAAATTTCACCAAGTATTACTAAATATACTGCACTGGGATTTGTTTTGGGTGTTCTTCTTTCAGGCATAATTGTTGTTATTCTGGCACTTAAGGATAATACAATTCACGATGAAGATTATCTTATTAAAGCAGGTGACTATCCGTTACTTGCAAAGGTTCCTGATTTGTTTGATGACGGTGCCGGTAAATACGGAAGCAAGAAATACGGATACGGATATGGCTATAAAAAACGTGTTGGAAAGGAGAAGAGATAATGAGAATTAAGAAAGACAACCTTCCAACCAAGGGAGATTTAAGAAAAACTCTCCACAGAAACCTTAAATTCAATGCAACTGAGCAGTATAAGTTGCTGAGAACAAATATTTCATTTACATTACCTGAAAATATTAAGTGTCCTATCATCGGAGTTACAAGCTCAATCCGCGGTGAAGGTAAGAGTACAACAGCAATCAATTTAGCTTATGTTTATGCTGAAAGCGGTAAACGGGTATTGCTCATTGACGGTGACTTAAGACTTCCGTCAGTTGCAAAGAAAATGAAAATTGACGGTTCAACAGGTCTTACAAACTTCTTGTTGGACAGCAATAAAATCGAAATTGAAAAATACAGAACAGAAATAAACGAAAAATGGTATGTTTTTCCTTGCGGGCCGATTCCGCCAAATCCGTCTGAGCTTCTTGCATCAAGAAAAATGGAAAAACTCCTTGAAATGCTGTCTGAGTATTTTGATTGCATCATTATCGACTTGCCACCTGTAAACATTGTTTCAGACGCTGTAGCAATTTCAAAATATCTTACCGGTATGATTCTTGTTGTCAGACAGAATTATACTGAAAAGGAAGAGTATGAAAACTGTAAACGTCAGTTAAAGCTTTCTAATGTTAATGTTTTGGGTCTTGTTATGAATGGTGTGAATAACGGAAAATCCTATTACAGCAACTATAAATACAAACGCTATTATAAGTACTATGCTTCACAGGAATATCAACAGAATAACGGTGATGAACAATGATTGATTTTCATTGTCATCTGCTTCCCGATATGGATGACGGAAGTTCAAGTGTTGAAGAAAGTCTGCAAATTCTGACCTCGCTTTCTCAACAGAACGTTGAAAAAGTTGTTGCAACACCTCATTTTATAGCAAACAATGAATCTGTGGATGAATTTCTATACAGACGGAAAAATTCCTATGAATCGTTGAAACCAAAGCTTCATAAGGGCTTACCTGAAATCAGATTAGGTGCTGAGGTTGAATTTTATAACGGTATAAGCAATCTTGAAGGTCTTAAAAAGCTGTGTGCAGAGAATACAGATATCCTGTTGCTTGAAATGCCCAATGAAAAGTGGACTCAATATACCGTGGATGAGCTTTTCAGACTTGTTTCTGACGGAAGCATCAGAATAATGTTGGCTCATATTGAGCGTTGCCTGTTTTTGCAAGATAGAGATGTTGTTGAGTATTTACTCGATAATGATGTTATTATGCAGTCAAACGCATCGTATTTTATAAATACATTTACGAAAAGAAAAGCTTGTAAGCGATTATCTGAACATACGATTCACGTTTTGGGCTCAGACAGTCATAATATGACAACGAGACCGCCTAAAATTAAAGAAGCGGTTGATTTTATAAGAAAAAAGCTTGGTAATGAATCAATTGAATATATTGATTTGCTGTCAAAAGAATTAGTTTAAATCAGAAAAAATGGTTAATGCCATTTAAATAAAAACAATAATGAAAGGATGCATTATTATGAAAAAAATTATTGCAATTATTCTCGCAATCACATTAACATTGGTCAGTGGAGTATCAGCCTTTGCTGTTGATAACGGTTTTGTTGAAAGTCCATCCAACGGTTCTCCGACTCTTGATTCTTATGAGAATGAAGACCCGGAGTGTGATGCTGAAATTATCGTTACTCCATTTGAGGATATGGATAGTCTTGACGAAGAAACAAAGCAGGCACTTATGGATGCTTACAATGAAATTGTTAATAGACTCAGTTCATTTTTAAAAGCATTACAGAGATTGGCACAGCTTGTTGGTATTGATGTTTCAAGATTGGCTGTAAGCGAATTGTTTGATGTAAGCTATTATGAAGCAGGTGGTCATGACGGCCACGGCCCATTCACAATCACAGTAAAATCAAAGAATCTCAGCAATTTTGTAGGTCTTTTACACAGACATAACGGTGAATGGGAAATTGTTGAAAATGCAACTGTTTCAGGTGACCTTCTTACATTTACAGTGGATGATTTGTCACCATTCGCAATCGTTGTTGATACAGGTAATGCTGATGTTGAAATTCCTGATACTGACACAACTGCAGATTACACACTTCAGACATTAGTTTGTGCTGCAGCAGTTGTAGGACTTACAGCTGTCGTTGCTGTTATCTTTAAGAAGAAAAGAGTTAAGGAATAATTAATATGAAAAAAACTAATAAGAAAGCAAACAAAAAGGCTTTAGTGTTAGTTTTGATTTGCATTATACTTTTCTGTTCAGTACTGTTTGCCATTAGTGTTTGGGAACAACAGCAGAACTACCGGGATGAGAATACAACCGGTACAACATCGGCTACTGAGATAAACAGTGATGAATATACACTTAATAAAAATATCGAAACAGTGCTTGTAATGGGCCTTGATAAGTTTTCAGAGAATGCTGATGCCGAGACTCAGTCGTATAAAAATGACCAGCAAGCTGACTTTTTGATGTTATTTATTATTGATAATCAAAACGAAACATGCAGAGCGTTGCATATAAATCGTGATACTATGGCTGAAATGGATGTGTTGGGTGTTGCCGGACAAAAGGTAGGCACTGTCACTCAGCAGTTAGCATTGTCTCATACCTATGGTAACGGTCAGAATGTAAGCTGCCGTAACACTGCTAATGCGGTTTCCAGGCTTTTGGGTGGAGTGAAAATTGACCACTATGTTTCAGTTACTATGGATGCTGTTCCCATTTTTAACGATTTGGTTGGTGGCGTAACGGTCGAAGTGCTTGATGACTTCACCGGCATTGACGATACATTAATCAAGGGTGAAAAAGTTACTCTTATGGGTGAAAAGGCACTTATCTATGTCCGCACTCGTTACGGTATGGAGAACAGCACAAACAGCAACAGAATGATTCGTCAGAAGCAGTATATTGAAGAGCTTTATAATATCACACGCAGTAAGATTGATGAGGACGAAAGCTTCATTTTAACAGCGTGGGAAAAGATGGCAGAATATACAGTTTCAGATTGTTATGAGCAGGATTTGCTCGGAATATATGAAAAAATTTCAGGATACGAATATCTGGGAACTGAACAACTGAAGGGTGAATCAGTTGTCGGTGAAAGATTTATGGAATTTTATCCTGATGAGGATGCTTTAAATCAATTTGTCAAGGAAACATTTTATGTTCCGAGAGGTTGATTTGAGATAGTTGCGGAGAGGATTTTCGTAATGCGCGATAATGTACAGGGAAATGTAATTGACAACAGAATATCAGAAACAGTTGATAAAAGATATTGTAAAATGAAAAGAGCATTTGACGTTGTTTTATCAGCGATGCTTTTAGTTGTCTTGTTTGTTCCGATGGCAATTGTTGCGCTTATTATTGTGATTGATAATCCGGGAGCATCACCAATTTATGTTCAGGACAGAGTGGGACTGGATGGCAGGACTTTTCGACTTTATAAATTCCGTTCCATGGTTGCTGATGCAGAAAAACAGCTTGACAGTCTTCTCACTCAGAATGAGATGAACGGGCCTGCTTTTAAGATGAAAAATGACCCGAGAATTACACGCTTTGGCAGAATAATCAGAAAAGCTTGCATTGATGAATTACCTCAGCTTTTAAACATCCTGAAAGGTGATATGAGCTTTGTGGGACCTCGTCCGCCACTACCTCGTGAGGTAGCTCAATATAATGAATATCAGATGCAAAGACTTAGCGTAATTCCGGGATTAACCTGTTATTGGCAGGTTCAGACAGACAGAAACAGCTGCAGCTTTGATGAATGGTTGGAGCTTGATTTAAAGTACATAAAAGAACGAAGTGTAAAGACTGACTTGATTATTTTCTTCAAAACCTTTAAAACCATTTTAGGTATGGAGGGAATATGAACTCAGTAAAGGATAAGAAATCTCTCAGAATTGCTATGCTTGGGCATAAACGAGTGCCATCCCGTGAAGGCGGTATTGAAGTCGTGGTGGGAGAACTGGCATCTCGTATGGCGGATTCAGGACATAAGGTGACTTGCTTTAACAGAAAAGGTCACCATATTGCCGGAAGTGAATTTGATGCAACAGATATGGGGCTTTCCAATGTAAAAATCAAAGAGGTAATTACTGTTGATAAGAAAGGCCTGGCAGCAATAACAGCATCCTTTTTTGCTGCGGTATCCTCTGCATTCGGTAAATATGATGTAGTTCATTTTCATGCAGAAGGACCCTGTGCAATGCTTTGGTTACCTAAGCTTTTCGGGAAAAGATGTATTGCTACAATTCACGGACTTGACCACAAAAGAGCAAAATGGGGAAGATTTGCTTCTATGTACATTAAGCTTGGTGAAAAATGTGCTGTAAAATTTGCTGACGAAATAATCGTACTCAGTGAAAATGTTCAGACTTATTTTTTACAGGAATATGGAAGAGAAACCGAGTTCATTCCAAACGGCATTTCAAAGCCGCATTGCCGCAGTGCAGACATAATTAAAGATAAATACAATTTAGATAAAGACAGCTATATCCTTTTTCTCGGTCGATTAGTCCCTGAAAAAGGAATTAGCTATTTAATTGAAGCATTTAAAAAACTGAATATTTCAAAAAAATTAGTTATTGCAGGCGGCTCTTCCGATACTGCGGAGTATGAAAAAGAGCTTAAAGCAATGGTTGATGACAGGATTATTTTTACAGGCTTTGTGCAGGGGCAGATTTTAGAGGAGCTGTACAGTAATGCTTATGTTTATGTGTTGCCGTCTGATCTGGAGGGAATGCCCATCAGCTTGCTGGAGGCAATGAGCTATGGTAACTGCTGTATCACATCTGATATTCCGGAGTGTACACAGGTAATAGGTGACTGTGGTATTTTCTTTGAAAAATCAAATATTAATGATTTAACAGAAAAGCTTCAATTTGCCTGTGATAATCCCGATATGGTAAAAAAATACAAAGATAATGCATCGGACTATATATGTAAAAAATATAGTTGGGATATTGTGGTGGAGGAAACCTTACGCTTATATGCAGGTGCTTGAGAAAACCGGTGAAAATAAATGAAAATATTGTTAGTGAACAAGTTCCTCTATCAAAAGGGCGGTTCGGAAACTTATGTTTTCAAGCTTGGTGAGGTCCTTGAAAAATATGGACACACAGTTGAATACTTCGGGCTGGAAAATGAAAAAAATATTGTGGGTAATAGTGCAGGTTCTTATGTTTCACACATTGATTTCAATGAGGGCATTTTAAAAAATCTCAAGGCACCGTTCCGAATAATTTATTCAACAGAGGCAAGGCTGAAGCTGCGAAAAGTATTGGAAAAATTCAGGCCTGATGTTATTCATCTGAATAATATTCAGTTTCAGCTTACACCGAGCATTATTCTCGAGGCTGAAAAATACAGAAAAGAAGCTAATCCTGATTTAAGGATTGTTTATACAGCACACGATTATCAGCTTGTGTGTCCCAGTCACGGTTTTTTTGACAGTAATATAAATATTTGTGAAAAATGTCTGGATGGAAATTATCTTCATTGTTTAAAGACAAAATGCATGAAGAATTCACGTGCAAAAAGCCTTTTGGCAACAGCTGATGCTTATTGTTGGAAGTACAGTAAAGCATATTCTTATATTGATAAGATAATTTGTCCGTCTGAATTTTTGAAAAGTAAGTTAGATACACAAGAGAGATTTTCGGACAAAACAGTTACTATACATAATTTCTTTGATGCTGAAAAAATCGAAAATGTTAAAAAAGAAAATTATATTTTGGAATTTGGACATTTATCAAGAGATAAAGGTACCTTGACACTTCTTGAGGCTGCAAAGAATTTTCCTGAAACTAAAATTGTCTTTGCAGGATATGGTGAAGCAGAAGAAAGTATTAAGAGCGTTCCAAATGCTGAATATGTGGGCTTTAAAACAGGTAAGGAATTAAAAGAACTTATTGCTAAAGCTATGCTCACTGTATGTCCGTCAGAAATTTATGAGAACTGTCCGTTTTCAGTAATCGAATCACAAATATATGGTACACCTGTTATCGGTTCGCGTATGGGTGGTATTCCTGAACTGATTAGAGAGGGTAAAACCGGTTTGATTTTTGAGGCAGGTAATCCTTTTGATTTAACAGAAAAAATCAAGGAAATTATCAATAATAGTGACAAATTCATCAGAAATTGTAAAAGTGTTTCTTTTGAAACATCCGACAGCTATTATGAAAAATTAATGAAGATTTATAAGGGATAAAAATGAAGATTTATGAAATAGGAACCGGTTATACTCCTATTCCCGCACAGATGGGAGCAGCAACTGAAATTGTAGTGGAGGAGCTTACACGCTCGTTTTTAAAACTTAATCAGAATGTGGAAATAATTGATATTGCTGATGAAAACCGTGTAAAAAATGACCTCCCCATCATTGAGGTTAAAGTACCTTCTGTTTTTACAAAATCAGATGTCAGCCTTGGAATAATGCACAAATTAAAACGTGTTACTTATTCTGTTGCACTTGCTCAAAAGCTAAAAAAAATTCTGAAAAATACTAATGAAGAGACAGTGCTTCATTTTCATAATCAGTATAATTTGTTTTTCTTTTTAAAGCTTGTCCCTGAAAAATACAGAAAAAAAGCAAAAATTGTATATACCGTTCATTCATATATATGGGGAACGGAATGGGAACAGATAAAGGAAATTGTAAAAAAGAGATATTTTCAGGAAATATACTGTGTTCAAAATGCAGACCTTGTATTAGTCCTTAACGACATTACTGTTGACCATTTTTTAAATAAGATTGGTGTGAATGCAGACAATATCCACAA
>JAFTUP010000071.1 GCA_017466205.1 Clostridia bacterium
CAGGGTTATATAGGCAGAAGTCTTATTGAAAAGAACTTTCCTGTTTCATATCGTTCAACTAAAGCCGGTGCATATAATTGGGAGACAGATACATTTATTTCTCAGGATGCAGGAAGATGGTATCAGGCAAATGACGAAACAATTGCATATTATATGGACCCGAGAAATTTCTTTGATGAAGAGAATATGTTTATATTTGAATCATTAAAATATGATAAAACATATCATACGTTAGCAGGTGTTCAATCAATTTTAGCCGGTTCTTTTATGGCTAATAAGACTATTACAGATACAAATGGTAATTCAGTTTCTTATGCTCAGGCATATATTGATGCTGCTGAAAAATCAGGTGTAAGTCCTTATCATCTTGCATCAAGAACTCTTCAGGAAGTTGGCTCTGCAGGAACAAGCGGTTCAGTAAATAACAATTCAGGTGTATATAATTATTATAATATCGGAGCAAACAGCAGTAGTGACCCTGTTGCCAACGCGTTAAAATATGCTGCAACTACTGATGCAAAATATATGCTTCCTTGGAACACTCCATATAAGGCTATCGTTGGAGGTGCAATATGGATTGGTACAGGTTATATTGATAAGGGTCAGGATACGTTGTACTATCAGAAATTCAATGTTGTAAATCAGGTGTGGACTCATCAGTATATGACTAATATTATGGCACCGTCTCAGGAAACTGAGGAGATCTATAAATCTTATAAAGATTTGGAAATTCTTGATTTGTCTTATGTTTTTGTTATCCCATACTATAAAAACATGCCTGCAAAGGCTTGTGAATTACCTAAAGCAAGTAATGGAAGTCCCAATAACTGGTTGAGCTCTCTTACTGTTGAGGGTTACGATTTCACATTTGACGGTAATAAAACAAGTGGTTATACTATAACCGTTCCTGAATCAGTTTCATCAGTTAATGTTTCAGCTAAAACAATCAGCTCAAAAGCTAAAGTGTCAGGTACTGGTAAGGTTAGTCTCAATGCAGGTCATAATAATGTGAAGGTTGTTGTCACTGCTGAGAACGGAAACACTAAAACATATAATCTTGATATTGTAAGAAATTCAACAAATGCTGTTCCGTTGACAAGTATTTCACTTGATAAAACTGAGCTTTCAATGTTTAATGGTGAAACGAAGCAGCTTACTGTTAAATATAATCCTACAAACACAACAGACAACAAGACGGTTACCTGGAGTTCATCTGATAAGTCAGTAGCTACAGTTGACAGTAACGGTACTGTAAAAGCAATAGGTAAAGGCACTGTTACAATTACCGCAAAAGTAGGTACATATACAGCTACTTGTAAAGTGACCGTATCAAACGATGTAACAGTTGGTGACATTGATGCTGACGGTACAGTTACAATTTCAGATGCTCTTATGATTTTTAAATATAAATCAAAAGAAATCACACTGTCTGATACTGCATTAAAAGCTGCTGACACTGATAAAAATGGTTCAGTGGAATTAGCAGATGCTTTGAGAATTTTTAAATATAAGAGTGGAGAAATAGAAGAATTGTAATATTAAGATAAAAGGGTAGAGAAATTTTATCTCTACCCTAATTTATTATTGTACTTTTATAATTATATTATTTATGTTTTTTTCTGCTTTTAACACCGAAAATGATAATATTAGGTATAACAAAAATTGCACTTATGATAATCTCAAGCGGAAACAAAATTGTCATCAATACAATAGCAATAGCAGGCCATTGTGCAAAATTAGCTGCTTCTTTTATTATCTTAATAGTTAAGAAAAAATTAAAAAAACTACCGGTAAAAGAAGCGGATAAAAATGACCTTAATAACCAAACACCCACGGTATCCTGATTAACATCAAAATCTGCTATATAAATATCGGTTATGGGATGTCCAATAACTATGGATATAAATTCTGCAATAAACATACACAGAAAAACAAGTATGAGTATTTTAAATGATTTATAAAATAAATTTTTAGACACTTTCATTTTTATCACCCATGCAAAATACTAACAGAAGTGTAATTGTTTGTCAATCTGCTGAATATATAGAATAATTTTGAATAAAATTACTTTTTAGTTGGAAACAGAATGATTTGAATCGTCGAATTTATCAAAAAAGAATACCTACTATTTTTGTAAATGTTCTTAATCTTTGGAAAGGTAGTAGAATTCGTTATTTTTTGACCTATATATTCGAACTCCTACACATTATTCAAACCATATTTTTGGAAAATGTGTAACAATAAATTTGCTCATAGGATTATCAGGGTAATTTTTTAAGTTGTGTTCAACTATATTTTTTCTTATATCATCATAGACAAAATTCAATTCTTTTTCACTAATACTTTCAAGCGGTTTTATTTCAAATAAGCCTTTCGCTTCATAATCCATGAACTTTTCGAATACATCATCAATTTCAATACAATTGCATATTTTAATTGGAGTTTGGCAGGTATAAGCACAATTAATCGCTGTGGGAGTTTCTAAATTTTTAATATTCTCACATTTATATAAAAATCCTTTTTGACCTTTGTATATATCCGCAAAACAGTTTTCGTAATATTCACTATACACTACCTTTTCGCCATTAAATCCATAAGGGTAAAAACTGAATGGTTTCGGCACAGGTTTTACAGTATAAAGCAAGGCAACCACCGGATTACTTGCCAAATATATATAAGGTTTTTTATGTTCGGATAAAAAAGGCTTTAATTCTGTAATGCCGCCAAGAGAGGAACCGTGATATAAAATCATTTTGCATTCTCCTTTGCGGTATTTATTGAAGCAATAAGAATTCTTTTGATTTCAAGACAATCATTAAGCAAGGAACTACTCATTTTATCATCAATATATTCAGACATATATAGCAGTTTAATCCAGTATTCAGTTTCTGCAGTTTCTTTTAACGATATATGCATTTTAGAAATAAAATCGGCTTTACTTTGACCATAGTTTGCTTCATTTATGTTTGCACCAATACTTGTACCACTTCGGAGAATTTGTTTTGAGATTACAGTTTCTTTTTTTGTTTTAATTAAATGCTGATGTAATTTCACAATTCGTGCTGCAAAAGCAATAGATTTATCTATAAGTAAATTTTCTTTCATTTAAAGCACCACCTTTAAAATATTATATCAGAAACTATAATTAAGTCAATTATTCATTATTCATTAGCACAAGCGACTTCATTATTCAATATTCATTGAAAATCCTGTCAAATGAATGATGAATATAGAATAATGAAAAATGAATAAAACAAAACAAAAATCCTGCCGACAATAATCGACAGGATTTTTGTTTTGGCGGAGAGCAAGGGATTCGAACCCTCGAAACCGTTTTAGCAGTTTACACGATTTCCAATCGTGCTCCTTCGACCAGCTCGGACAACTCTCCATATCAACAGTTCAATATTATATATTAATCTTTTATTAAAATCAAGCCTTTTTATAAAGAAAAATCTCTCTATCATTTGACTTTTTTATTACGCTATTATATAATTTCGATATTATTATTTTTAGGAGAATTTTATGTTTGAACAGTTGATTAATACTGTAAATGATGCATTATACAGTTATATTTTGATTATTA
>JAFTUP010000008.1 GCA_017466205.1 Clostridia bacterium
AAAGCGAATCGGTATAACGAGAATTCATATTGAGGAGGATGCCGGAAAGCTTGTGCATGATGATATTCACGGAACTATGATTGACTGCAACCGCTGTGGTGTTCCGCTTATTGAAATAGTTTCCGAGCCGGATATGCGCTCGGCGGAGGAAGCTAAAGCATATCTTCAAAAGCTTCGTGCAATTATCCTTTATACAGGAATTTCGGATTGCAAAATGAATGAGGGTTCTTTCAGATGCGATGTCAATCTTTCAGTTCGTGAAAAAGGTACGGAGAAATTCGGCACACGAACAGAAATGAAAAACATTAACTCCTTTCAGTTTGTGGTTAAGGCTATTGAGTATGAATATAAAAGGCAGATTAAAGCAATCGAGGATGGAGAAGAAATCGTTCAGGAAACAAGAAAATTTGATGCAGATACCGGTAAAACATATTCTATGAGAGGCAAAGAAAATGCAAACGACTACAGATATTTTCCGGACCCCGACCTTCCGCCGATAGAACTGTCTGATGAAAAAATTGAAAAAATTAAAACTACAATTCCCGAGCTTCCGGATGCGAGAAAAAAGAAGTATATGGAAAAGTACGGAATATCGGCTTATATCAGCGAAAAGATTATTTCTGATATGGATATGGCGGATTATTTTGAAAAGGTTGCGACACTTGCTAAAACTCCAAAGGTTGTTGCAAATCTTCTTGTGGGAGAGGTTGCAAGGCTGAACACGGCGGAGATGTTTTGCTGCCCGATTTCAGCAGCAAATATGGCAAAGCTGTCTGACTTAATCAGTGATGAGGTTATCAATACTTCTACGGCAAAGAAGCTGATTTCAAGAATGTGGGAAGCTGATTCCGATCCTGTTATGATTGTTGAAAAAGAGGATTTGAAGCAAATTAACGACAGAGATTTTCTTGTAAAAATTGCAACCAAAGTAATTGAAAACTCACCGAAGCTTGTAAGTGACTATAAAAATGGAAAACAACAGGCTATTAAAGCTCTTATGGGGCAGGCTATGGGCAAAACAGCAGGAAAGGCAAATCCTGTCATTTTGGAAGAAATAATAAAGAAGTTAATTATTTAATTGTTGCATAAAAATTTCCTGTTTCTATTGACAATTTAAAGAAAAAGGTGTATAATATCAAAAGTGAGGGCAATGGAGTCTTCCGACATTATGTCGGGTGCATTGTCCGCATTTTTGTTTTTAGACGAAAATTTAATATGATAAAGGCAAAGGCGTCTTTAATGCGTAAACCGCATTAGAGACGCCTTTTTCTTTTGGTTTGAAACGGTGTGATGTAAGTGAAATTTAAAATACTGCATCTCTTTCCCGATTTGTTAGATCAGTATTTTGACAGCGGAAATATTCTTTGTATGCGAAAACGTCTTGAATGGAGAGGAATTGATTGCGAGGTTGCAGCCGTAAGACGAGACGATCCGCTTGCAGATCTGAGTGATGTAGATGTAATTCTCATAGGCGGTGGTGGAGACAATGAGCAGTTATATGTATGCAAACACTTGATGGAATATAAGAATGAATTAAGAAACTACATTGAAGACAATGGTTCCCTTATTGCAATATGCGGCGGATATCAGCTTCTTGGCAATTATTATAAGCTTCAAAACGAAACGATAAAAGGTTTGGAAATACTTGATATATATACCGAAATCGGTAAAGGCAGGCTGATTGGAAATATAATTCTTGAAGCTGATTTTTTGAATGAACCACACAATCTGATTGTCGGATTTGAAAATCACGGCGGCAGAACGTATATTGGGAGTCATACACCATTTGGAAAAGTTTTGTATGGAAATGGTAATTCAGATAATTGCGGATATGACGGAGTGTTATACAAGAATCTTATCGGTTCGTATCTGCACGGACCGTTGCTGCCGAAGAACCCTGAATTGTGCGATTTTATTTTAAGTAATGCGCTAAAACGCAGGTATAGCAATTTCAAAGAACTTGTACCATTGGATGACTCTATGGAACATAAAGCAAATGAATATATAGTAAACAGATATTTAAAGGAACGAGGTAATGAGCAATGGAGAAAAGAGAACAGTTGTATGAAGGAAAAGCTAAAAAGGTTTATGCAACGGACAACCCGGAACTTTTGATTGTGTCATATAAGGACGACGCAACAGCTTTTAACGGCTTGAAAAAAGGAACTATTTCAGGTAAAGGTGTTATTAACAATCAAATGAGCAATATGCTTATGCAAAAACTTGAAGAAAGCGGTGTACCCACTCACTTTGTAGAAGAACTTTCGGAGCGTGAAACCGTTGTAAAAAGAGTTTCAATCGTTCCTTTGGAGGTGATTGTAAGAAATATTGCTGCCGGCTCATTTTCAAAACGATACGGAGTTCCTGAAGGTAAGATTTTTGAAAAGCCTACTGTTGAATTCTCATATAAAAACGATGACCTCGGCGATCCGCTTATTAACGACTATCACGCTATGGCAATTGATGTTGCAACAGAAACGGAAATTGAAACAATAAAAGAGTATGCACTCAAAGTCAATGAATTTCTGAAATCATTCTGGTCAGAATGCGGTGTAACCTTGGTTGATTTCAAGCTTGAGTTTGGAAAAACATCAGATGGCACAATAATTCTTGCGGATGAAATCAGTCCCGATACCTGTAGGCTTTGGGATAGTAAAACCGGCGAAAAGCTTGATAAGGACAGATTCAGAAGAGACCTCGGCGGTGTTGAGGATGCATATACTGAAGTTATGAGAAGGGCTATGGAACATAAGTAAACGGAGGGATTTATATGGCAAACTGCGCAATTGTAGGTATAAACTGGGGCGATGAAGGTAAAGGCAGAATGGTTGATTTACTCACGGAAGATTATGATGTTGTAGTACGCTTTCAAGGCGGCGGCAATGCAGGACATACTGTAATCAATGAGTTAGGAAAATTTGCACTGCATCTTTTACCTTCCGGTATTTTTAGAAAAGGTGTTGTAAATATCCTCGGCAATGGGGTTGCTCTTGATCCTCAAAATTTATGGACAGAAATGCAGGATGTTGAGAGTAAGGGTGTCAAACTCACTCCTGAAAATTTGAAAATCAGTGACCGTGCTTCGTTACTTCTTCCGTGGCATCGGGATTTGGATGAGCTTGAGGAAATGAGACTTGCAGATAAAAAATACGGCTCTACAAAGCAAGGTATAGCGCCATTTTATTCCGATAAATATCAAAAGAAAACAATTCTTGCCGGAGAACTCTTTTATCCCGAAGAATTGAAAGCACATCTTAAAGATTTGCTGGAATGGAAAAACCTTACTTTAACCAAGGTTTACGGAGCAAAGCCATACACGATGGAAATGCTTGATGAATGGATTTTTAGTTACTGCGAAAAGATTAAACCTTTTGTTTGTGATACAGGAGCGTTTCTTCGCAAGGCTCAAAAAGACGGTAAAAGTATTCTGTTTGAAGCTCAGCTCGGTTCACTTCGTGATTTGGATTACGGTATTTATCCGTACACAACATCATCTAACACAACGGCAGCTTATGCACCTATCGGTTCAGGTCTCCCATCCGCTAAACTAAATAGTGTGGTAGGCGTAGTAAAAGCGTATTCGACCTGTGTCGGTGAAGGTCCGTTTGTTTGTGAAATGTTTGGAGAAGATGCCGACAAGCTGAGAGAAGCAGGTTTTGAATACGGAGCAAAAACCGGCAGACCTCGCAGAGTCGGCCCTATAGATATTGTTGCAACGAGATACGGTGTTGAGGTTCAGGCAGCAACGGAAATCGCGCTTACAAAGCTTGATGTATTAAGCTATATGGATAAAATTCCGGTATGTACTCAGTATATTTTAGCCGGAGAAACGACTGACGAATTTCCGTTTCCGTCAGCGTTAAAGAAAGCGGAGCCTCAAATTGAATATTTTGAAGGATGGAAATGTGATATTTCCAAAATTCGTACATGGAACGATTTGCCAAAGGCGGCAAAAGACTATGTAATTTATATTGAGAAAGCTATCGGATGCCCGATTAAATATGTTTCGGTAGGTCCGGAAAGGGATAGCATAATAATCAGATGATATCGCAAAGGGGTGATATTTGTGTCATACAAAATAGTAAAAAAAGCAGATTTGAATTCACAAATATATTTAATGGAGATTGAAGCCCCGTTGGTTGCAAGGAAAGCTGCGCCGGGGCAATTTGTGATTTTAAGAATAGATGAAAAAGGCGAACGTGTTCCTTTCACAATAGCCGATTTCGACAAAGAAAAAGGGACTGTTACAGTAATTATTCAGGCGGTTGGTAAAACTACAAGGGATTTGTCAAAATTAAATGAAGGAGATACTATTCTTGACTTTGCCGGACCTTTGGGTATACCGACACCGCTTGAGGGATTAAAGAAGGTTGCAGTTATAGGCGGAGGTCTTGGTACTGCAATTGCGTATCCGCAAGCTAAAAAACTCAAGGAATTGGGTGCAGAGGTTACAGCAATATCAGGCTTCAGGAGTAAAGAATACATAATTCTTGAAGATGAAATGAACGCAGTGTCCGATAAGCTCATAATCACAACTGATGACGGTTCTAATGGTTTACAGGGCTTTGTAACCGACAGACTTCGTGAGGAGCTTGAATCAGGAGAAAAATATGATGAAGTAATTGCCATTGGTCCGCTTGCGATGATGAGAGCTGTTTGTAATCTTACAAAGGAGTTCGGAATACCTACCACAGTTTCAATGAATCCTGTAATGATTGACGGAACAGGAATGTGTGGAGGATGCAGAGTTATCGTTGGTGGTGAAACTAAGTTTGCCTGTGTTGATGGTCCTGATTTTGACGGACACAAAATTGATTGGGATGCGGCTATAAAACGTCAACAGATGTTTAAAGCTTATGAAAAACGCTCCTGTGAGGAAGGAAAATGCAGATTAACCGGAAAGGAGCATAACAATGCCTAATATGTCAAATGTAAAAAATCCAATGCCCGAGCAGGCAGCGGATGTAAGAAATAAAAACTTTTTAGAGGTAACAACAGGATATACATCCAATATGGCAATTGATGAGGCACAAAGATGTCTTAACTGTAAACATAAGCCATGTATGCAGGGGTGTCCTGTGGCTGTAAAAATCCCCGAATTTATCAAGCTTGTCGCAAACGGAGAATTTGAAGCTGCCTACAAAAAAATTACTGAAACAAATGCTTTGCCGGCTGTCTGCGGAAGAGTTTGTCCCCAGGAAAAACAGTGTGAAGCAAAATGTGTAAGAGGTATCAAGGGCGAACCTGTTGCAATCGGCAGATTAGAGCGATTTGTTGCAGACTACCATATGGCAAATTGCGAAGATAAACCTGTTCAAGCAGAGAAAAACGGTAAAAAGGTTGCCGTAGTCGGTTCCGGACCTTCGGGACTTACATGTGCGGGTGACCTTGCAAAGCTCGGATATGAAGTGACAATTTATGAAGCTTTTCACACGGCAGGCGGTGTTTTGATGTATGGCATTCCTGAGTTCAGATTGCCAAAGGAAATTGTACAGAAAGAAATTGACAAGCTGAAAAAGTCAGGCGTAAAAATAGAAACTAACACGATTATAGGTAAAACACTTTTGGTTGATGAGCTTTTTGAGGATATGGAATTTGATGCAGTATATATTGCATCCGGTGCCGGACTTCCGTCTTTTCTTGGTATTCCCGGAGAGAGCTTAAACGGAATTTATTCTGCAAATGAATTTTTGACAAGAATAAATCTTATGAAGGGATATAAATTCCCTGAATATGATACCCCTGTTTACATCGGTAAAAATGTAGCTGTGTTCGGCGGAGGAAATGTTGCTATGGATGCAGCAAGATGTGCAAAAAGACTTGGAGCAGAAAATGTATATATCATATACAGACGCGGCAAAGAAGAGCTTCCTGCACGTGCCGAAGAAGTAATGCACGCAGAGGAAGAAGGTATAGAATTCAGGCTTCTTAAAAACCCGACAAAATTCATCGGAGATGAAAACGGTTGGCTTACAGGAGTTGAAGTCATAGATATGAAGCTCGGCGAACCGGATAGCAGCGGCAGAAGACGACCAGAGGCTGTACTCGGTTCTGAACATATCATCCCGATAGATACGGCTGTTATTTCTATCGGACAATCACCTAATCCGCTTATAAAAAAGACAACCAAAGGTCTTGAGACAAATAACCGTGGTTGTATTGTATCAGATGAAAACGGTGCAACTTCAAAGCCTTTTGTATATGCCGGCGGCGATGTAGTAACAGGAGCTGCAACCGTTATACTTGCGATGGGTGCAGGAAAAACTGCAGCGGCGGCAATACACAAAGAATTAGAGATAAAAGGAGAGTAATTATTATGACAAGTAAATATGAATCCCCCTTATCATCAAGATATGCCTCAGAATATATGTTAAAGCTATTTTCATCCGATGTACGCTACCAGACATGGCGTAAGCTATGGGTGGCACTTGCAAGAGCAGAAATGAATCTTGGACTTCCAATAACAGATGAGCAGGTTGCTCAAATGGAAGAACATACAGAAGATATTGATTTTGATTTGGTTGCCAAAAGAGAAAAAGAAGTAAGACACGATGTTATGGCACATATCTATGCTTTCGGAAAAGCCGCACCTCTTGCTGAAGGAATTATCCATTTAGGTGCAACAAGCTGCTATGTAACCGATAATGCAGACCTTGTAATTTACCGAGACGCACTTTTATATATTAAAAATGAGCTTTTAAAGGTTATTGCAAACCTTGCAGATTTTGCTGATAAGTACAAAGCACTGCCGACACTCGGTTACACACACTATCAACCGGCACAGCTTGTAACTGTCGGCAAAAGAGCAACACTTTGGATGCAGGATTTTATTTCTGACCTTGATGAAATTGAATTTGCTATAGATAATATTAAATTTTTAGGCTGCCGCGGAACAACCGGAACAGAGGCAAGCTTTGTAGATTTGTTTGATGGTGATGCATCCAAAATTGATGAAATGAACAAACAAATTGCCGCTGAATTTGGATTCAGTGAATGTTTTGATGTATGCGGACAGACATATCCCCGTAAGGTTGACTCAAGAATATTAAATGCACTTTCAAGCATCGCACAAAGCTGCTGGAGAATGGCAAATGATATAAGACTTCTTCAGCATGACAGACAGCTTGAAGAGCCTTTTGAAAAAAATCAGGTTGGCTCTTCTGCAATGGCATATAAGCGCAATCCAATGAGAAGTGAAAGAATTTGCTCACTTGCAAGATATTTGATTGCAGATGCACAGAATGCACCTATGACAGCCTCGACTCAGTGGCTTGAGCGAACACTTGACGATTCGGCAAACAGACGAATTTCAATGCCGGAAGGCTTCCTTTGTGCAGATGCAATACTTCGTCTCGCTCAGAATGTTACAGACGGACTTTTAGTAAACGAAAAAATAGTTGAAAAAACAGTGAAAGAATATCTGCCGTTTATTGCGACTGAAAATCTTATGATGGAAGCAGTAAAAAAAGGCGGAGACAGACAAAAGCTTCATGAAATAATCCGTAAATGCTCAATGGAGGCTACAGCGAAAATGAAAAACGGAGAAGAATGTGATTTGCTTTCTCGTCTGGCTCAGGAAAAAGAGTTCGGTTTAACTGAAACTGAAATGAATGAACTTTTAACGCCGAGCTTGTATATAGGCAGATGTTCTGAGCAGGTTGAAGCTTTTATTGATAAAATAAAACCTTTGATTGCAGATGTGCCAAGAGAAACAGCAGAAATAAATCTTTAATATACGGAGGTGAGTACAGTGGAAAAAATACTTGTATTGGATTTTGGCGGTCAATATAATCAACTAATTGCAAGGCGAGTCAGAGAGCATAATGTTTATGCACAAATCAAGCCATATAATAAAATTTCTGTTGATGAAATCAAGGATGCAGGATATAAAGGCATTATTTTTACAGGCGGACCAAACAGTGTGTATGATGACTCGTCACCGCATTATGATGCTGAAATTTTGAATATTGGCATTCCTGTTTTAGGTATTTGCTACGGAGATCAGCTTATGGCATTTATGGCAAACGGAAAGGTTGCGAGTGCCGAAAATAGCAGTGAGTATGGAAAAACCACTGTGCAGACCTTTGATAGTGTATTGTTTAAAGATATCCCTGACGAATCTGTTTGCTGGATGAGCCATACAGACTTTATTACTGAAGCTCCAAATGGATTTAAAGTAATTGCGAAAACTTCAAAATGTCCTGTTGCGGCAATGTGTGATGAAGAAAGAAATCTGTATGGAGTACAGTTTCATCCCGAAGTTACACATACTGTTTACGGCAAACAAATGCTTAAAAATTTCCTCTTTGAAATCTGTAAATGCTCAGGCGACTGGAAAATGGAAAATTTTGTAGAAAATTCTATTGAAAAATATAAGACTGAACTTGCAGGGAAAAAAGTGCTTCTGGCACTATCCGGCGGTGTTGATTCCTCTGTTGCGGCAGTTCTTTTGCACAAGGCAATCGGTCAGAATTTAATCTGTGTATTTGTTGATCACGGACTTTTAAGAAAAGATGAAGGCGATTTTGTTGAAAAAACCTTCCGTGGTCAGTTTGGTATGAATTTGATAAGAGTTAATGCCCAAGACAGATTTTTAAGCAAGCTTTCATGCGTTTGTGAACCTGAGCAAAAGCGAAAAATCATTGGAGAAGAATTTATAAGAGTATTTGAAGATGAAGCTAAAAAAATCGGAAAGGTAGATGTCTTGGTTCAGGGAACTATTTATCCCGATGTTATTGAAAGCGGCAAGGGCGATTCTGCTGTGATAAAGAGCCATCATAATGTAGGCGGACTTCCGGATGTAATCTCTTTTGAGGAAATTGTAGAGCCACTTCGAGATTTATTTAAGGATGAAGTCCGCAAGGCAGGAACGCAGCTCGGTATCCCATATGAACTTGTGTGGAGACAGCCGTTCCCGGGTCCGGGATTAGCGGTAAGAGTAATCGGTGAAATCACAAAAGATAAACTTGATATTTTGCGAGAAGCAGATGCAATTTTCAGAGAAGAGATTTCAAATGCACGCCTTGAAAAAGAGACAAATCAGTATTTCGCAGTGCTTACGGATTTAAGAAGTGTCGGTGTTATGGGAGATGCCAGAACCTATGGATATACGGTTGCACTCAGAGCGGTTACTACAGATGATTTTATGACGGCAGAATGGACACATCTTCCGTATGAGGTTTTAGAAAAAGCATCAAGCAGAATTACAAACGAGGTAAGCGGAATTACAAGAGTTGTTTATGATATAACTTCTAAACCGCCGGCAACGGTGGAATGGGAATAAAGGAGGACAAAATATGTGTGGAATTGTTGGATATACCGGAACGCAGGATGCGGCACCGATTTTGCTGAACGGATTAAAAAAGCTTGAGTATCGTGGCTACGATTCGGCAGGAATTGCTGTTGTAAACGATAACAATATTTCGATAAGCAAAGTTACCGGAAGAATTTCAAATTTATGTGAGAAAACTAATGACGGACAGTTACTGCCCGGAAATTTGGGAATCGGACATACACGCTGGGCAACACACGGAGCACCTACAGATACAAATGCACACCCTCATACGAGTAATGACGGAAAATTTGCAGTAGTGCATAATGGGATAATAGAGAATTATATGGAGCTTCGTGAGGAACTGATTGATAACGGATATCATTTTGAAAGTCAGACTGATACAGAGGTTGTTGTACATCTCATCGAAATGTACTATACCGGAGATTTTAAATTGGCTGTGATGAAAGCATCGGAGAGATTGCAAGGCTCATATGCTTTGGGAATTGTATGTGCAGATGAACCGGAAAGAATCTTTGTTGTGAGAGAGGCAAGTCCGTTAATCCTTGGCGTTGGAATCGGAAGTAATTATTTTGCATCCGATGTAACAGCACTGGTTGCATATACAAAAAATATTATCTATCTTGAAGACGGAGAATTTGCAGAAATAACATCTGATAATATTCAAATATACGATTGTGCAGGAAAGCCAATAGAAAAGAAGACAAACAGAATTACATGGGATATTCAGGCTGCAGAGCGTGGCGGATATGAACACTTTATGCTCAAGGAAATAATGGAGCAGCCAAGGGCTATAGAAGCAACAATGTCTCCTAGATTGCAAAACGGCGAAGTACATCTTGATGATTTGGATTTGTCTGATGATTATTTAAAGAGTATTAACAAGATAGTAATTACTGCTTGCGGTTCCGCTTATTATGCCGGTTGTTCAGGCAAAAATACAATCGAAAAGCTTTGTAAAATTCCTGTGCAGGTAGAGCTTGCAAGCGAACTAAGGTACAACGAACCTCTTATTGATGAACACACACTTCTCATTGTATTATCACAATCCGGTGAGACTGCTGACACGATAGCAGCTATGAAGGAATGTCAAAGTTTAGGTGCTAAAACTCTTGCTATTGTAAATGTTGTCGGAAGTACAATAGCAAAGCTGGCAGATTACACCCTCTATACATGGGCAGGTCCTGAGATTGCCGTTGCAACAACAAAGGGCTATACAACTCAACTTATTGTTATGTACTTGTTTGCAATATATGCTGCAAAGAAGCTTGAAAAAATTTCTGCATCCGAGTATAAAGAATTGATTGAGGAGCTGAAATCGCTTCCAAAGCGAATCCAGCAGGTTTTGGATATGAATCCGTCAATACCTGAACTTGCAAAGAAATATCATAGTTCTGATTCGATGTTTTTTATCGGGCGCAACACGGATTATGCAGTAGCCTTAGAAGCAGCGCTGAAGATGAAAGAAATCTCATATATCCATGCAGAAAGTTATGCTGCTGGAGAATTGAAACACGGAACTATTGCATTGATAGAAGAACACTGCCCGGTAATTGCTCTTTGCTGTAACGAAAAAATGACAGAAAAGACAATGAATAATATTGTCGAAGTTAAAGCGAGAGGTGCGGAAGTTTTGGCTGTTACCTTTAAGGAAAACACAAAAATGGCATCTCTTGCGGATGATATGATTATGATGCCAAAGGTTAATGTTTTACTAGGTGCACCGGTAGAAATTGTTCCGTTGCAACTGTTGGCATATTATGTTGCTAAAGAAAACAACTGTGATATTGATAAACCTAAGAACCTTGCAAAGTCAGTAACAGTTGAGTAAATTTTGCTTGAAAAGGAGAGGATTACCTATGACAAAATATATATTTGTAACCGGAGGTGTTGTTTCGGGGCTTGGTAAAGGTATTACCGCTGCATCGCTGGGAAGACTTTTGAAAGCAAGAGGACTCAAGGTTGCGGCACAGAAGCTTGATCCGTATATAAATGTTGATCCCGGCACAATGAGTCCGTATCAGCATGGCGAAGTATATGTAACCGAAGACGGTGCAGAAACCGACCTTGACCTTGGACACTATGAAAGATTTATTGATGAAAACCTTAACAAATATTCCAATCTTACCACAGGAAAGGTTTACTGGAATGTACTCAATAAAGAACGCCGCGGCGAATACTTAGGCTCAACAGTTCAGGTAATCCCTCATATTACAAACGAAATTAAAGAATTTGTTTACAGTGTCGGTAAGAAGACAGATGCAGATGTGGTAATTACAGAAATCGGTGGAACTATCGGCGATATTGAATCGCAGCCGTTTCTTGAAGCAATCCGTCAGATTTCCATAGAAGTCGGCAGGGAAAACAGTCTGTTTATTCATGTTACATTAGTTCCTTTCCTTCGCGGTTCCAACGAACATAAATCCAAGCCGACACAGCATTCGGTAAAGGAACTGCAAGGAATGGGCATTAACCCCAATATTGTGGTTTTGCGCTGTGATGAACCTCTGGATGAATCCATTTTCAAGAAAATTTCACTATTTTGCAATGTAAAGCCTGATTGTGTTATCGAAAACATTACGCTTCCAAACCTTTATGAAGCACCTCTTATGCTTGAAAAATCAAACTTCTCAGCGGTTGTGTGCAGAGAACTTGGAATAGATGCTCCGAAACCTAACTTAACCGAGTGGAGTCAGATGGTCGAGCGTATAAAGACAAGAGAACACAATGTTAATATCGGTCTTGTAGGAAAATATGTCGGACTTCACGATGCGTACCTTTCTGTGGCGGAAGCACTTCGCCATGCGGGTTATTTCCATAATACTCACATTGATATCAAGTGGATTGACTCGGAAGAAATTACAAATGACAATTACGAAGAAAAGCTTTGCGGTCTTGACGGAATTTTAGTTCCGGGCGGATTTGGCAATCGTGGAATTGAAGGTATGATTCTTGCCGCAAAATATGCGAGAGAAAAGGAAATTCCGTATTTCGGAATTTGTCTCGGTATGCAGATTGCAGTTATTGAATATGCAAGAAATGTCTGCGGCATAACCGATGCAAACTCTGGTGAGTTTGATGAGCAGTGTAAGCATAAAGTAATAGATTTTATGCCCGGTCAGAGCGATGATATAGATAAGGGTGGCACATTGAGGTTGGGTGCATATCCCTGCGAAATTAAGCCTGATACAACAATGGAGCGTTGCTATGGTGAAACTTCGATTTCAGAAAGACACAGACATCGCTATGAATTTAATAATGAATACAGAGATATACTTGAAGGTAAAGGACTTACACTTAGCGGAACTTCACCTGACGGCAGACTTGTAGAAACAGTTGAAATTACAAAAAGACCATTCCATGTCGGCGTTCAGTATCATCCCGAATTTAAGAGCCGTCCCAATAAGGCACATCCTCTTTTCTGTGGCTTCATCGGAGCGGCATTTGAGAGGAGTGTGAAGTAATGTCTATACATGAAGAATGCGGAGTATTCGGCGTTTTTTCTTCTGCACAAACCAATGTTTCTGATCTTGTGTATTATGGGTTATATGCTCTGCAGCACAGAGGTCAGGAAGCATGCGGCATTGTAGTAAATGATGACGGATTATTTTATTCACATAAGGATATAGGACTAGTCGGTGAAGTGTTTGGCGGATCGAAACTTCGTGATTTTCCTAAGGGAAATATGGCGGTCGGTCATGTAAGATACGGAACAACAGGAGGTTCGAGCAGGAAAAACTGTCAGCCGATTGAGGTGAATCACCAGAAAGGAAAAATGGCGATTGCACACAATGGAAATCTGTCAAATGCTTATGAACTCAGAAACAAGCTTGAACTTACAGGTGCAATATTTCATACAACAAGCGATACTGAAACGATTGCATATATCATAACAAAGGAAAGGTTAAATGCACCATCAATTGAAGAAGCAGTAAGCCGAAGCATGAATATACTCTGCGGTGCATACTCACTTGTGGTTATGTCACCTGCAAAAATGATTGCCTGTCGTGATCCTTATGGCTTCAGACCGCTGTGCTACGGAAAAATAAGTGATGGTACTTATGTTATTGCTTCTGAAAGCTGTGCATTATCAGCTGTCGGTGCAGAATTTATCAGAGATTTGTTGCCCGGAGAAATTCTTGTGTTTTCAAAAAGCGGTATAGAGTCCCGAAAAGAGCATTGCAGTACAAAAACAAAGAAGACCTGTATTTTTGAATATATTTATTTTGCAAGGCCGGATTCCAAGATAGACGGCGTATCAGTTCACAAAGCACGAAAGAAAGCCGGACATATCTTAGCTGAGTGTCATCCTGTTGATGCAGATGTTGTAATTGGTGTTCCGGATTCGGGGTTGGATGCAGCATTAGGTTTTTCTGAAAAATCAGGAATTCCGTATGGTATCGGTCTTATAAAGAATAAATATATCGGCAGAACTTTCATCTCGCCGGGACAGGAAACAAGAGTTGACCAAGTTAAAATAAAGCTGAGTGCAGTTGAAGAAACTGTGTCGGGAAAGCGAGTTGTTTTGGTCGATGATTCTATTGTAAGAGGTACTACAAGCGGAAGAATAGTAAAGCTTCTTCGAGATGCAGGAGCGAAAGAGATACACATGAGGATTTCCGCTCCGCCGTTTCTTCATCCGTGCTATTACGGAACGGATATAGATTCCGAAGAACATCTGATAGCCTGTAAATATACAATTCCGGAAATAACCGAAATGATTGGTGCAGACAGCCTGGGATATTTGCCAAAAGAAAAACTCGGAGATTTGATTGAAAGCACAGATTATTGCAGTGCTTGTTTTGATGGTGAATATCCAACTCCGGTTATGACAAACATACCAAAGAATAAATTTGAACAAAAAATATCCGAGGCAAAATGAAAGTGAGGGTTCATCATGGCAGAAAAATTTAACAGAAAAATAATTTTAGAGGACGGGAGTGAATATGAGGGGTTTGCTTTTGGTGACTTGTCAGATAAAGTATGTGAAATTGTTTTCAATACTTCAATGGTAGGTTATCAGGAAATTGTATCAGATCCGTCATACACCTATCAGGCTGTTGTTATGACCTATCCTCTGATTGGAAATTATGGAATCTGTGAAGATGATTTTGAAACGAAAACACCAACAATCGGAGCACTCATTGTTCGCGAATATAATGATGAACCTTCAAATTTCCGAAGTGTTGAGAGCTTGTCTCAAACAATGAAAAAATACCATATTCCCGGTATATACGGAGTTGATACAAGACAAATTACACGCTCTATCCGTGATTTGGGAAGCCGTAAGGTGTTGATTACAGGAATCGGCACAACACTCCGGCAAGGACTTGAAATATTGAGAAATGCTGAAATACCAAAAGATGCAGTTTCAAAAGTAAGCAGACCAAAAACAGAATATTTTCCTACGGAAAATAAAAAGTACCATGTTGTAGCAATAGACTGCGGTATGAAACAAAATATTCTGCGTTCTCTTCAAAACAGAGAATGCTCCGTCACGGTTGTTCCGTGGAATACGACAGCCGAGGAGATAGAAAGTTTTAGTCCTGACGGTGTGTTTATTTCAAACGGTCCCGGAGATCCTACGGATGTTCCTGAAACAGTTGAAACCATTAAAAAACTGAAAGGCAGATATCCTATATTCGGAATCTGTCTTGGACATCAGATTATTGCACTTTCCTACGGAGCAAAAACATATAAACTTAAATTCGGACACCGTGGCGGCAATCATCCGGTACGAAATTTAAAAACAAATAAAATTGAAATCACTTCTCAAAATCATTCCTATGCTGTAGAAAAAGACAGCATTCTGGATACCGATTTAGAGATTACACATATAAATTTACTTGACAATACGGTTGAAGGGGTTGAATGCAGAAAAGATAAGGTTTTTTCTGTGCAATATCATCCCGAAAGTGCACCCGGACCGCAGGACAGCACATATTTATTTGATGAATTTATTGAACTGATGAAGGGAGAAAAAGAAAATGCCTAAAAGACAAGATATAAAAAAAGTTCTCGTTATCGGTTCTGGTCCTATTGTAATCGGTCAGGCTGCAGAATTTGACTATGCAGGCACACAAGCCTGTCTTGCACTTCGTGAAGAGGGTTATGAGGTTATACTTTGCAATTCAAATCCTGCAACAATTATGACAGACACTGCAGTTGCAGATAAGGTTTATATGGAGCCTCTTAATCTTGAATACATCGCAAAAATTATCAGACATGAAAGACCGGATGCAATCTTGCCGGGAATAGGCGGTCAGACGGGTCTTAATCTTGCTATGCAGCTCGAAAAGAAGGGTATATTGAAAGAGTGCCGTACCGAGCTTTTAGGAACAAAGAGTGAAAGTATTGAAAGAGCCGAGGACAGAGAACTGTTCAAGGAGCTTTGTGAGAGCCTTGGCGAGCCTGTGCTTCCTTCGGATATTGCAAATTCTATGGAAGAAGGATTGAAGGTTGCAAAAGAAATAGGTTATCCCGTTGTGCTTCGACCTGCATTCACTCTCGGTGGAACAGGCGGCGG
>JAFTUP010000072.1 GCA_017466205.1 Clostridia bacterium
AGGGTCTTAAATCACCTTCTCTTACATCAGGCTCAGTTGATGAATAGCCATCTCTTGCAGAAGCATAAATAACAGGAAATTCAATTTGCTCATCACTTGCTCCAAGCTCAATAAACAAATCAAGAACTTCATCAATAACTTCAGCAGGACGAGCACCTGGTCTGTCAATCTTATTGACAACAACTAAAACTTTTTTATTTAATCCGAGTGCTTTTTTCAGAACAAATCTTGTCTGTGGCATACAACCCTCGAAAGCATCAACAAGAAGCAATACGCCATCAACCATCATAAGTATTCGTTCAACCTCACCACCGAAATCAGCGTGTCCGGGAGTGTCAACAATATTAATCTTTATATCTTTATAATGAACAGAAGTATTTTTAGAAAGAATAGTAATTCCTCTTTCACGCTCCAGGTCATTTGAGTCCATAACTCTGTCCTGAACAACTTCATTTGTTCTGAATATACCACTCTGCTTTAAAAGCTCATCAACCAATGTAGTTTTACCGTGGTCAACGTGAGCAATAATAGCTATATTTCTGACATCTTCTCTTTTTTTCAAATAGTTCACCTTCAATAGATTTACTTAACAATATATTTTACCACTATTATCCTTAGTTGGCAAGAAGAATTATTATAAAATGTAAAAAATGCCTGTCTTTACAAATAGAATAAAATAATATAAAATAATAGAATAAAATCAAGGAGGCAAATTATGAATTATATTGATTTAAAACTTTTATCACCGTTAGAAAAAATATATCATAATGATAACTTAACTGAAAATAACTATACAAAATTTTCAATGCTCATAAATGAAAAGAAATCATTTCAGCTTGTTGTAATAAGTAAGAATAATTTTATTGGTGATATTACAATTAACTCACCATTCAATAAAACAAATTTGTATTCAGTTGAATATATTAAATCCGATTATCCGTTACCAAGTAATGCTGATGATTACTTCAGAATAAGTGATGACGGATTATATCCTGATTTACTTTTACCTGTAAATAGTGAATTCAAGTTTACAGAAGGTGTAAATTTATTCTGGGTTGAAATTGAAGCTGATGAAAACAATGTTGGTGAAAATGTGATTGAAATTACTGTCAATGAAGCTTCAGAAAAAATTTTTGTTGAAGTAATTGATTGTAAGCTTGATTTTAATGATTTTATTTATACAAATTGGTTTCACACTGATTGCCTGATGTCACATTATAAAATTGACGTATTTACTGATGAATATTGGAAGATTACTGAAAACTTCTTAAAAACTGCTTGTGATTATGGTATGAATTGTGTTTTAACACCAATTTTCACGCCACCACTTGATACTGAAATAGGTAAAGAAAGACCTACTGTACAGCTTATTGATGTTTTTCTGAATAACGGAAAATACAGTTTTAATTTTGATAAACTGACAAAGTGGATTGAAATGTCAAAAAGGTGTGGTGTAAAATATTTTGAATTATCACATTTCTTTACACAGTGGGGAGCTAATCACGCACCTAAAATAATGGCAACAGTTGATGGAGAATATAAAAAGATTTTTGGATGGGAAACAAAAGCATCATCAAAGAATTATTGGAAATTTTTAACTGAGCTATCCGTTGAACTAAAAAAATATATCGAAGATAATAATCTCAAAGAATATATTCTTCTGCACGTTAGTGATGAACCTAATTTTGCAATGCTTCGTTCCTATTCAAAGGCATCAAGACTAATACATAAATTATTTAAAGGTTATAGAATTGTTGATGCTTTATCTGATTATTGGTTTCATAAGCTTAAAATTGTAACAAATCCTATTCCTTCAAATGACCATATTGATAAATTTATAGGAAAAACCAGTGAATTGTGGACCTACTATTGTTGTTCACAATGCAAGAAATATGTTTCTAACAGATTTTTCAGTAATTCGTCGTTAAGAACACGTGTTTTAGGCTATCAATTATTTAAATATAATATAAAGGGCTTTTTACATTGGGGCTATAATTTTTATTATACACAGCTTTCAAAAAAGCTTATCGACCCATATAAAATAAGTGATGCAGGTGGAAAATTCCCCTCAGGTGACAGCTATGTAGTATATCCTGCTGAAGACGGTACGGCTTATCATTCAATCAGACTTAAGGTATTTTATGATGCTTTACAGGATATGGCAGCATTAAACACACTTAAAAAGCTGACAAGCAAACATATTTGTCTTAATATAATAGAAAATGAAAAGCAGATTACATTTTCTGATTATCCTCATTCAGATGAATGGCTTTTAAATACAAGAGAAAAAATCAATTATATGATTAAGGAAAATATAAAATGAAACGATTTTTTAAAGAAGTAAAAAACTTTATAAAAGAAACAGATAAAGTATTGTTGTTGCTTTGTATGTTAGCTTCTGCATTTGGCTGTATATCAGTTATGAGTGCAACTAAATGGACCGTAAGCGACAGTGGAATGTTTTCACGAGACTGTATCGTTATGATTGCTGCAGTATGTGCAGGAATTGTTATAGCTATGATAATTTCTGTAATAGACTACGAGTTCATTATTAAAATGGCTCCTGTAATTGGTGTTGTCTGTATAGGATTTATGCTTTTACTGTTTGCAATCGGTGTCGGACCAATTGAACGACCTGATGCTAAAACCTGGATTAAATTTGGCTCAATATATTTCCAGCCTTCTGAAATTGTTAAAATTGGTTTTATTATCACATTTGGTGTGCATCTTGAAAAATTAAAAACTAATATCAATCATCCGTTATCAATTTTACAATTAGGTGTTCACGCTGTTATACCAATAGCACTTGTTATAAAATCAGGTGATATGGGCTCTGCACTTGTGTTTATGATTATTGCACTTGTGATGCTGTTTGTTGCAGGGCTTCATTGGGGATATTTTGTTGGTGGTGGACTTTTGGTATTGGCTGCATTGCCGCTTGCCTGGATGTTCTTACTTGATAATATCCAAAAAGAAAGATTTTTAGCCCTCGCCTATCCTGATTTGTGTCCTGATATTATTTATCAGCAAAAGCGTGGACTTGCAGCACTTGGCGGAGGCGGAATTACAGGTCAAGGCTTATTCAACGGATCATTGACACAAACACCGAATGCAATTCCCGAAGCTGAAAACGATATGATTTTCACAGTTATTGGCGAGGAATTAGGTCTTATCGGCTGTATGGTTGCATTATTTATTCTTACATTGATAGTTTTAAGAGTTATAAGTACCGGCAAGCACGATAAAATCGGCAACACAAAAATTATGTGCTATGGTGTTGCAGCAATGATTATCGGACAAGTCATAATTAATGTTGGTATGTGTCTTATGTTGTTACCTGTTATCGGTAT
>JAFTUP010000009.1 GCA_017466205.1 Clostridia bacterium
CGGCGGGGTCAAGACCCCGCCCTACCGTGATATCAATTGGTTATATTTTAAATCAGCGTCGCAGACCCTACAATTCCGAATTACGCATTACGAATTTCGAATTATCCCGATAAACTCTGATTTACACAACAACAAAGCCCCCACAACAAGTGGAGGCTTTAAATATTAATTGATATTAGTCGTTATTTCTTCTCTTGTTGAAACGACGATTGTTATCACGCTTTTTTGGTTCTTCATCGATATCGTTTTCAGGAGTAAGTCCCTTAACTTCGATAAGAGCATCACGACGAGAGAGGTTAAGTCTGCCCTGGTCGTCGATTTCAAGTACCTTTACAAGCACTGTATCACCAACATTAACAACATCTTCAACCTTTTCTGTACGCTTAACGTCAAGACGGCTGATATGAACAAGTCCTTCTTTACCCGGAGCGATTTCAACGAATGCACCGAAGCTCATAAGTCTTGTTACAACACCATTGTAGATTGCACCGATTTCAGGGTCTTTTGCGATAAGTTCAACGATTGAAAGAGCACGCTTTGCATTTTCAAGGTCAATACCTGAAATAAATACGCGACCATCTTCTTCAATGTCAATCTTAACGTCACATTCAGCCTGAATCTTCTGGATAACCTTACCCTGCTTACCGATAACATCACCGATTTTTTCAGGGTCAATCTTTGTTGAAAGCATCTTTGGAGCATACTTTGAAAGCTCTGCTCTTGGTTCACTGATACAAGGAAGCATAATTTCATCAAGGATATAGTTTCTTGCCTTGTGTGTCTTTGCAAATGCTTCTTTGATGATTTCAGGTGTAAGACCGTGTACTTTAAGGTCCATCTGAATAGCTGTGATACCGTTCTTTGTACCTGCTACCTTAAAGTCCATATCGCCATAGAAGTCTTCAAGTCCCTGAATGTCAACCATTGTCATAAAGTCACCGTGAACACCCTCGTCACCTGTGATAAGACCGCAAGAGATACCTGCAACAGGAGCCTTAATCGGAACACCGGCTGCCATAAGAGCGAGCGTTGAACCACAGATTGAACCCTGTGATGTTGAACCGTTTGAAGAAAGAACTTCTGATACAACACGGATTGCATAAGGGAATTCATCAACCGTTGGAAGAACAGGAACAAGAGCCTTTTCTGCAAGTGCACCGTGACCGATTTCACGACGTCCCGGTCCGCGAGATGGCTTTGTTTCACCAACTGAATATGATGGGAAGTTGTAGTGATGGATATATCTCTTTTCTGTCTGCTCATCAAGACCGTCAAGAAGCTGTGCATCAGCCATAGGTCCGAGAGTTGCGATTGAGAGAACCTGAGTCTGTCCGCGAGTGAACATACCTGAACCGTGAGCACGAGTGATTAAGTCAACTTCAGCATTAAGAGGACGGATGTCATCAATACCACGACCGTCAACACGCTTGTGTTCATCCTTAAGCCAAGCACGAACAACGTGTTTCTGAACAAGATACATAATCTCGTCAAGCTTTCCTTCGTTGCCTTCAAATCTTTCGTCAAACTTTTCGTGAACTGCTTCATAAATCGGAAGAAGAGCTTCGTCACGAACAAGCTTGTCGTCTGTATCAAGAGCTTTCTTTACATCTTCAATGCAGAAAGCTTCGATTTCTGCCATAATTTCTGGGTCTGGGTCAGATGATTCATAAGCAAACTTTGGCTTACCAACTTCATCAACAATACCCTGAATGAATTTAACGATTTTCTGGTTTTCAGCGTGACCTGCCATAATAGCATCAAACATTGTATCGTCATCGATTTCGTTTGCACCTGCTTCAATCATAGCAACAAGGTCTGCAGTAGAAGCAACTGTCAAAACAAGGTCTGACTTTGCTCTTTCTTCAAGATTTGGGTTAATAACGATTTTACCGTCAACAAGACCAACGTTTACGCCTGAAATTGGGCCATCCCAAGGAATATCTGAAATTGCGATTGCTGCTGAAACACCAATCATAGCTGTGATTTCAGGTGAGCAATCAAGGTCAACTGACATTACAGTCGCAACAACTGAACAGTCATTTCTAAGATCCTTAGGGAAAAGAGGACGGATAGGTCTGTCGATACAACGAGATGTAAGGATAGCCTTTTCACTTGCTCTGCCTTCTCTTCTCTGGAAAGAACCGGGAATACGACCTACTGAGTACATTTTTTCTTCATAGTCAACTGAAAGTGGGAAGAAATCAACACCTTCTCTTGGCTTTGCAGAAGCTGTAACTGTACAAAGAACTTCTGTTTCACCGTAACGAGCCATAACAGCTGCATTTGCAAGACCAGCCATCTTGCCTGTTTCAAGTGTCAATTTTCTACCTGCAAGTTCAGTTTCCCAAACTTTAAAATTCTTGAAAAACATAATTTTTACCTTCCTTATTTTTATTTTTCACAAGGCAAAAATCTGTTTAGCAATAAATACAATCTTCAATTTCTTGAAAACTCTATTTACCGCTAAAACCTTAAATTTTTGCCCCGTGTTTTTTACCGCCTTTGTAACCGCTGATTAAATCGGGTTGCGATTATCAACGAGATAGTTTTTTGTCAGAACCGTCAAAAAACGCAGGCAATACTTTGTGTATTAACGAGTATTTTGGACGAGTTATGACGGAAAAGTAGCCGTTGAGAATTGTGACCAAGATTTAAGAAGTGGTTACCCATTAAATGCAATTCAAGGCAGATAAGTTTTCACCTATCTGCCTTAATTTGGTTTGATTACTTACGAAGACCAAGTCTTGCAACGATTGAACGGTATCTTTCGATATCCTTCTTCTGAAGGTATGCGAGAAGATTTCTTCTACGACCAACCATCTTAAGAAGACCACGACGTGAGTGATGGTCCTTCTTGTTAACCTTAAGGTGCTCAGTTAAATCGTTAATTCTCTTTGTGAGAACAGCAATCTGAACCTCAGGAGAACCTGTGTCGCCTTCGTGAGCAGCGTATTCAGCCATAATAGCCTGCTTTTCTGCCTGTGTCATTGTCATTTCACCTCATTAATAAATATTTATCCTCAAATGTCCCAGATGAAAGTAGGTGAAACACTCTACGAGTTTACTCAATCACCCGAGCACACAGAGATAGCCTTGATAGTATAACACAAGACTATTCAAAAATCAAGAGTTTTTTGACAATATTATTTTTGACACAATTAATTGAATAATTCAAAATATTATGGATATCTGAATACAACAATAGATTCTTGGTCAGCAGTATACGTAATTCTGAGTCTGTAATCATTCAATGGATTGATCACTTTGCTTTTATTTAAAGACAAATATACACCAGATGTCTTTGATGTAGTCCAAGTTTCAACATCTTCATAACCCGTTGATGTTTCTTTCTGTAATTGGATTGTAATTTTAAGATAAGTAGCATAACCCGGTGTAAGCGATGCATCTGCCGTTGCTGTTAATCCTCTAATATTTAAAGTTGCAGTATAACTATTAATCGATGTCCACCGTGGCATAACAGCATTTTCAGACTCATCAATCTCATTTGCTTGAGAAATAAAACTAGTAGAGAAAATAGATAACATTAATATAACTGCCATAATCATACTTAAATATTTTTTCATCTTTCTCACCTCCCTTTCTAAATTATATCGCATAATCTGCAAACCTTGTGACAAAAAAACGGAAAATCTCGTATGAGACTCTCCGTTAATACTATATTGTACTTTTAGCAATTTCTATTTGTTCATCCTGTGAAATAGTCCCTTTTATCGAATATATGTAATCTTCTCTATACCACAATGTACCACTATTTGTTTGTGGGTTTATGTAAAACAAATATTCCATATCATCATGAACAATACGTGTAATTCCTGATTCTTCAGTATCGATTCCAACTTCTGTTTTATTCATCGACTTTTCGACAATAAACCAATCATCACCATTAGCAAAAACACAAACAGACCTTTCGTTTTTGTTTTCTTCCTCCACCAATTCAAACCCTTCAGGAATATATCCAACAGTTAAATCAGTGACAGGTTTGCTGTCTTCTGTTGAAACTGCTCTGAATACAGAATGTGTTTTAAATTGTGTTATTACATATTCTCTGACACTCGGGATAGCAAATGCAGACAATGCAAGAGAAAGAATTATTGCTGCAACAACCAGAACCTTTACCGTTCCCGTTGTAAATCGGTGATAATGGTCATCACGCATTTTATTTATAATTCTATTCATCGCCCTTATGTGCTTTTTGCTATATTCAGGTTGTGGCAGAACATCGGGAATTGTTTTCAAAAAGCTCTCATTTGACATTATGCAAGCCTGTTCAAACGCTCCCATACTATTCCTCCTAATCAGTCATTTCTTTTATAAGTTCCTTTTTTGCTCGAGAAATCTTCTGACGCACATTTCCTGCTGAAATTTTATAAAGTTCACCTATTTGTGCGCTCGTCATACCATAAACATAAGCTAATTCCATCATATTTCTTATATTTTCAGGCAATTCTTCCATAGCCTGACTTAAAGCCACTACATCCAAAGCATCAAGCTCAAGAGATTCAGTTGCATCATACTGATTTTTAATATCATCATAATTGAGATTGTAAAGATGACGAGACTCTTTTCTGTAATATGAAATTGCAGTACCTTTCGCTACTGTTGCAATATATCCCTTAAGGTTTATATTTTCCCCTTTAAAAGATTCAAAATTCTTCGCAATATACAGAAATGCTTCTTGAGTTGCTTCTTCTGCTAAAGAATGGTTATCGAGATGTTGGTTTGCAATATAGAAAACAAGGCCATTATATTCATCATATAAATCTTTGAATAACGCCTTGTCTTGTTCATTATCTATGAGCACTAAACAAAGCTCTAACATATAATATATCTCCCCAAACCCATATAATGTGACACTATAGGAAAAATTTTAATTTAAAATTATTCCGCTTTGTTGTGATACAGTTACATCCGAATTACGATTGAAATATGCATCGTAAACTTCTCTGATATAATTGCCAAGACCTGAAGAGTCCACATTCTCGATAGCAATAACGACTGCAATCTGTGGGTTATCAGCAGGTGCATAAGAAATCATAAAACCGTTTGTGTAAGCAACAGTTACACCGTTTACTTTTTTCTTTGCCTGAGCAGTACCTGTTTTTGTTGCAACCTTATATTCACAGCCCTGGAACGCAGCAAGAGAATTTGCCATTGAAATCATACCTGTTCTGACAGCTGCAAAGTGTTCATCACTTGCATTTACTGTACTGAGAACTTCAGTCTCTGCTTCATATATAGTTTCTGAATAATCATAAGATTTAATGCTCTTTACAAGATGAGCCCTATAGCGTGTACCGCCATTGGCAAGAGTTGATACATAAGTACAGAGCTGAAGTGGAGTGAAAAGGTTATCTGACTGACCGATTGCAGCCTGAACAGTATTACCGGGATACCAGATTCCGCCTGCAGCCTCACGAGCCTCTTTACTTGCGGCTTGTCCCTGCGACTCAGTAAGCTCAATACCTGTTTTCTGACCGAGACCAAACATTGTAAACCACTCGTTCAGCTTACTGATACCAAGCTGACGACCAACCTCATAGAAATATGTGTTACAGGAATATGTGATAGCTCTCGTAAGATTCATATAGGTATTACCGTGATTACCGACACCCACACAGTTAAGCGGTAAATCAGCAAAGTAGTTATACTCAAGGTCACAGAAAAAGGCATCCTCTGCTGTTACAATACCTTCCTCAAGTCCTGCAAGACCCACAATAGGCTTGACAGTTGAGCCGGGAGCGTAAGTGCTTCGCAAAGCTCTGTTCCACAACGGTGCAGAGTCGTCAGTATTGAGTTCCACAATATTTTCCTTATACGTTTCAAGGTCATAAGACGGATACGTTGCACAGGCAAGGATTGAAAAATCATTTACATCCATAACCACAATACTGCCTGCAGTATCAATACCTGATTTTTCCTTTGTGCTGTTAATCTTTGATGAAAGAATTTCCTGAACCTTCTTTTGAAAGGGAGCGTTTATTGTAAGAATTACATTATTACCGTTGACAGGTGCGGTTGTTACCTCAGTTGTTTTTGAGCCGTCTGCATTTGTGACAGTTGTAAGCACACCGTCAGTACCGCGAAGCTCCTCTTCATAAGCACTTTCAATACCGAACTTACCAAGCTTGTCCGTCATACCGTAAGAGCTGAGTTTCAATGCTGTTTTTTCTTCTTCCGTAAGATTTTCGTTGCTGACAGCCTCTTTATATTCTTCATTTTTTGCTGAATATTCTTCAGCACTGATATAATCGTAATAGCCAACAATATGAGGAGCGATTTCACCGTCATAATACTCGCGGTCAGTATCAACACGCACGTCAATTCCCTGATAAAATCTGCTTTGCTCCTTTATGAGTGCAACAGTATCTGTCGGAACAGCTTCTGCAATTGTATATGGATTATTTTTTGAGAAATCCGCTCTTGTCATAGCAACATAAACAGTCGCAAGCATAATTGCCTCTTCAGTTGAATACTCCTGAAGCTTATAGTAATCACACAAGGCATCGAGACAGTTCTGTGCAGTTGCGTAATCATTAAGATTTAAGTAATCCTTTGCAAAAAGCATCTTTCTGTATGTTGAAATTTCTTCAGTAAAACTTAATTCACCATTTTCATAAAGGAAAATATCAGCAAAATTATATTCAATTTCATTTTCCTTAAAGAGTCTTAAAAGTGAAATAATTATTTCATTTCTTTCATCCTTTTTGGATGCACTCGGAAAATATGATGCATCAATAAAAATCGAATTTGACTGGGATGAATACACCAATGGCTGTCCTGTTGAATCAAGAATTTCACCACGAATTGCCTTAATCTGTGTGTTAGCTGACGAATAATAAATATTCTTTGATGAATACTCGTCAGCATCAATAATCTGAATTCTGAAAAGGTCGGCAATAAACAGTGATATTACAAACAAAACAGCAACAACAAATGCAGTTGCTCTCTTTTTAATGCTGTATGCTCCTCTCACTTAATCGCCACCTTTCAATTATTTTTTAATATTCTGTATAATCAGCAGAAAATTTTCTGTAAATTGCTCTGATCAGCAAATACCAGAAGGGAGTTAATATGAATGAATAAAGTCCCATGGGAACATAATATTTGAAGAAAATCGCCATCGAACTGTCAACACCTCTTGCTGCAATAAAAAACAGCACATAAGTTACAAGGTAAATCACAAGAACGGCTGAATTCACAATAAAATAAGTTGCAATATTGTTTCGCAGAAAAATTCGCAGCAATACACCGCAAATTGCACAAGCAACCGTAAGATACAATGCCATATAGCCATCAGCAGTTACGGTAACCGTATCCCAGAGCATTCCGGCAAGCAGTCCGGCGGCAGCACCCACAATTTCACCCTCAAACATTGCAATACAAACTGCAACTGAAAGAAGCAAAACAGGTCTTACCGACAAAATTTCAGGAAATACAGGAACTGTATTCTGCAGAATATGTGCCAGAAAAATTATTAATGCGTATATAAAATACCGCTTTGTTTTTATTTTTGTCTGAACAGTCATAATTTTTTCTTTCTAATTCAGTAATTACTCTATTTCATAAGACGTTATTATAAAACAGTCGTGAATATCGTTTGCACTTACTTCAGGCTCAACAACAGCATAAGATGAAATATCAGTTTCACTCTGCTGAACAGATGTAACCGTGCCGATAATCAAATCCTTTGGAAAAATACCGCCTGTACCTGATGTGCAGACAATTCCACCCTCAGAAATAGCGGTTTTTTCATTAAGTCCGGTAAGCTTACACTTTTCGTCAACAGATAAATCATAAGTTGCAGAAACATATCCCAGCTCACCTGTTCTGATTTCATAAGCCGCAATATTAACTGATGGGTCAAAAATTGAACGTACAACACAAGAGGTTGCACCGACCTCAGTAACAACACCGATAAGATATTCACCTGAAATAACAGCGTCATTGACCTTAACATCATCAACACTGCCTCTGTCAAGAGTGAATGAACCGAATATATCTGATGAATCACGACCTATAACTGTAGCATAGGTCCACTTGTAATCCGGACGCTTTTCGCGGACATCAAGGAACTCCTCATAGGTTTCAAGCTTTTTCTTTGTATCCTCATAGTCAACAAGCTGACTCTGATAATCAGCAATCTGCTGTTCAAGCTCAGCCACTCGCTCCTGATATGATTTTGATGAAATAAAGCCACCTGTAAAATCATCAAATTTAGCTGACAGAAAAGATGCCGCATCCTGCAAAGGAGTTGTAATCACACCAACGACCTTTGTAATAGGTGAAGTGGAGCCGGAAACAACAGTAGCCAGAACGGTTGCACTTAAAAGAATTACCGCAACGGTTATCAGAACCTTAAATGTTGTGCTTTTAAAGAAATTGTTCATTTAAATCTCTCCAGAAAAATTAAATGTTACCTTTTTCAAGACATATACCCATACCTGTTGCAACGCAGTCCATAGGGAACGGTGCAACGTGAACGGGAATTTTAGTTTCCTTTTCAATAAGCTTGTCAACTTCACGAAGTAACGCACCGCCACCTGTGAGCATAATTCCATTGTCAACAATATCTGACAAAAGCTCAGGCGGAGTCTTTTCAAGAGTCGAACGGATTGCTTCAACAATCTGTGCCAACGGTTCAGAAATAGCCTCACGAATATCCTCTGATGTTACCTCAATGTTCTTTGGTAATCCGTCAACAAGATTTCGTCCGCGGACATCCATAGCACCCTCACCGTCATAGCTCAATGCGGAACCGATTTTAATTTTAAGCTCTTCTGCAGTTCTTTCGCCAATGAGAACATTGTGCTTTTTACGTATGTATTCAATAATTGCTTCATCAAAGTCATCACCTGCAACACGACAGGATTTTGCAGTAACAATGTCACGGTATGAAATAACGGCAACCTCAGTAGTACCGCCACCAATATCAACAATCATACTTCCCACAGCTTCTGTTACGGGAAGTCCCACACCGATAGCTGCAGCCAACGGCTTGTGAATAAGTGAAGCATATTTTGCACCCGCATCTCTTGCAGCATCGTGAACAGCCTTACGCTCAACCTCAGTAATTCCTGCCGGGACACAGATAAGGACTCTTGCTCTGACAAAAGGAGTTTTGTTAATGACCTTTTTGATAAATTCCTTAAGCATATCAGAGGTAACCTCTGAATTGATAATAACACCGTCCTTTAACGGCTTTACAGCAGAAATTGAACCCGGTGTTCTGCCTATCATATCCTTTGCCTCATTTCCCACAGCAACAACGCTTGGAGGAGTTGCTGTTTCGTTGACGGCAACAACGGAAGGCTCACGAAGAACGATACCCTTTCCCTTAAGATAGACGATTGTATTGGCAGTACCCAAGTCGATACCTATATCCTGCGCAAACAGCATTTTCAAACATCTCCCAAAAAAACAATATATAATGCAAAAATAAATCAAATATAATCTATTTTATTATAACAAAAAAGCGGATATTATACAATACCCACGAAAGAAAATTAATAGTATTTTCAAAAAAGAAAGCGCCCATCCTATTGGACAGACGCTTTAGCTTATGTCGGCATTACCTATTTTCCCGGGCCGCTTCCAGCCAAGTATCTTCGGCGCAAATGAGCTTAACTACCGTGTTCGGGATGGGAACGGGTGGACCCTCATTGCAATCAACACCGACTCACGAAACGCTTTATCTCGTGAACGCAAGAGATATTCTAACAGAATGATTTACAAAATGCAAGTATTTTTTTCATATTTTTTTATTTTTTACATTTTACACAAATACTCCGCTGATTATTTAAGTAATTAAGTCAATTTTGCATAATAAAAATATAAGAAACAGAGCGAAAAGCCCTGTTTCTCATACAAACTTAATTAAAATGCTTTTGATATGTCAAGGATTACATATTCGCAGCCTTGATTCGGGTCAACTGCCGAATAAACAATTGTTGAGTTATCTATAAAATTAAGATTCTTATGCTGTGAGAAGTTATCATCAACATATTTTGCGCAAGAATTCTTTTTCAAATCGAAAATATGCACCTGATAATCGAGCACATTATTCACAGTGCCAATCACAACAAGGTATCTTCCGTCGTCACTGACTGTCATAAGCTCAGGATTTGACATTCCATAGCCCGAAACAGTAATCTGCTCCCCTGTTTTAACATTGTAAAGAACACCATTATACTTATCCAGCAGATATTCGTTGGAATACATATAACTTGTATCATTACGAAGTGAGAAAATCACAGCTTCTTTGCCATTTGTGTTTTTGATTGCATTAAATCCGTTGTCAGTTGATTTAAGATAGCAAACAGCATCACCGTCAGCATAAATGAAGTTTCCAGCAACATCCGTTGCAAATGAAGCCTCTTTATTACCGTCCTTTATGTAAATATCCTTTTTATTTGTAACAGCATCATATTCTCTTGTTGTAAGGAACGGAATTTTACCGTTAGTTGAAGCATATCCCTCATCAGTTAAAATTGAATATCCTGTTGAGAAAAGATTGTTATCACTTGTTAAAAATCTTTTTGTTACTCCTGTTTCAAGGTCAACAATGTAGCTGTCAGTCCACACATTACAATTCTCTGAAAGTGCATCCTCGTTAGTTGTTGCTAAAAGAAGTGCCTTACCATCCTGCTCATAGCCCTTAGGAAGATTAACAAGCTTGAAAATGGCAATACTGTGAAGATAACTTCCCTCTGTATCCTTTGCTCTGAAAACACCTGTACCGAAAATCTGACCGTCAACTTCAACATAGTCAATCTTTACAGGAATCTTATCCTGACCAAGTGTTGCAACCGCCTGAACGCTGCCTGTTGCACTTAACGGAATCATTCTGCCGTTATCACACTTGTAATACGCAAGACTGCCATCCTGAGAATACATATAGAACACATTTTCAATATTCGACTGAATACAATGTCCCAATGCGCCCTCACGCTGAATCTGAATTTCAGAAACATTTTCACCTGCTTTTGTAACAGTATTAACATTCTGCGCACCATTATTACCAATCGGAATAAATTTTACAATAACAAAAACAATTGTAAGTATAAGTGCAAGGATTATAAGAATAAAGGTCAAATGGTCCTTTGCAGTCATCAACTGAGTAGTATTTTTCTGCTGAGAATCATTTACTTCTGCTTTTTTTGCCTTCTTTTCTTTCATTTCCTTTGGTGGCTTCTGCTTCTTTTCCTTTTTCTTCTTTGGAGCAGGAGCTTCTTCAACAATTTCTTTCTCGCCCTCAGCAGGTACTTCGAAAGGAGGAAGTTCTTCAATAACCTCTGTCTGTGCCATTGTCTCTTCAAAAGGCGGAAGCTCTTCGATTACCTC
>JAFTUP010000073.1 GCA_017466205.1 Clostridia bacterium
AAGTCGGGAGTATGTTGGTACTCTGCTGAGCGCACAGGCCAATCTGTGAATCAAGGTGGCACCGCGGATATTGTATTTATTCGTCCTTGACAGAATTAGTATATTTCTGTCAAGGGCGTTTTTGTTTTATTAACTCCTTTGACAAAATATAAATCAAAGGAGTTTTTCTTTTTTGAAGGAGGTAAATAAAATGCTTATGACAAAACGCTGGTGGCGCGCTTTGCGCCGTATAAATAAATTTAATATGAAATTATGGACTAAACCTAAACCATCCTAAACTATATCAAAATTTGGAGGAATTTTATCATGAAATATAATAATGTTGAATTTGACACATACTTTAAGAACTACCCTGACGCAAACGGCTATTTTGGAAAATACGGCGGCTCATACATTCCGCCCGAACTTCAAACTGCTATGAATGAGATATCCGAAAACTATCAGACAATCTGCAAGTCAAGAAAATTTATAAACGAGCTTCGCAGAATAAGAAAAGAGTTTCAAGGCAGACCAACACCGATTTCGCATCTTGCAAGGCTTTCTGATAAAATCGGAACGGGCGTTCAGCTTTATGTAAAGCGTGAGGACTTAAACCATACCGGAGCACATAAATTAAATCACTGTATGGGCGAGGTTTTGCTTGCAAAATATATGGGTAAGAAAAAGGTTATTGCAGAAACAGGCGCAGGTCAGCACGGTGTTGCACTTGCTACTGCTGCGGCATATTTCGGTCTTGAATGTGACATCTATATGGGTGCTGTTGATATTAAAAAGCAGGCACCAAATGTTGCAAGAATGAAGATACTCGGTGCAAGAGTAATTGAAGTAACTGACGGACTGCAGACACTCAAAGAAGCGGTTGATGCGGCATTTATGGCATACTGCAATGAATATAAAGATGCCATTTATTGCATAGGTTCTGTTGTAGGACCTCATCCATTCCCGATGATGGTAAGAGATTTTCAGAGTGTTGTAGGTATTGAAGCAAGAGAACAGTTTATTAATATGACGGGAGAATTGCCTGATGCCATTGTTGCTTGTGTTGGCGGTGGCTCAAATGCAATGGGACTTTTCTCAGGCTTCTTAAATGATCCCGTTGACATTTACGGTGTCGAACCATTAGGACGCGGAACAGCGCTCGGTGACCACGCTGCAAGTCTTACCTACGGAACAGAAGGTATTATGCACGGCTTTAACAGCATTATGCTGAAAGATGGAAACGGTGAACCTGCACCTGTTTATTCTGTTGCAAGCGGACTTGATTATCCGTCAAGCGGTCCTGAACACGCATTTTTGCGTGATTCAGGCAGAGTTAAGTATGATGTTGTAACTGATGATGAGACCATTGATGCTTTCTTTGAACTCTCAAGGATGGAAGGCATTATTCCTGCAATCGAAAGCTCACACGCAGTTGCTTACGGTGTGAAGCTTGCACAGACAATGGGCAAAGGCTCTGTCCTTATCAATCTTTCTGGCAGAGGTGATAAGGATATGGATTATATCATTGAAAAGTACGGCATTAGATAACTGAATGATTTCGCAGACCGGCTAAGTATTTAACTTGGCCGGTAATATAAATAGTTACTTGTGCGCAAAGGGCGGATATAAGAAATTGTATTTGTAAAGCAATGTAAAATAAAATATATTATGTAGATTGAAATTTAGATACAAATATGATATAATATAAAAAATCAAATAGCAAGAAGGTAGGTGCTATTATGAATATATTACATATGAAATATGCAGTTGAGGTTGCAAAGGCAGGTTCTCTCAACAAAGCATCAGAAACTTTGCTTATTGCAGTACCTAATATCAGTCGTTCGATTAAGGAACTTGAAGCGGATTTGGGAATAACAATTTTCGACCGGACAACGAAAGGCATGTGCTTAACACATGAAGGCGAAGAGTTTATGAATTTTGCTAAAGGGATACTGAACCAAATCGAATCTGTTGAAAAGTATTACAAATATGGTGCTCCGAATAAACAGAAATTCTCTATTTCTGTTCCACGTGCTTCTTATATATCGGAAGCCTTTGCTGAATTTTCACGAATGCTAACAAAGGATTCGGCCGAAATATTTTATAAGGAAACAAATTCTCAGAGAACCATTCATAACATGCTTAACCATGATTACAAGCTTGGGATTATCCGATACGCAGAAAATTATGATAAGTATTTTAAATCAATGCTCGATGAAAAAGGTTTTGTATATGAGCTTGTAACAGAGTTCAGCTATTCACTTATTATGAGTGCAGATAATCCCCTTGCACAAAAAGGAGAAATAACTTTTGATGATTTGACTGACTACATAGAAATTGCTCACGCAGACCCATTTGTTCCTTCTATGCCTTTATCAAAAGTTGTTAAGGAAGAATTGCCGGATAATATCGATAGAAGGATTTATATTTTTGAAAGAGCAAGTCAGTTTGATTTGCTTGATAAAAACCCCGAAACATTTATGTGGGTATCTCCTGTTCCGAAGAGCTTGCTTGAAAGATACAATCTCGTTCAGAAGAAATGTGTAGAAAACAAAAAATTATATAAAGATGTTTTAATCTATAAAAAGGGATATAAATTAACTGAACTTGACCGCAGATTCATAACAAAACTGTGTGAAACAAAGAGAAAAATATTTAACTAAAAAATTTTTTTGCCTGACTTTTTCGAAGGTCAGGCTTATTTTTTTGCTTTATTCCGCCATTCGATAAAGGGGTTATCGATATTGATAATACCGATTAAACATTTTAAGAATTCCCAAGAATAAAAAAGAATGTTAAAATATTAACGAAGTCAAGAGATGGGAGGTATCAGTATGGAAAAGATCGCTGTATCAAAAGCAACTCTCGGCAGACTGCCGCACTACTTGCAACACCTTCGTACAGTGTTCAAAAACAATGATGAATACATTTCCGCAACCTCAATTGCAAAAAGCCTGGCACTTGGAGAGGTTCAGGTCCGAAAAGACCTTAACTCAGTAAGCGGTGCCGGAAAGCCCAAGATAGGGTATGAGGTTGAAGAACTGATTAAAAGCATCGAAAAAGTGTTAGGGTATGACAATCTCACAAATGCGGTGTTAGTCGGAGCGGGACAGCTCGGCAAGGCACTTCTGAACTACGAAGGATTCGAAGAGTTTGGCGTGAGAATAATGGCAGGCTTTGATATAGAAGCCAAAAAACAGACATCAAACCAAAAACAGATACTTCCTATGGAAGAGTTCAGTAAATTTTGTAAAGAGAATAACATTAAAATTGGAATCATCTCGGTAAATAAAGAATCATCACAGCAAATTTGTGACTTGATGATAGAGAACGGGATAAGTGCAATCTGGAATTTCTCACCGCTTAGACTTAATGTTCCCGAAGGAATATTGCTACAGCAAGAGAACCTGGCCTTATCACTTGCACACCTAAATAATCAATTAGTAAATCAAAATTAGGAGGATAATAAATCATGGAAAACAAGACTTACGAAATTGTAGACAGCGTTGAGAAGCTCGAAGAAGCTATTGCACGCACCAAAGAAGCTCAAAAGGTTTTTGCAACCTACACACAAGAGCAGGTTGATAAAATTTTCTTAGCTGCCGCTTCTGCTGCAAACAAAGCAAGAATCCCACTTGCAAAAATGGCAGTTGAAGAAACAGGTATGGGTATTGTAGAAGACAAGGTGATTAAAAACAACTATGCTTCTGAATACATTTACAATGCATACAAGGATACAAAAACCTGCGGTGTTATCGAAGAAGATACGGCTTATGGAATAAAGAAGATAGCAGAGCCTATCGGTGTAATCGCAGCTGTTATTCCTACAACAAACCCTACATCTACAGCAATTTTCAAATGTTTGCTTGCTCTTAAGACAAGAAATGCGATTATTATCTCTCCTCATCCAAGAGCAAAGAATTGCACAATTGCAGCCGCAAAACTCGTTTTAGAAGCTGCAGTTAAAGCAGGTGCTCCTGAAGGTATCATCGACTGGATTGATGTTCCGAGCCTGGAAATGACAAACACAGTAATGAAAGAAGCAGACATCATCCTTGCAACCGGTGGTCCCGGAATGGTTAAGGCTGCATACTCAAGCGGTAAGCCGGCGTTGGGCGTTGGTGCCGGAAACACACCTGCAATCATCGATGATAGTGCAGACATTCTTCTTGCAGTTAACTCGATCCTTCACTCAAAGACATTTGATACCGGTATGATTTGTGCATCTGAACAGTCAGTTATCGTTCTTGAAAATATCTACGACATTGTAAAAGAAGAGTTCGCAACACG
>JAFTUP010000074.1 GCA_017466205.1 Clostridia bacterium
AAACCTCATCAGAGGAATGTTTGCAGCAACCACAAGTGTTACGCTGATATGGTCTTTGTAAATGTTATACATCTGCGTATTTAATTCTTCCTGAATCTGCTTTATATCCGACATTTTTTCAACAATGGTCGGCAGTACATACATAAGCTCACGGTCTTGCTGACACAATATAAGTGTATCGCACCATTCAGAGAAAAAACTGTTATCAACCTTGGTTTTCAGTTTTCGGATGTTACGGCTGATATTACTGTCAACAAAGGTTTTTTCAGCAATAAATTCAGCAAACAGATTATAAAAAGGCGGTTCAATACGGTGCAGATTTTCTTTTACAGCCTTTATTATATCGCCGGACTGCAAGTAGCTGTTTGTTATAAGCGATAATGCAGTTTCCATCTGCTCATTTATCATCTGTGTATATGATGATTGTCTGACAACCAGATATTCAAGCGGTACAAAAAGCATACCTACGGCAAGCACGATTGAAAGCAGAATGTTATTCAGAAGCAAGCCAACAATCACACCGCCAAGCGAAAACAGCAACGATACCCTGATATACTTTGAAAAAGTCATATTTGAACGGCTGCTTTTCAGCATTTCTTCCGATATGGTTTTAAACCGTTCAAATACATTCGGTTTCTTATCTACAAATCTTCGCCGTTTACTGAGCATAGCATTTCTTTTATTCTGTGCAATACTTTGTTTTTTCAAAACAAGCGTATCGTCTTTTTGTGTTTTTACTAAGGCTGCAAATCCGATACAAAGCAGAATAAATATAATAACTCTGTAAATCATATATCATTCCTCCGTATCTGCTTCAGGACTCCAATCTTCTCCGGCAAAACGGCGTATTGTTTGTAAATCAGCACCGTTTTCAAGTAAGATGTTAGCAAGCCGTGACGATATGTTATTGACCTTTTTATGATAACCTATCATTTTTTCAATCTGTGTACCGTCCTCACTCAATACTCTGTCCTGTATCACATACTTATACAGGGTACGATATACAATCTTTCCGTCACGGTAGTCCTCCGCTTCGATTATTTTCATATACTTTCGGGTTTTATCGGGTAACTGCATTTTAAAAGCCATAATCGGATATGCTTCAATAATGAGTTTTAGCATAAGTTCCTCGGATAGCTTTGTACCTGACATCATACACATTGTAAGTATTCTTGTATAAGCTGCCATTGCGGTTGATGCGTGAAGTGATGTGATAATGGTGTGACCTGTTCTTCCGGCTTCTTGTGCGGTCATTGCTTCTTCACCTCTCATTTCGGCAGGAACTATAATCTGCGGATCAAAACGCAAGGATTTTTTCAAAAGTACATCAGCAGACACATCTTGAGTCGGATTTGTTGACGGTCTTGTTTTCGTGTGAATAACACGGTTTAATATTTTTCCGTCCCTGTCCTTAACTTGCAGATTTAACTCTCTTGAATCCTCAATACTGTATATTCGCTTATCATAAGGAATATTGCGTAGTATAAAGCCAATATCTGTTGTTTTGCCGCTACCTGTAGAGCCGGCAATACCAAGACTTACACCGTGCGAAATACAAAGAATCAAAAAGTCAAGTTCTTCATCTGTTGCCGTATCCCATTTGATAAGCTGCTGTTTGGTGATTACATTGTTTTTCTGTTTCCTGATTGAAAATACTGCTCCGACATCTTCATCAATGCACGGCGGTATGATTGCCGATATTCTGACACCCTGCGTAATAAAACTATCCTGTGTAGGCTGTGAACCGTCAATAATGACACCGCCAAGCTGACACATTTTTTTAGTCATATCAATACATTGCAAGGGTGTTAAAAAATGCTCGTCAATCTTCTTCCATCCGTCAACAGTTACAATCTCAATATCATTCCAGCCGTTACAGTTGATTTCCTCAACCTCATCATCATAAATGTATTTTGTCAAAAATCCGAACCCTGCCATATCCTCATAGCATTTATCAACCAATTCATTCATACTGTCATATTCACGGCAAGCAATATGTTTCTGATAAATGTATTTTGAAAGCAAATTTTTAAGCAAGGTTGCCCCCTGTGGTTCAGAGATAACATTAGCAAGCTCTCCTGAGTGGTTTTTGCTGATTTCAGCCCTTACAATTTCCAAAACTTCCTCATACGGCTTTGCATCGGTTTTGATTTCTTTCTTTACTGTTTTTTCGTGCTGTGAAACCTCATAAATCGCCTGATAAACGCTGAATTTACTCATTGGCAACACTCTCCTTTATACAGTCTGCAATCTTGCGTATATCGTAAAAATAGCCGTTTTTTGTAAAGCACGCAAGCTGACCTTTATTTTCAGCTTCTTCAACATTTTTATAATGTGGAATCGTAAGAAACATTTTAAGGCCTGCAGTCCGTTCAACATTCTTTATCCCGACATAGTTTTTATCATTGTTTGCAACATGAATTATCTTGCTGTCCGGGATTTCAAGAGCCGAATACAGGGACCTATAGCTATTAAAAAACGCCGTGCCTGTTATCGTAGGCTTTATGAGATTTATTATTTTATCAGCATAAATAATACTGTAAATTGAAAGCGGATTATTGATTTCAGGCTCACAATCTACAATAAGATACTGAAACAAATCTTTAAGCTCCGTTAATATTTCCTTTGCTCTTTCTCCGTTAATTCCGTTTTCTTCATCGGCAATCATTAAGCAATCGTGACTGTTTGAAAGCGACATCAAAAACAGATTTTTATTGTTTAAACACGGAACAAAGTTTTTTGCTGTATCGTACTTTGATAAAGACATTTCATACAGACCGTGACGGTCATCTATAACTGTTCCGAACAAATGCTGAATACAGCCATAAACCATATTTGTTGACAGTATTCCAACAAGATTATTTTGAGATAGTATGTAACCGAGGTTAGCGGCAACGGTAGATTTACCGCTGCCGTGACCTCCGCATACCGTTATAATTTTTCCCATTATCAAGCTCCTTTCTTAAACCTTGTTCCAATTTGGAATAAGGTTTATTACATTTTCGCAATTTCAACTAAGCTATCCCGAATATCCATACCGTCAATTTCGTTACCAAGACTGAACCATCCGGGGTGTTCTTCTCTTGCAAAGAGTTCAATCCGTGAAATATCTCCGACAAGCTCCACAATTCGTTTTCTGACTTCATCGGGCTTTTTGCTGTGTTCCTCAATCGGCGTATCAATAACGGTATGCACTCCCTTTGAAATGCGTTTAGGATTTCCTTTTGTTGCTATTATGCAGATTTCGGGGTTAGCCCTCGTCCAGAAGCCTAACCCCCAAAACCATTTTTCAGTTTGTTTCTTACAGCGTTTCACCCAGCAGAAACCCAATGTTTTATATTGGAATCCCCACCGTTTTATTGTTTCAAGACCTTCAAGCAAGCACGGGAATGTTACCCAAAGAAAGAGAATACAGTCATCATCTGCAATATCGGCTACAGGAAGTGAAAATATATCCTCTTTGCTCATTGTTCGGTAATGATTTTCTGCACTTCGTCCCTGACCTTTTTTAGAATATACCTTGTACTGCCAAGGCGGATCGGCGTAGATACATTTAAACTTCATGCTCTGCACCTCGTTCTGCTTCAACTATTTCTTTTATCTTCAAGCCGATTGCATAAACAAGTGATACTGTAACGCTGTTTCCGGCTTGCTTGTATAATTGTGCATCTGAATTTACCGCCGCAGCTTTATCAAAGTATTTATCTTCGATAGCCTGTAATCTCCAAGCCTCACGTGGCGTTAATCTGCGTATTCTGATACAGCAGCCAAAGGTTTCCATATCCATATTGTAAATACACTTTTCACAACTGCATATTGCAATACCGTGTTTATCCTGAGTAGTAAGACAAAACATAGGCTCTCCGCTTTCTTTCATTCTCCGTCCGTTTTGTCTTTTAGTTTCTCTGTCAGGTGTTATAAATGCTCTGACGCAGACACAAAGAACGCCGGAATTATCCCCTGAACGGTTCGTAATTCCGGCGTTTATTCT
>JAFTUP010000075.1 GCA_017466205.1 Clostridia bacterium
CGCCTGTTTTGTCTTTGCTAAAGCCTTTTTTCACCCCCAGTAGAACTGGGGGTTTATTTTCACGCATAAATACACCAATTAAAAACTGATAGTTGGAATAATCTCCAGCTATCAGTTTTTGTTTCTCAACCCATAAATCCGCCGCATAAAAGCATCATAATTACTCCAGGTATACCGCCAATTGATGATATTCCAATGCTCCAGCCGTTTACAGGAATATGCACATTTATGTAATTTCCAATCAGATTTATGGCAAATAATGTGCAAATTCCTTGTAGTACTGTCAGAAATATAACAGTAAAAAATCGTTTTGTTTTAATCATTGTGATTACAATAATCAAAACATAAAAAAATGCAATAATTCCTAAAAATAATTTTGCAGACATTACTTTAATTCCTCCGTTTTTGTAAATAATAATTTTTATTAAAATCTGTATTAAAATATTCCGGACGAATATAAATATATGGTAAAAGATTTTAAGGAGGAAAATATATGTGTGAAACAAAGTTTACTTATGAGCAATTCTGCACTTATTATGACAAAAATGTTATTTTACAAGAAATTATTTGTAGCGACGGAACAAAAAAGATTATATGCACAAACACGAAATGTATGAATAGTGATGATGGCTGTAAAAACAGATTAAGACTATTGACCGAATGATAAAAAATATGTATAATATAATCATAAATTAGAGTTCAACTGAATTTTAATATTTACCGGCGGTGATTATATGAAAAAGATTACAAATTCGATTTACGATATCATCGCATTCTCAAACGGTATCATTTATACTCGAAAAACAGTTCTTGAAAATGGTTCTGTTAAGGTCAATTTTTACGGATATGATATAAAAAGAATGCAAAATACTCCTGTTACCAAAAGTGTTTATTTACTCAATAAATTTGGTCCGGAGTACAAGAAAATATCTGAGCAGCTTGGAGATTATGTTTCTTGCGATGCTGATATCACCGCTGATAAGCATACAATCGTTGTTTATGAAACAGGTGAGACAGGCATTTTCTCTTCTGATGGTGATATGATTTGGTCTTGTGATATAAATTATCATGGATGTGAGGTCAATGGTGTTGCTGTTGACGGAAATCAGTTCTGGAGTGTAGTTCCTGATAAAAACTGTATAGTCAGTTATTCAATTGCACATAAAAAATTCAGTATGAGAATCGGCTCTCTTGAGTCACCGTCATTTAATCATCCTGTTTCAATTTCAAGATATGACAGTGATTTGTATGTTTGTAATACCGAGTCCTGCAAGATCAGAAAAATCAGTCTGAAGGACTTTTCCGTTTCTGATTACAAGAGCTTTGATGAGCCTGTTTATAAGTATCTTCGTTCTTGTGGTAAGGAAATTTTTGTCCTTGAGTCCGGTGTCTATATATAAAATAAAGGAGATATAAAAATGAGTGAAGAATTCAATCCTGACCTTGTGTCAGTAATTGACGAAAATGGTGTTGAGCACGTGTTTGAAGAGCTTGACAGAATTGAAACCGATAAGGCAAAATATGTTGCACTTTTACCTGTGTATGATGATGCTGAAGAAATCATCGATGATGACGGTGAGTTGATTATTCTTAAGGTTTGTGAAGAAGATGGTGAAATATATTTAGAGCCAATTGAGGATGACAATGAATTCAACGAAATCGGCTCAATCTTTGAGGAAAGACTGTCAGAATTATTTTCGTTTGATGAGGAATAATTCTCAGAATAAATAATAAACTTATATTACCCTGCGAAGCCCGATAACTGCAGATGATATTAACCCAACACTCTTTAAAAGGGAGCTAATTCTCGTCCCATTGGGAGCAGACCTCCTGTCATAAGACAGACGAAGGGAGCACAGATATGGTACGGACGGCACCCACCTGCTTAACATGCAGGTTAGTATTCACTGCAGCCGACTTTGTGGGGCTTTTTTGTTTTAAATGCAAAATGCAAAGTGTTGGAACCGTGTTGCAAGTATAAAAAACTATATAATATTTCGGTAGGGCGGGGTCTTGACCCCGCCGTTGCATTTTAATATGATACTAATGCACATTCTTGTCTGTCCTTTTTATGTTTAAAATATATTTTATTTACCAATACTCCTGATTGTCAGGAGGAATTTTATGAAAAAAACTGTACTTAAAATTGAAGCTTCAATTCTTGTATCACTTATAATCTGTTGTGTGCTTAATATCAGTGCATTCTCAAATCAATGTGACAGTATAAGAGAAAAAATGTTAAGAATGCATGTTATTGCAAATTCGGATAGTGAAGAAGACCAACAATTAAAATTAAAAGTCCGTGATGCAGTGCTCCGAGAAGGCAAAGAAATTTTTGACGGAAGTATTACCTCGTCTGAAGCAGAGGAAAAAATCACTCCATATATCAGCAGACTGGAACAAACAGCGAAAGATGTTATCCTGTCCCAAGGATATGATTATGATGTTAGAATAACAGTTCAAAATGAATATTTTAAAACAAGAACCTATGATAATACAGTAACATTACCTGCAGGATACTATAATGCTGTCAATGTTGTGATAGGTGAGGGAAAGGGCAAAAATTGGTGGTGTGTAATGTTTCCGCCAATGTGCCTTCCGTCAGCATCTGCTGAATGTGAAATAGACGACGTGTTGAATAAAGAAGAAAGTGAAATTGTAGCTAATGGTAAAAAATATAAATTCAAATTTAAAATTGTGGAAATATACGAAGAGTTTGTAAAAAAATACAAATAATACTTTACAAATAGCAATCCTCTTTGATAAACTATAATTGTAGAAATTTGGTTTCCAAGGAGGAAATTTTTATGCCGCTTGTATTAGCTCACAGAGGTGCAAACAAGGTTGCTCCGCAAAACACCATTCCTGCTTTTAAAAAAGCAATGGAATTTAATGCTGACGGTCTTGAGACAGATGTGCATTTATCAAGTGACGGTCACATTGTAATCTGCCATAATTACACTGTTGATGAGACATCAAATGGTACCGGCAGAGTTGATGAAATGACACTTGCACAGCTTAAGTCTTTTGATTTTGGCTCATATTTCAATGAAGATTTTAAGGGTGTTTCATTGCCTACATTATCTGAATTACTTGATTTAACAAAGTCAATGTCACTTATTAACATTGAAATTAAACCGCCGAAGAAGGATTGTGACCTTGTAAAAAGAGTTGTTGAGACAATTCACGAGTACGGCATAGTTGATAATTCAATTGTTTCATGCTTTGACCCGGAGTGTATTCGTCTTGTAAAAGAAATTGATAGTAATGTCAAAACAGGACTTTTATATGAGGATGACGAGTTGGGTCGTGAAATTATGACCTTTGGTGTTGCAAAATATTGTGAACAGTTAAAAGCAAATGCTGCACATCCGCACAGAAAGCTTATAACCCAAAAAGAAGTTATGGAGCTTCACAATCTTGGCATGGCGGTTAATCCTTGGACTGTTAATCTTGAAGAAGAAATTATAAGGTTTGCAAAATGGGGCTGTGATGCTATCATTTCAGATGTACCTGATTACTGCAGAAAGGTTTTGGAGAATTTAAAATGAATAAAGCAAAATGTAGTATTATTCCGAAACCGCAAAGATATGAAGTTCACGACGGAACATATACAGTAACTTCCGATACTAAGGTTTTGTGTGTTCCTGAATTTATGAAAGCAGGAAAATTTATTTCGAATTTTCTCAAAACCAAAAAGGATGCCAATAATGGCTCAATAAAGTTTATAAAGGATGCTTCAATAAGGTCAGAGGGATATACATTAAATATCACAACTGATGGTGTCACTGTTTCAGCGTCTGATGAAAACGGTGCATTTTATGGTGCAGTGACACTAAAAATTATTATTATGCAGTCGAAAAAATCAAATGGTGTTGCTGTTCTTGATTGTGCATACATATATGATTACCCTAAATTCAAATTCCGTGGTGGAATGATGGATGAAGCTCGTCATTTCTTTGGTGTGGATGTTGTTAAAAGAGCTCTTGATGAAATGGCTATGCTCAAGCTCAATAAATTCCATTGGCATTTAAGCGATGACCAGGGTTATCGTATTGAAAGTGAAGTCTATCCTTTACTTAATGAAATTGGCAGTAAAAGGCAATATGAATATTTAGGTGGAGCAGAATCTTTAGCATATCTTGGCATGAAAAAAGATGGCGATGAATATCTTCGTTATTACAAGAAAGAAGAAATCAGAGAAATAGTCAGCTATGCTGAGAAGCTCTGCATTGATGTTATTCCTGAAATTGGTATTCCGGGTCATACTGTTGCATTATTGGCTTCATATAATAATTTATCTTGTAGAAAAGAGAAATATGAAGTTTATTGAGAGAATGGAATAACAAAGGATATTCTTTGTGTAGGTCAGGAAGAAACCTATGAGTTTATAAAAAATCTTCTTACTGAAGTTTGTGAACTTTTTCCTTATGAATATTTCCATATAGGTGGCGACGAAGCCTTTAAAGGTCACAAAATATGGGAGAAAGAGTGTCCCGTATGTCAGGCAAAAATGAAAGAATTAGGTTTCACAAAAGGCTCTGAATTACAGACGTATTTCAATAATCGTATAAGTGATTATCTCAAAACCCTTGGTAAAAAGTGTATCGAGTGGAATGACGGAATAAGTGACAATACAAATAAAGATATTGTTGGTCAGTATTGGATTACTCGAACTCCGCTTTGGGTGAAAAATGAGTGCGAGAAAAGAAAGTATATTGTTTCTACATGCCCCACATTATATTTTGATTACACATATTCAATGGCGTCTTTGAAAAAAGTATATAATTTCAATGTGGTAAAGTCCGGATTTATTAATGAAAATAGTGTTCTCGGTGTTGAATTTGAGTCATGGTCAGAGTGGATAGTGAACGAAAGTGCATGGCAATTTGCCGTGTATCCGAGAATTTTTGCTTTTGCTGAAGTAGCTTGGACTGAGGATGAAAAGAAAAACTACAAAGATTTTTACAAACGACTTGATTTCTTTAAAGCATATATGTGTTCAAAAAATATAAATTACTCACGAATTGAAAAGAAAAAGCTGTTTTTAAGAAATAAGTCTGTTTTTCATCTTGGCTCTATGGGTGTTGAATATAAGAAGAACGAAGAGATAAAGAAAATGAACAATACGAAGTAAGGCTATGGCAATTATACATTTTAAAGAATCAAAACCGGGAGTTTCTTGCTTTTGTTGGCTTGATAGGAGAGGGTAATATTAAAAAAATATTTGCATTAATTTCTTTAATACTGGTTTCATGTATTTCTTTTTTATCTTTTTCACAAGGGATAGAAATTGATAATGCAAAAGAATTCAGTGTTATGAATAATTCTGAAATAATTGGAGACTTAAAAGGTATTGTTGGAACGGAAGGCACATTTATTGAAGTTCAGTTTCATGAAAAAGTTACTTTTGATACCGTTGTTATTAAAGAAAAAAATAATCAGATTTTTAAGTTTTCAATATGGTTAGAAGATGAAAGTGGCGAATACAAATCCATTTATAAACAGGAGAGAATAGGTGAGTATCGTTATTGCGAAATAGGTGAGCATACTGCTGATTCACTTAAAATATGCATTGAATCATCAAATGAAAGTCAATATAATTTAAAAAGCATTAATGTACTCAATGTGGAAAATAATAAAAACGAGAGTTTTCGTGTGACTTCATATATCGTTTGTCCAGGATTTTATTATGATAATAATGTAGATACAGATAAATTGCAGACAAATACAGATGTAATTCTGTTTGGAATAGCAAGATTTGATGAAAATGGAAGTATTTATTATGAGAATGTTGATGAAACAAGTGGCGAAGATGTATTAAGAAATATTGTTGCAAAATTAAGAAAGATAAACCCTGATCTTAACATATATTGCAATATTCTGGGTCCGGATGGTTCAGATGCGGATGATAAAGAAACACTTCATAGTCAAGCATTTATCAATAATGGGGATGCTTTATCAAATAATATTTTGTCAATGGTAAAAGATTTTGGTTTTGATGGTATTTTCTTTGATTATGAATATCCATATAAAGCAAAGAGCAGAAGAGATTATTCAAAATTTCTTGTAAATCTCAATTCTGTTATGGGAGAATACAAAATCGGCGTGGCGCTTGCTGAGTGGAATTGTGATTTATCAAAAAAGGCTATTGATGTGATTGACAGAGTCGAGATTATGGCTTATGACGATATGTCAGTTTATAATCAGCATTCTGAATTCGCTTCAAAAGGTGGTATTCTTGCCATAAAAAGTTTTGAAAAGAAAGGATATGACCTTTCTAAATGTGATTTAGGTTTACCGTTTTACGGTAGAACTCACGGTGGCGAAGAGGCATGGCCATCTTATGCACAGATATCACCTGATTTGGAAAATAATCCATTCAAAAATGTGATTGCAAAGTCATATTTGACAGGTGACACAAGCGGTGATGTTTCCACAAGCTTTAACGGTGTGCAGATGATTAAGGATAAAACAGCTTTTGCCAACGATTATGGTCTTGGTGGTGTTATGGTCTGGCATTATTCTTGTGATGTGCCTTATGAGAATGA
>JAFTUP010000076.1 GCA_017466205.1 Clostridia bacterium
ACCGGCTTTAATATGGTCAATAACAACTCCTTCTGTAATTCCACCAATGTTAAGCATAATTACCTCCTAGTATTCAATAGTTTTGTCAAGCCCAAGAAGAATGAGAATCAGAGCCATTCTTACATAAACACCGTTCTGTACTTGTTTAAAATAAGCTGCACGAGGGTCATTATCAACCTCAACAGAGATTTCGTTTACTCGTGGAAGCGGGTGAAGAATATACATGTCTTCTTTAGCTTTGGAAAGTTTCTTTAAGTCAAGAATAAAGCTATTCTTTAAACGAATATATTCTTCTTCGTTAAAGAATCGTTCTTTCTGTACACGAGTCATGTAAAGAATATCAAGTTCTCCCATAACTTCGTCAAGACTGTATACTTCCTTGAAATTGTGATTTTCACTGATTAATTCATCTCTAAGATACTGAGGAATTTTTAACTCTTCAGGGGAGATAAGCACAAACTTAACATTTGGATATCTCTTCATTGCATTAATAAGAGAGTGAACAGTACGACCGAATTTAAGGTCACCGCAAAGACCTACAGTCATATTATCAAGACGACCTTTAAGCTCAAGAATTGTTAAAAGATCGGTAAACGTCTGAGTGGGATGATTGTGACCTCCATCACCTGCGTTAATAACAGGGATAGAAGAATAGTTTGAGGCTACAAGAGGGGCACCTTCCTTTGGATGTCTCATTGCACAGATATCTGCATAACAGGAAATTACCCTGATAGTATCTGCAACACTTTCGCCTTTGGTTGCTGATGAAGAATCAGCTGAGTGGAAACCAAGTGTTTTGCCTCCTAAGTTAAGCATTGCTGCTTCAAAGCTAAGTCTTGTTCGGGTACTTGGCTCATAAAAAAGAGTTGCAAGTTTTTTACCGTCACAAATATGAGAGTATTTGTCAGGTTTTTTAATAATATCCTGAGCAAGTCTAAGCATATTTTCAACTTCTTCAAGTGTAAAGTCCAGTGGACTGAGTAAATGTCTCATGACAATTCCTCCATATGTGTATTTGGTTGACACCTAAACTATTATACAATACTTGCATTTCATAAACAAGAGGTAATAATTTTTTTGTTGAAAGGTTTTTATCACTATGGTATACTGAATTTAACTAAATAATCAGAATTTTTCGGAGGTATTTTAAATGAGTTTAGTTATTAAATCTGTAATTGACAAAGAATTTGAACAGTATGGAAGAATTGTTGATGGTTATGATATCAGCCTTCTGATTGATAACCTGTTAAATAAAACAACTGCACCAGTTGATGCAGTTGATTATTTTCCTTCTGTTGATGTGTTGGAAGATACACCTGCAATGAAGGAGTATACAAATAATGTATATGGAGGAATGCCTATTCAGATTGGTTATTGCAATGGTGTTAATACAAAGCTTAACTGTCTTGAATATCACAGAGATTCTGAAATTGATGTAGCAGCAACAGATTGTATTCTTTTACTTGCAAGACAGCAGGATTGTATGAATGATATGCTTGACAGTTCCAAGGTTGAAGCTTTCCTCTGTCCGGCAGGAACCGCTGTAGAGCTTTATGCAACAACTCTTCACTATGCGCCATGTTCTGCTAAGAAGGGAGCACAGTTTAAGGTTGGTATTGTTTTACCAAAAGATACAAACACTGATAAACCTGAAATTTCGATTAAGAACGAAGAAGACAGAAGATTATTTGCACGTAATAAGTGGCTTATTGCTCACAAGGATGCCTCTGAAGTGGCAAAGGGTGCGGTAATTGGTATCAGTGGGGAAAACATTGATATCGCTGATTTGATTTAATTTGGAGGTATACATATGAAGTGTCCGTTTTGTGGAGATGACAATACAAAAGTAATTGATTCTCGTCCGGCTGATGACAATTCTTCTATCAGAAGAAGAAGACAGTGTGATTGTTGCAATAAGAGATTTACAACTTACGAAAAAATAGAATCTATTCCATTGGTTATTATTAAAAAAGATAATATTCGTGAAGGCTTTGATCGCACAAAGATTGAAAAGGGTGTTTTCCGTGCGTGTCATAAAAGACCTATTTCAGTTGAACAGATTACCAATCTTGTTGACCAGGTAGAAAGCGCAATTTACAATATGGAGGAAAGAGAAATTCCAAGCTCTGTTGTAGGCCAGATTGTAATGGAAAAATTAAAAGGTCTTGATGACGTGGCATATGTTAGATTTGCGTCGGTTTATCGTGAGTTTAAAGATGTTAATACGTTTATGGACGAGTTACGTTCTATGCTTCAGAAACAGTAAAAAATCATTGTATTATTATACAAATCGTATGGATAAAATTTGTGTAACTTGCATGTCTGTTTAAGATATTGATATTAGATTTTTAAGCACTTTCCAGTAAAATGGAAGGTGCTTTTTTGTTGTTTAGTCAATAGAAAAAATTAGTAATTTAATTTATCCTTTTAAATTAGTTATAATTTAGGAGGACAGATATGCTAAGCAATACATTTTGTGCAAGTGTTTATGGGATTGATGCGAAAATAATCAGAGTAGAAACTGATTTGAGTAACGGATTACCCGGAATGGAGATGGTGGGATATTTATCATCAGAAGTAAAGGAAGCGAAGGAAAGGGTTAGAATTGCAATAAAGAATTCCGGGTATGAATGGTCGGGAAAGAAAATTACAGTTAATCTGTCGCCGGCGGATATTAGAAAGTCAGGGACGCAATATGACCTTGCAATTGCAGTAAGTATACTCAGTAGCCAGGGGGTGGTTAACAACTTGAATCTGGATAAATGCTGCATTCTGGGAGAATTGAAATTTAATGGACAGATAAGCCCGGTTCGGGGCATAATTTCCTGTGTTATTGAAGCTGCCAGGTCGGGATTTGAAAAGTTTATTACGACCTATGATAACTAGATTGAAGCCAGCGTTATAGAGGGGATAAAGATTATTCCGGTTAAGACATTATCTGAAACAGTTGATTATATTAATGGTATTATACAACCTGTTTATATAGACAAAATTGTGCAGATTAATGAAGAAAACAAACTTGATTTTTCAGATGTTAAAGGACAATTTATGGCAAAGCGAGCCGCTGAAATCACCGCTGCAGGGATGCATAATTTGCTTCTTTCCGGACCACCCGGAACCGGTAAGACTATGATTGCAAGAAGGATTCCGACCATAATGCCACCATTAACTTACGATGAACAAATTGAACTTACCAGAATATATTCAGTTGCAGGAAAACTAGATAATAAATCATTAATAAAATCAAGACCTTTCAGGGATCCTCACCACTCAATTACAAAGACCGGATTAATAGGTGGGGGAACGTTTCCTTTGCCGGGAGAAATCAGTTATGCAAATTTTGGAATTCTTTTTATGGATGAATTACCTGAATTCAGAAGAGAAAGTATTGAGGTTTTGAGGCAACCACTTGAAGAAAAAAGAATTGTAATTAACCGTTTGAGCGGTACAGTTGTATATCCGGCTGATTTCACACTCGTTGCAGCTATGAACAGATGTCCATGCGGATTTTATCCGGACAGAAATAAGTGTAAATGTTCCCAAGGAGATATATCACGTTATTTATCAAGAATAAGTCAGCCAATTATGGACAGAATCGATTTAAAAGTAGAGATGCCGGCAATTAATTTTGATGAGATAAGCGGGAAAATATATTCTGAAAATTCAAAGTCAATTTTAAGGAGGGTTATAAGAGCAAGAAAAATACAGGAACACAGATACTCAGGGAAAAGCATATTGTTTAATTCAAGATTGGATGGTAGTCTGGTTGATGAATATTGTATATTAAATGATTCTTCAAAGGAAATAATAAGAGATTCATTTGACAAGACGGATTTTACTGCAAGAAGTTATCATAGACTTTTAAAAACATCAAGAACAATAGCCGATTTGGAAGGCAGTGAAAAGATTCAGGACAAACATGTGATGGAAGCACTAATGTTTAGGATGTCTGACCGAAAGGAGTAGGTTATGGAATTGAGAGATTACTATCTATGGTTTAGTTGCATTTCAGGTATTGAACTTAGTGAAAAATATAAACTGATTAATATATTTGAAACTCCGGAGGGAGTATGGAGCGCATCTGAAAAGACTTTTGAGCAACTTGGGATAAATTCAAGAATAATCTCGGTTGTAAAAGAAAGTAAAAGAAATTTTGACATTAATAAAGTTAAAAATA
>JAFTUP010000077.1 GCA_017466205.1 Clostridia bacterium
TGAACCATACACTTCTGTCACTGTATTAGGAATTGTAATTGATGTAAGTGATGTACAACCATTAAATATTTCTCTTCCAAGATATTTTACATTTCCAAGGTCTACCGATGCAAGTCGTGTACATCCACTGAATGCATAATTACCAATGTTGGTTACACTACTTGGTACAACCACAGATGTGATATAAGTTCTATCTGCAAATGCAGAAGAACCGATTGCAACAACGGGATATTCATCAAGTGTTGCAGGAAGTTCCAGTTCACCTGTAACTAATGCTGAAATTTTTGTAATTGTTGCTTGGTTGTCCGACGAAAGAGTATATGTATAATCACCCGATGTATACTCTGCCGCTTTCGCTCCAATTGAAAAGTCGAGCCATTCGGGTAGTTCAAGTCCCACGAATCCACTCAACGGTGCTGCTGTGAATGTAAGCACTACTGCTAACATTACAGACAACGCTTTGAAAACCTTTTTCTTCATTTTCCTTCCTCCATAAATAAAAAGTGCGCAGCCGAAGCTACGCACCTAAAAATGCATCGCTCCGATTGCTGCGACACAAGTTTAACATACAATAACGAATATATATGGTATGCCAAAAGAGAGCATGCATTTTTAACAAATAAAAATACACACCAATATACTCGTTATAACTTATTAACTTATGTCGCAATAATATTTTACCATTTACTTTATAAATTATCAATACTTTTTTATATAAAATGGAATTATAAACCTCACGTCTCCTGTTCATAATATGAGTGGGAGATTTTTAATTCACAATTCGTAATTCGGAATGCGGAATTATGCTGATTTGTACATATCACAAGTAAAGGATGATTATTGTGCAATATAGCAGAGTTGAAATATGTGGCGTTGATACATCAAAAATCAAGGTGCTGAAAGAGGCTGAAAAAATTGAACTTCTAAAAAAAATCAAGGAAAATGATGACAAAAAGGCAAGACAACAATTAATTGAAGGAAATCTTCGACTTGTATTGTCCGTAGTTCAAAGATTTTCAAATCGTGGTGAAAATCCTGACGACTTGTTTCAGGTAGGCTGTATTGGACTTATTAAAGCCATCGACAACTTTGATACTTCCCACGAAGTCCGTTTTTCTACCTATGCCGTTCCTATGATTATCGGTGAAATTCGCAGATATTTGCGTGATTATAACTCCATTCGTGTGAGTCGTTCGCTTCGTGACACAGCATATCACGCTATGCAAATTAAGGAGCGTATTCAGAACAATCTCGGTCGTGAGGCAACCATTGAGGAGATTGCAAAGGAGCTTGACACAACGCCTGCTAACGTGGTGATTGCACTTGAGTCCATTGTTGAGCCGATTTCACTTTATGAGCCTGTTTACTCTGACGGTGGCGACACAATTTATGTTATGGACCAGGTCGGCGGTGCTGAAAGTGATGAGGATTGGCTCTTTGAAATTGCGGTCAAGGATGCAATTAATCAAATGAGCAATCGTGAAAAGCAGATTCTCAATTTAAGGTTTATGCAAGGGAAAACACAAATGGAGGTTGCCAATGAAATCGGCATCAGTCAGGCTCAGGTCAGCCGTCTTGAAAAGGGTGCCATGAAGAAAATCAAGGAATTCTGAAAGAATTGTGAAACACTGTCATATTATAATTATGAGGTGATTTAATGAATTGTTTTGTAACTGATATGCGGGAAAAGGAGGTCATCAATTTAAAGGACGGCTGTCGTTTAGGCTCAGTCTGTGATGTAGAATTTGACACCTGCAACGGAAACATTGTGTCCTTGGTGATTTTCGGAAAAGGTAAAATGTTTGGTCTTATGGGCAGATGTGATGATATTAAAATTTGTTGGGACAACATAAAGGTCATTGGTGATGACACAATACTTGTCGATATAGAATTGCCTAAAACTTGCAAAACACCAAAAAAGGAAAATATACTCTCGGGTCTTTTCAACTCTTGAAATGACATCATTTATGTGATACAATAATAAAAAGTATGCAATTTTATTGTATCGGGGTGTAAAAGTGAATGAATAACAAAGTTAAACTTACTATCCGTGGCGTAAGCTACTATATCAATACTGATGAAAGTGTTGAATACACAGAGGAGCTTGGAAGAAAAATCGACCAAAGACTTTCCGACCTTCTTGATAGTGGCCTTCGTATTTCTGTAAATCAGGCTACTGTTCTTGTTGCACTTGAAATGGCTGACGCACTTTCAAAAACTCTTGATGAAGTTGACTCTTTAAAAAGTCAGATGAAAGGATACCTTGAAGATGCTTCAAAGGCTAAATCTGACAGAGATTACTATAAACGTGAGCTTGAAAGACTCAAAACAGAGTCAAAATTTAAAGAAGACCAGATAAATCTTTTTGCAAAGGCTAATAAAGATGAATAAGACAGAAATACTTGCTCCTGTAGGCAGTATGGAAACCTTAAAAGCCGCAGTACTTTCAGGTGCTGATGCGGTTTATTTTGGTTTGGGAAATTTTAATGCCCGCAGAAATGCACAGAATTTTTCAGAGAACGACGTAAAACAAGCAATTGAATATTGTCACAGTAGGGGTGTTAAGGTGCATATTACTCTTAACACCCTTATTAAGGATACGGAAATAAAGGATGCTGTTGAAGTTGTGAAGCACATCTGTCAATCAGGCGCAGACGCAATTATTGTTCAGGATCTGGGGCTTGCAAAGGTTATTAAGACAGTTTGTCCTGAAATTGAAATGCACGCTTCAACTCAGATGAGCGTCGGCACTCTTGAAGGTCTTTATGAGCTTAAAAATCTTGGTTTTACAAGAGCGGTTTTGCCGAGAGAATTGAGCTTTGAGGAGATTAAATATCTTTGTGAGCACTCCCCTATTGACCTTGAGATGTTTATTCACGGTGCACTTTGTATGTGTGTTTCAGGTCAATGTCTTATGAGTGCAGTTCTTGGCTCACGAAGCGGAAACAGAGGTCTTTGTGCACAGCCTTGTCGTTTGCCATTTAAAGCGCAAAAAGGCACAGGACACGATTTAAGTCTTAAAGATTTATCACTTATTGAACACATCCCTGAACTCAGTGAAATGGGCATTTGCTCATTTAAGATTGAGGGCAGAATGAAACGACCTGAATATGTGAGTGCTGTTGTTTCTGCCTGTAAAAAATCAATAAACGATACATACACTTCTCTTGTAAGAAAAGATTTGTCTGATTTGTTTTCTCGTTCCGGCTTTACTGACGGATATTATGAAAATGAACTTGGCAGAGATATGTTCGGATTCCGTGAAAAGGAAAATGTTCAGTCTGCTACAAAGGAGCTTTTTGCAAAATACGCTTCCATTTATGAAAAAGAACAAGCAAGATTTAATGTAAGTTTAACTTTCCAAGGAAAAATCGGTGAAAAAGCAGCCCTTAATGCGGCTTGTAACGGACATAATGTTTCCGTACATAGTGAAATGCTATGTGAAGCACCGATAAACAGACCGATTTCAGAAGAAAGAATTGTTGATGCACTCAAAAAATGTGGTGGTACGCAATTCACAGTTGAAAGCATTAAAATCAATGGTGATGTTGATTATTCACTTCCTGTTTCAGTATTAAATTCAATGCGTAGAAGTGCATTGGAATCTCTTGAAAAACTAATGTGTGGACAAGCTGAAAGAAAGCTTAATCCTGCACCTATTCCAACAGATATTTCTTCAAAAAATCAGAGAAAAATATATTGCAGATTTGATAATCCAAATCAGATTCCTGAAAATCTTGATGCTGATTTGATTTTTGTACCACTCGGTACAGATGACAAACTTATAAAAGATAATGGTTATGGCGTTGAGCTTCCTCACGGAATGTTTGGTAATGGTGAAAAGGTTGAAGAAATGCTATTAAAATCTTCTGCAACCATTTGTCTTTGTCACACTCTTGATGCTATGGCTGTTGCGAAAAAATGCAAGAAAAAGATTGTTGCATCACCATCACTCAATGTTTTTAATTCACTTTCAATGGATACGGCAAAAAATTTGAGAATCAATGAAGTGATTGTTTCTAATGAATGTACCGTTGAGAATTTCAAGAAGATTTCCTCACCTATCGGTAAAGGAATTACAGTTTACGGTAAAATTCCACTTATGCTCACGAGAAATTGTCCAATTAAAAACGGAAAAACTTGTGCAGAGTGCAAACGAGAAAGTGAAATCACTGACAGAATGGGAATTAAATTCCCTGTAAGATGTCATTTTGGATATAGTGAAATTCTTAATTCACGACCGATTTATATGGCTGACAGGCTTCACGAAATCCCAAATTGTGATATTCTCTTTTTCAACTTCACAACGGAAACAAAACGAGAAGTCGCAAATGTAATGAACGCATATTATAACGAAGAAAAGCCTCAGGGCGAATTTACCCGAGGACTTTTATACAGAGGTGTTGAATAATGAAAGAATTGAAAATAAAAAAAGTCAGAGAAAATGCAAAAATTCCAACAAGAGCAACTGTTGGTAGTGCAGGTCTTGATTTGTATGCTTGTATTGATAAGCCTATAACATTAAAAAAAGGTGATACAGCAGTTATCCCAACAGGAATTGCGATTGGTCTTGACGACCCACATTATGCAGCATTTATCCATTCAAGAAGTGGTCTTGCAATCAAGCACGGAATCGGACTTCTTAATTCTGTTGGTGTGATTGACAGTGATTATCGTGGCGAAATCTGCGTTGGTGTTATAAAGCAAACTGACCCTGAATATACAATTGAACCATTTGAGAGAATCGCACAGATGGTTATTAAACCTGTTGAATTACCTGAAATTGTTGAGGTCAGCGACCTTGATGAAACCGACCGAGGTGCAGGTGGTTTCGGTTCAACAGGAACTAAATAAGTGCAAAACGCAATCGCGTAGTGGCAGGCTTCCACGCCTGCTTTATCAATACAAAATGATAATAAAAAAAACTGGCGGAGGACATCCTATTTTGTCTTCCGCTTTGCTTTTCATTGTAAAAATATTATAATATATTTGAAACAAAATTCGCTTTTAAATACTCTAATATATAAAAGGGGGAAATTAAAATGAAAAAACATAAAAAAATATTTACGCTTTTATTCTCAATCGTTGCAATTCTTATTTTACTCACATCATTTGTTGTAGCCGGGTTTGGCATTATGACCACAAAGGGTTATGGAATTACAGAGGGCAGATGCCTGATTACTGCTACAGGTTCATATATGCTCATTGACGAAAACAACTCGCCTATTGTAATGAGCAACCAGAGTGAAAAAGATTTGTTTGCTGACCTTTCAAGCGGTGACGAAATTCTTGTGCTTCACGATGGAATTCAGGAGTCATACCCTGCAGGCACAGGTGCATATTACTGTATAAAGCTTAATGACGGTAAGCCTGAGGATATACCAACCTCTTTAATTGAAAATCTGACTGAAATGGGTTGGCTAAAAAAAGATGTTAAAGGTACAAGGGTTGAATGTGTCGGTGAAAATTATAAAATATCTTTGACTATTCCTGACGGTTGGGAATATGAGCAAACACTTTACAAAAACGATATTATCCTTACAAACCCAGAAATGCTTTTAGAAAATTCAGAGAAACAAGAAGTTTACGACACAATAGAGTTCCGCCCTGTCGGCGTGGAAGAAGGAAAAATTGTATTCAGATTTGATGATAATTTCGGAGTGTGCGGAACAGGTCTTGAAAGTAAGACGGTTTATCTTGGTGAATATATTGGCAATATGGGTACTTATGATAATAGTGATAAATGGAGTTTTATTGTGTTAGAAGAAAACTATGTAATCCTTAACCAAAGTGGCAGCTGGTGGAATGAACATAAAGATAAAGTTATGGAAATTCTAAGTACGATTGAATATGAATAATTCAAAAGCAAAGGACACCTGACTATTTAGGTGTCCTTTAATCATTCTTATGCGATTTTTTTACGAATTTATCCACAAAATCTAAATGTGTACCCATAAAAATTAGCTTTAATTCCTTGTGCTTTGATATATCCTTTGGGAAATACAAGGTGCTTTTCTTTTTAAGTCGCAAGACTTGTGCTTTGTGCAAAACTTCTGCAACAAACTGCGAACAGAAATACTTATTTTTTCTCTTAAATGGGATTTTCAGGAAACAGCAAACAAGTCCAAGAGTTGAATATTTAAGCTGTTCTTTTCTTGCCTTATATGTCATTACCAATGCTTTCACATTATTATAAGTTTTTTCAGGAACTGAAATTTCGTATAGTGCACAAGGGAATGACGGTCTGCCGGGTTTTTCGTATTTTCTTATACTTTCAACAAAAAATCCTTTGCTGACAAAGGTATAAAATGTATCCATATCATCCTCAAAGCCGATAGATGCGTGAGAATATTGAAAACGCGTGTACCACATAAGGAATTTCGCATCATATCCGGGATACTGCGTCATTAAAACATATATCTTTTTATAAACCATTTATTTTCCTCTTATTTTTTGTCTATAAAATAAGTATATCCTGAATACATATAATAGGTCAAGTGGTAAGTGTTGGAGATATTGTATTTCAAATGAATAATTAATAATGAATATTGAATAATTTCGGAACTGCGTTGCAATTATAATAAAACAAGCGTCGCAAACCAACAACTATTCATTCTTCAATATTCATCATTCATTAAAGAAATAAACTACTTTATTTCTTTATACATATCTCCTGCTGTTTGCTTTGTTGCGTGTTCAGTTACTGTCAGCACCTGATACTTTGTTATTTTTTCACCGAATTGAATTTCGAGGATGTCGCCTTCTTTAACATCATAAGATGCTTTTACGACTCTGCCCCCAACACTTACGTGACCTGCATCACAGACTTCATTGGCAACAGTTCTTCTTTTAATTATTCTTGAAACTTTTAAAAATTTGTCTAATCTCATATTAATCACCTAAAAAACAAGGGAGTCAAACGACTCCCCAATTTTTTACAAAAGCTAAATTATTTAACAGCTGCTTTGAGTGCTGCGCCTGCCTTGAATGCAGGAACTTTTGTTGCCGGAACTGTCATTGTTTCGCCTGTTCTTGGGTTACGAGCTGTCTTTTCTGAACGTGCTCTAACTTCAAATGTACCGAAACCGATAAGCTGAACCTTATCACCGTTTGCAAGAGCGTCTGTAACTGATGCCAAAACTGCTGCTACTGCTGCGTCAGCATCTTTCTTTGAAATGCCTGCTTTTGCAGCAACTGCTGCTACGAGTTCTGTCTTATTCATTGTGTATTCCTCCAAAATTTTTCTTTTTTAATATTAAAAAAGGTTTTATCCCTTTTTAGCCAAATCCCAAAGCTTGTCCAGAGTTTCAAGGTCAGTATTTTTCATATCCATTCCTTGTTCACAAGCCATTTTTTCAACCTTACTGAAACGGTCAATAAACTTGTCCGTTGAGTTTGTAAGTGCTTCCTCACTATCAGCCTTCACAAAGCGTGAAACATTGACAACTGAGAAGAGTAAATCACCAAGCTCCTCACGGATATGCTCCTCATTTCCCTCTTTATAAGCTTCTTTAAGCTCAAGCAGCTCCTCACTGACCTTATCAAAAGCACCGTCGGCACTATCCCAGTCAAAGCCAACCTTTGAAGCTTTTTTCTGTACCTTATCAGCACGCATAAGTGCCGGAAATTCACGAGGTATGGAAAGCATTGATTCTGTCTGACTCTTCTGCTGTTTTGTACGTTTTTTGATGACATCCCAATTTTCAAGCACCTGTTCACTTGTTTCAGCATTAACATCACCGAAAACGTGAGGATGACGCTCAATCATTTTTTTGCAGATTCCGTCAGCAACATCACTTAGTTCAAATGTACCTTTTTCACGCTCAATCTGAGTATGAAAAACAACCTGCAGCAAAACATCACCAAGTTCTTCTAAAAGCAAGTCCTTATCATCCTTATTGATTGCCTCAATAACCTCATAGGTTTCTTCAAGGAAATCACGACGGATTGACTTATGATCCTGCTCCATGTCCCAAGGGCAACCCTCAGGTGAACGAAGAATCTCAACAATATCTATTAAATCCGATATATTGTAGTTTTCTTTAAATTGAAAATTTTCAATCATACTGCTACCACCCTATTTTACTCTATAAAACCAAATTTTGCAAGTATTTTTGCAATTTTTTCTCCCTTAGGAAGCATAATTACATCATCTTTTGCTATTCCTTTGATTAAAAGCATTGAAATTACGTAAATAATACCGCCAAAACCGATAGAAACTGCAAGGCATAATATATTCTTTATTGAGAATTCAGGGATAAATCTGTTGCAAAGTCCGTATGAAGTATATGCACCGATGCCACAAAGGATACCACATATAATCGGCTTTACAAAAACTGAGATAAAGTTAATTCTTATTCTTGTAGTTTTAAGAATTGCAAAAAGATTGATTATTGTAATTACTGCATAACAGCTTACTGTACCGATTACGGCACCATTTACGTTAAGACTTGGGATTGAAACAAAAATAAGGTTTGAAACAAATTTTACAAGTGCACCAACACTCATTGAAACAAGTGGAATTTTTGTTTTGTCGAGAGCCTGAAGCATATTTGTCATTGGCTGTGATAATGCAATCAGGAAAATTGTGAAACCATAAACTGTAAGTACAGGAGCTGCAATAGAAACACCGCTTGCAGCTTCACCACTGCCATAGAATGCGGCAAGAATTGGCTGTGCAAGCACACCCATACCAATACCGCAAGGCATTGCAACAAGCATTGTAACACGCATTACTGATTCAACTGAAACTCTGATTGCCTTTTTATTTTTAACTGCCCAGGCTGCTGAAAGTGCAGGAATTGCACTGATACCCAAAGTCATTGTAATTGACGGAATCAGGTTTCTGAAGTCAAGAGATAAGGAATATGCACCATAAAGGAAGTTCTTAACGTCAGCATCAAGCACACCTACAAGTTCAGTAGAGTAAATATTTCTTATTAAATCAAGGTTATTCATAACAACTGTTTCAAGTCTGTTCTGAACGGTGATGGCATCAATAAGGTTTGTAATACTGAACACCAGTGAGCTGAGAGCTACAGGAATTGCAAACCGGAACATTTTCTTTGCAATCAGACTTGAACTTTCAGGCTTTGGTGCTGATACAAGTTCGGCCTTTGTAATTCTGTCACCCTTTAACTTATGAAGAATAATAAGGTAAATTACACCGATTACAGTACCAAGAGTAACACCTGCAGTAGCACCTGCTGCGGCATAAGGATAAATTGCACTTAAAGCTTCAGCCTCAGTTGCAGCAGTCTGTCCGAAAACTGTCTGTCCCGCCTCAAAGCGTGACAAGCCATAGCTGATTGCCCATTTTGCACACACAAGACCGAAAACAAGCTTACCACCTGCTTCAAGCACCTGAGAAATTGCAGTTGGTGTCATATTGCGAAGACCGTTGTAATAACCGCGGTAGCTTGACATTATACAGCAGAAGAAAATTGACGGTGTAATTACAAGCACAGCAGGAATAATATCCATATTTTTAGCTGACAGGGCATAGGGATATGCAAGAATAAACATTGCAAGAGTACCCACAATACCCACAAGCAGAAAAAGTCGTTTTGCAACCTTGTGGATTACCTTAACATCACGATACCTACCCAGAGCCATTGCCTTTGACACCATATTTGAGATTGCAACGGGCAGTCCTGCCATTGCAACTGTGTAAACAGGCACATAAAGGCTGTATGCCGAGTCAAATAAGCCTCTGCCAACAGTACCAATCATATTGGAAAGCGGAATTTTATATATTACACCGATTACCTTAATAATAATTGTTGCAATACTTAATACAAGAGCACCATTTAAAAGGCTTTGACTTTTTCTTTTCTTTTCTGCCAATTTCACCACACCTTTAGGAAATTTATTTCTCTTAACCTAAAAACTCACGAAGCAATGAGTCCTTGGGAACCTCATTTTCATCAATATCAAAAAATCTTTCGAGAGATGCACAGAGCTTTTCTGCATCTTCCCGAAATTCGACAGAAACCTCACTATCACGAAGTAAAGGTAATGCCTGATTCTTTATTACACATGGTTCATAAAGATGAACTGTATTTGCCTTAATATCTGCGTTGTCACGATAAGGGAAAAGATACTTTTCCTCACCTGCCGTAACATTTTTCCATAATTTATATGTGTTATCAACTGAACTTGCACGGAATTTATAATCACGAATCATTCTGCGAAGAAAACGGAAATTTCGTTTATTCAAAACAAGGTCACAATTTTCATCATAAATTCTTGAAGACACATTTATATAAACCTTTAAAAGCTTACCATGCACTTTATCAGTAATGATTGGATTAAGCGCGTGAAGTCCCTCAATTATCACAACATCTTCCTGACCTAATGTAATTGTATTAAACTCTGTATCGCTACGCCTACCGGTTGTAAAATCAAAAACAGGAGTTTTTACTGTTTCACCACGCAAAAGAGAATTAAGGTCATTTTCAAGACGCTCCAAATCAAGAGCATGAACGGTTTCATAATCCTGACTTCCATCAGGAAGGTAAGGAATATCCTCACGGTTGAGATAAAAGTCATCAAGGCTTAAAACATAGGTTGTAACCCCTTTAGAACCGAGTCCTTCTTTTAATCTTTTTGCGGTCGTAGTCTTACCTGCAGAAGAAGGTCCTGCAAGCATTATAATCTCTCTGCCGTCTTCTTCTATGATTTTCTTGACGATTTTGTCAATGATGCTCTGATATCTTTTTTCACATTCCAGAATGAAATCTTTGGAATTGGATTTTGCTTTTTCATTGACATATTCAAGCTTGTTGTTTAAGTCTGCCATTTACAATACCTCATCAAATTATTCAATTATTTGTATGTATTATAAAACCAGGTTATTCTTTTCTTTCGTTCAATCAGTTCCCGGAATCCTGAAATGTACTCAAACGGATATTTGAAATTAAAAATACGTTCAATTTCATCACCATTTGGTGCTTTAAGCTTTGTAACAGCACCGCCACCACAAGAAAGAATTGTATGACATTCCTCCATCATAAAAATGTTGTAAATGCACTCAGTATCAGGCTTCGCCCAACCAACATTTTCAAGACTTCCTGCTGACTTTGACTGACGATACATATAGTATGGATGATATTTCTCATATAATTTCTCGTAAGCATAAGAAAGCATCTGTGATGCTATATTTGCATTCTGAACCGCAATTTTCGGTGAATTCTGTCCGATTCCTGATGCTCTTTTCACAGCAAGTGTATGAACAGTAATATTTTCAGGGTCAAGGTTTATTGCAGTATCAAGAGAATATTTAAATCCCTCAACAGTATCTGTCGGAAGTCCTGCAATCAAATCCATATTGATATTATCAAATCCCATTTCTCTTGCAAGACGGAAAATTCTGATTGTATCATCTGCAGTATGTCGCCTGCCAACTGCCTGAAGCACAGAATCATTAAAAGTCTGTGGGTTTATACTTATTCTGTCAACAGGACTATTTTTAATAACAGAAAGTTTTTCTTCAGTAATTGTATCAGGACGACCTGCCTCAACTGTAAATTCACGACAAGATTTTAAATCAAAATTGTTTTCTATTGAACTTATAACAATTTTAAGTTGCTCTGCTGAAAGTGTTGTCGGCGTACCTCCACCGATATAAATGCTTTCAAGAGAAACACCTATATCTTTTGCAATTTTTCCTGTTATTTCAAGTTCCTTTGAAAGCAATTCCACATATTGTGGTAAGAGATTTTTTGCCTTATCATTTTCCACAGAATGTGAAACAAAGGAACAATAACTGCATCGTGAAGGACAAAAAGGAATTGAAATGTAAAGACTGAATGAACCGGGCTTGCTTGTACTTATAATTTTTTCTTCCCAATCGGCAACCTCTCTTGCAATTCGGAATTTTTCGTCTGTTACAAGCAAATCCTTTTTAAAATATTCTTTTGTCTTTTCTCTGCCCATTTGCTTTTCTGTATTTATAAGCAGTTTTGATGGCCGTACTCCTGTTAATACGCCCCACTTGGGATAAAAGCCTGTGTATTCACCCATAAGTGAATAGACCATTCTTCCCATCTGCATTTCGTTATCATCACACAAAGGTGCAGTCAGGGTTTTATTAAAATCCTCAAAATTTATTATTACCTTGATTTCGTCGGTTACAGAGGTGTAAAGATTAAAATCGTCACATTCTTCATAAACTACCTGAATTTTCACATCAGGCATAAAAATTCTGACAAGCTTTTCCATTTCATAATGGAATTTATGGTTGATTACAAGTAATTTTATCATTTTCTTCTGAAACGAGTTCTCATATAACGGTTATTTTCACGCTCAAAGTCCAGTGTTGTTTCTTCTTCGTGACCCGGATATACCTTATAATTTCCCTCAAGTTCACCAATTTTAGCAAGAGAACGAAGCTCCTGTCTGCCATTTCCACCATAAAGGTCAGTTCTGCCTGCACAAAGTCTGAAAAGTGTATCACCGGAGAACATAACTGAATCCTCTTTGAAAAGATAGCAGACACCACCCATAGAATGTCCCGGTGTGTGCATAACTGTGAATTTAGTGTTGCCAAGCATCAATTCGGTTCCGTCTTCTGTAAGAATATCAGCATCTACCTCCGGAAATTCATGTCCCTGACAATTAACTGTGAATTCACATTTATCAGCATCGTGAAGCATAATTTCATCATCCTTATGGATAACAACCTTTGCTCCTGTACCGTCCTTAACCATTTTTACACCACAGATATGGTCAAAATGACCGTGAGTTAAAAGTACATATTTTATATTTTTCCCTTGAAGCTTCTCCATCAGGCTCTCCTCAGGTAATGCAGGGTCAACAACAGCTGTCTCTCCTGTTTCTGCATCAGTTACGATGTATGTGTTTATTGTAAATCCTCCGCCCATATCTGCTAAATGCTTTTCAACTTTAATCATAATGTTTTATTTCCTCCACATTGTCGAATCATAAAGGATTGTTACAGGTCCGTCGTTAAGAAGCTCAACCTTCATATCGGCACCGAAAACACCCTTTTCAACTTTTCTTACACCGTTTTCAATGAGTTTATCGCAGAAATATTCATATAATTCATTTGCTCTTTCAGGATGAGCAGAACGAATAAATGACGGTCTGTTCCCTTTTTTCACATCTGCACACAAGGTAAACTGTGAAACTGCAAGAATTTCACCATTGACATTCTGTATATCAAGGTTCATTTTGCCCTCATTATCTTCAAATACACGAAGTGTTGATGTTTTTCGTGCAAGAACCTCGGCATCTGCTTCTGTATCATCATCCATAACACCAAGCAGAATGAGATAACCTTTATCAATCTTTGAAATAAGTTCACCGTCAACGGTTACACTTGCTTTTGATACTCTTTGAATTACTGCTTTCATAGATTATTCCTTATCTTTCTACGCTTAAGATTCCGTCAATCTTCTCTATTCTTGTAATGAGATTTTTCAGATGATCAAGACCGCTGACATTAACGGTAAGCTCTACAATTGCTCTGCCGTCTTTCATTTCGTGAGTCGAGATACTTGTAATATTTACTCGCATATTGGCAACCTGCATTGCAACCTCTGCCATAAGTCCGACACGAGAAAGGCAAGTAAGCTGAAGTGTCGCTTTATAATCCTCACGAACATTCTTATTCCAATAAGCATTTACCCATCTTGCGGGTTCAGCACAGTTGGATATATCCTTCGGCACATTTGTGCAATCACGCTTGTGTATTGAAACGCCGTGACCACGAGTAATGAAGCCTATAATATTATCACCGGGCAACGGATTACAGCATTGTGAGAATTTGATAAGGCAGTTATCGATACCCACAACAGTAACACCGTCTTTATTTTTATTAGAATTATCCTTGATAGGAATAACTTTAATTTCAGCACGGCTTTTATCGTAATTTTTCTGGTATTCTTCCTTGATGTAAGGCATCATACGGTTAATTGAAAGACCACCGTAACCGATTGCAGCATAGAAATCATCAACATTATCCATTCGCTGACGCTCTGCAAGACGTTTTATAAACTTCTGATAATCCTCATCAGAAAGACGGACATAATTTCGTCTGAACTCACGCTCGATTTCTGCCTTACCTTCGATAATATTTTCTTCACGTTTTTCTTTCTTGAACCAAGAACGGATTTTGCTCTTTGCCTGACTTGTTTTAACAATGTTCAACCAGTCACGGCTTGGTCCTTTGCCTTGTTGTGACGACGTGAGAATCTCAACAATCTCACCTGTCTTGATTACATAGTCAATGGGAACTATTCGTCCGTCAACCTTAGCACCCGTCATCTTATTACCAACAGCAGAGTGAATTGCATAGGCAAAGTCAATAACAGTTGAACCAACAGGAACATTTATTACGTCACCCTTTGGTGTATAAACAAACACCTCATCAGTAATAAGGTCAGTTTTGATTGTGGAAACAAGTTCTCTTGCATCTCCTGTCTCCTGTTGTGTTTCAAGCATTTCACGAATCCATTGAAGTCGTTGGTCAAAACTTTGTTTTCCGCCTGAAACACCAAGCTTATACTTCCAATGAGCTGCGATACCAAATTCAGCGGTACGGTGCATATCCCAGGTTCTTATCTGCACTTCAAAAGGAATGCCCTCTTTGCCGAGAACAGTTGTATGAAGTGACTGGTACATATTAGGCTTCGGAGTTGAAATATAGTCCTTAAAACGACCGGGCAACGGATTGTACATATCGTGGATAATACCAAGACAATTATAGCAATCAATCACACTGTCAACAATAATACGGACTGCATAAATATCGTAAATTTCGTCGAATTGTTTACCCTGCATATACATTTTACGGTAAATTCCGTGAACGGATTTTATTCGACCGCTGATTTGTGCAGTAGGAACACTCTGATGAACTCTGTCAGCAATTTTCTTTTTAATGCTTTCAAGAAAATCGTTACCTGAATCATTTGACTTTTTAAGATTTTCCTCAATTCCCTCATAAGCCACAGGGTCAAGGAAACGGATTGCTCTGTCTTCAAGTTCTTCTTTGGCAGAACGGATACCGAGACGGTGAGAAATCGGAGCAAAAATTTCAAGTGTTTCGAGTGCTTTATCTCTCTGCTTCTGAGGTGGCATAAACTGAAGTGTTCTCATATTATGAACACGGTCAGCAAGCTTTACGATGATAACACGGATATCCTTTGACATAGCAAGGAGCATTTTACGGATATTTTCAGCCTGCTGTTCTTCTTTGTTTTCACTGGAATTGAGCTGAACCTTACCAAGCTTTGTAACACCGTCAACAAGTAGTGCAACCTCTTCGCCAAAATCCGCTGTCAGCTGTTCTATTGTATATGAGGTATCCTCAACAACATCGTGAAGAAGTGCTGCAACAAGGGACTGATAGTCCATACCAAGGTCAACGAGAATATCACAAACAGCAATGGGATGGATAATATACGGTTCACCCGACCTGCGTTTCTGGTCACCGTGGTATTCATTTGCAAGGTTAAAAGCTCTGTCGATAATTTCAAGTTCTTTTTCACCGTGAATATTTTTTATTCTGTTACGAAGCTCCTGATACAACTGTTGTACATCAACATTCACATTAACATTTTCAGTCATTACCCTTCACCACCTTGCAAGCTGTTTAATTTATTGAGAATTTCTGACTTTGATAAATCTGATTTTTTACCGTCACCGTCAAAAATAATATGCTCATTTTTATATTTTATAAGTCCCATTTCAAAAAGCACATCAATTGCAACACACATTGTGCAATATCTTTCAACAGGACATTTCGCTCTTACCATAAGAGTTTCTATATCATAAATCCAGCATTTATATTGTTTTAAAATTCCAAAAACACCGAGCAAAAAATCTCTCGTTGGAGTTAAAAATCTTGCTTCATGTGAGGAAATGCTTTCTCCTCTTTTATACTTTTCATAAAGTGCCTGTGACTTAAAGAGAGTTTCGTCATCAACACCTGAAAAACGCATATCCCTTATCTGAACTGCAGCTTTAGTCTCTCCTCTGTATTCATTTTTATCAATTCGTACAGCAAGGTCAACCGTATCACCCTCACAGAACTGGAATTCATCAGCAGTTGTCGAGAATTTCATAGCAACAAACTGCGTTGTTCCCTTCGTAAAGGTCAGTCGCAGATGCTTGCCCTCACCAACAGGACGGATGCTTTCAAGCCTTACACCGAAAATTCCGAAAAGCGGCTGCGGATTTCCTGCACCGTAGGGCTCCAACGATTCAAGCGACAACGCAAGTGAAGTGTCAATATATGCAGGATTCAGCTTACAATCAAGTGTCAGGGTTGGTACGGTTTCAGGTAATGTAGCTGCATATTCATTGATTTTAACAAAAAATTCACCAACATTTTCACGTTTGACACCCAAACCTGCCGCAAGAGTGTGTCCGCCAAAATGAGTCAATAAATCCTCACAGGATTTGATTGCATCGTAAACTGAAAAACCGTTTATACTTCGTGCAGAACCGGTACCCTCATCACCATCAAAGGTGATTACTATTGTTGGTTTACCGTACTTTTCAGTAATTCTTGCTGCAACAATACCGATAACACCGTGGTGCCAGTCCTCACCGCAGACAACAATTACACGAGAATTGCGAAGCTGTTCATTTCCCTCAATGTGAGAAACTGCAGATTCCATAATTTCATTTTCAAATTCGTGACGCTGACGATTACACAAATCAACCTGTTCACCTATCTGTAAAGCAGTGATTAAATCGTCACTGAGTAAAAGCTTAAGTGCAGTTGTTGCAGACTCAATTCTGCCTGCAGCGTTAATTCGCGGTGCTAATGAATAAGTCACACCAACAGCGTTAAGTTTTTTCTCACTTACACCCGCAATCTGACGAAGAGCGTTGATACCGTAACAAGGGTTTTTATTAATTTTTGAAACACCGTATTTTACAATAGCACGGTTTTCATCCTTCAGATCAACCACATCAGCAATAGTGCCTACAGCAATAATGTCAGCATATTCATCGAGAATATTTAAATAATCTCCTTTTTCGAGAGCACACACAACCTTGAATGCGACACCTACACCTGCCCAATCCTTAAAGTGGACATTACAATCCTCTCTGTGAGGATCAATCACGGCCACAGCATCCGGCAACTTTTCACCAACCTGGTGATGGTCAGTAACAACCGTTTCCATTCCGAGAGAATTTGCATAGGCAATCTCCTTAATAGCTGAAATGCCATTATCAACCGTCACAATAAGCTTAACACCCTTTTCGTGAAGAGTTGTTATTGCATCACAGTTCATTCCATAGCCTTCACTTACTCTGTCAGGAATGTAATATATCACATCAGCCTGTCGTGAAGAGAGATATGAATACATAAGTGCAGTTGCGGTAACACCGTCAGCATCATAGTCGCCAAATACACAGATTTTTTCTTTATTATTTATTGCTTTTTCGATTCTTTCAACTGCCTTTTCCATATCAACAATAAGAAATGGGTCACAGAAGCTGAAATCACTGTCAAAAAACTCCTCAACATCCTCATATTCCGTAATTCCACGGGATACTAATATAAGAGCAGTAAAAGGGTCAAGACTATGGTTTTCTGCCACCTGAGCCGCTAATTCTTTATCAATATGTGCTGTAAGCCACTTTTTTCTGCTCATAAGTCTTTACCCTCCTCTCGTTTGTTTTGGCCTTTAAATCGCAATTTACTAATTTATCATTATATCATTTAATCCATTTATTTTCAAGGTTTTTACAGTAAAAACACTCCTATTTAACTGTTGAAAAACTACATAAAATATGATAAACTAAATTAATAATCATAAAAGAGGTATTATTATGACAGAAAAAGATGTTCTGAACCTTAAAAACATTGAATTTCACGAGGCAAACGGTGTCAGTATCCCCTATCACCAGAGTGTTGTCATTGAGGAAAATGTTACAATCGGCAAAGGTACAGTGATACTGCCTAACACTATGATTTTTCCCGGTGTTTCCATCGGTGAAAACTGTATTATAGGTCCGAATACACTCATTAAGGAAAGTGTTATCGGCAATGATGTTAAGCTTAATTCTGTTCAATGTTATCAATCAAAGGTGCTGGACGGTGCTGATATTGGTCCTTTTGTTCACATAAGACCAAACTCAGTTATTGGTAAAAGGGTACATTTAGGCAACTTTGTTGAAGTTAAAAATTCAGTTATTGATGAGGATACAAAGGTTTCTCATCTGACTTATGTTGGTGACTCCGATGTTGGTAAACGAGTAAACTTCGGTTGTGGTACTGTTACAGTAAATTATGACGGTAAAAACAAGCACAGAACAACGATTGGCGATGATGTGTTTATCGGCTGTAACACGAACCTCATAGCTCCTGTTAAAATATGTGACAACAGCTATACTGCAGCAGGCTCAACAATCACTCAAGACGTTCCTGCTGACTCTCTTGGTATTGCAAGAGCAAGACAAGTGAATATTGACGGTTGGAGAAACTATACAAGAGACAAGTATAAGAAATAAAGGAAATAATTATGTTTAACAGATTCAGAAAAAACACGAGTGTTCCGACAGGCACACCTGAATTTCTCGTGGTAGGGCTAGGAAACCCGGGCAACAAATACACCCTCACACGACATAATTCGGGATTTCTGTGTTTGGATATGCTTTCACAAAAAATGAATTTCAGAATTGACAGACTTAAATTCAAGTCACTTATCTGTGACACCAACATAAACGGTCACAGATGCATTGTTATGAAGCCACAGACCTTTATGAACAACAGTGGTGAGGCAGTAAGAGAATGTGCATCATTTTATAAAATTTCACCTGAAAAGGTAATCGTGATTTATGATGATATTTCTCTTGATGTGGGTAAGCTTCGTATCAGAAGAAAAGGTACTGACGGTGGTCATAACGGAATTAAGAGTATTATTTATCATTTAAACTCTGACCAATTCCCAAGAATAAAGGTTGGTTGTGGTAAAAAGCCACATCCTGACTATGACCTTGCTGACTGGGTACTTTCAGAATTCAAAAAAGACGAGCAAAAGGCACTTGAGCCTGCACTCCAGAATGCTTGTAAGGCAATTGAACTTTTGCTTGACAATCAGATTGACAAAGCAATGAATCAGTTTAATAGCTGATAAGGAGTTTTTATGTCAGCATTTACACGAGCAATTGAAAATTCAGCAGAATATGAGGGTGTTGTAAACAGCATTAAAAAAGGCTTTTTACCGCAAGGCGTTCTGGGACTTATTCCCGTAATGAAAGCACATCTTGTATCTGCAGTAACCCGGGGTCTTGAAAAAAAGGCCCTTGTTGTCGTGCCTGATGATGCTACTGCAGTACGACTTTGTGAAGACCTGACTGCACTTGGTGTTTCCGCACTTCATTACCCTGCAAGAAGTCTTTCTTTTTACACAACAGACTCGCAAAGTTATGAATATGAGCAAAAGAGAATCAAAGTATTACGCAGAATGCTCGATAACCGTTGCGATGTAGTTGTAGCAAGTGCTGAAGCCGGCCTTTCGTACACAATCCCACCTGAAATCTTAAGACAGAAATCTGTTTTACTTAAGAAAAATGAAGAAACAACACTTGAAAATATTATTATGTCCTTAAACTGTGCAGGCTACACAAGAGTAGATGCAGTTGAGGGTGTTGGTCAGTTCTCTGTCCGTGGTGGCATTGTGGATTTTTTCTCACCTGATGACGAAGAACCTGTTAGAATTGAGCTTTGGGGTGATATAGTTGACACAATGTGTCGTTTTGATATTGTATCTCAGAGAAGAACAGTCAGTATTGATGAAATTCTGATTGCTCCGTCAAAAGAAATTGTTATTGATAATCCACAGGAATTAATCGAGAAAATCGAAAAACTCGCATCTTCCATAAGAGGTAAGAAAACCGATATTATCCGTGAAAAGTTATATAATGATGTTGACAGACTCAAAGGTGGTTTGTCGGTAGGCTCTGCTGACAAATATCTTCCACTTATCTATTCCCCTGCTACAATTTTTAACTATGCAGAAAATTATCTTCTTTTCGCGTTTGAAACAGGCGGAATTAAAGAGAAAGTGTCTTCTTCACAAAAGCTTTTATATGAGGACATCAAGGCTTGTGTTGATGACGGTACACTTTGTAAAGGTCTTGACAAATTCAGTCTTACATTTAATGAGCTTCTCGATAAATATCAACAATTCGGTGCAACCTATGTTGACAATTTTGCCCGCGGAAGCTTTGATACACCAGTTAAGAGCCTTACCACATTCAATGGTAATACTCTGCCTATATGGAACGGAAAACTTGATGTTTTAATGGAAGACTTAAAGCCTGTCAACACAAATGACAGCACAGTTGTGGTTTTTGCAGGTACTGAAAAAAGTGCGAAAAACCTTGCTGAAACTCTTAATGATGAGAATTTTACTGCAGTTTATTTCTCTGTAATACCTGAAAAATTCCCTAAAGGTGCAGTCTGTGTCCTTGCAGGGTCATTGAGTTCAGGGTTTTCATACCCAAGAGAAAAACTGTATGTTTTCACATATTCAAAGGTTTATCAATCAAAAGCCAGAAGACGAAACACGGGATTTAAGGCAAGAGATACAATCCATTCTCTCGACGAACTTAAAAAAGGAGATTATATTGTTCACGCTGTTCACGGTATCGGTATTTTTGACGGTGTAACTCAACTTGAAGCAAATAAAATCATAAAAGATTATATTAAAATCAAATATGCAAAAAGTGACGTGCTTTATGTACCTGTTACTCAGCTTGATTTGGTATCAAAATATATAGGGCCACACGAAGATGACGGAAAAGCCTTGAAGCTTAATCGTCTTGGTGGTAGCGAATGGGAAAAGACAAGAAATAAAGTCCGTTCAGCTGTTAAGGATATGGCTGACCAGCTTATTAAACTCTATTCACAGCGTTTGCACAGTGAGGGCTATGCTTTTTCACCTGATATTGATATGCAAACGGATTTTGAGCGTCGTTTTGAGTTTGAAGAAACAGGCGACCAGCTGCGTTCTATTGATGAAATCAAGAGTGATATGGAAAAACCTTATCCGATGGACAGACTTCTCTGCGGTGACGTTGGTTTTGGTAAAACAGAGGTGGCTTTGCGAGCAGTTTTTAAGTGTATTGCAGACGGAAAGCAATGTGCAATTCTTGTACCTACTACCATTCTTGCGTTACAGCATTATCAGACAATATTAAAGCGTTTTGAGGGATTTCCGATTGAAGCAGAAATGCTTTCACGATTCAGGACCCCAACTCAAAGAGCAAAAATTATCAAAAGTATAAATGCAGGATTTATTGATATTATCGTTGGAACTCATTCTCTTATTTCTAAAAATGTAAAATTCAAGGATTTAGGTCTCTTGATTGTTGATGAAGAACAGCGTTTTGGTGTTGCACAAAAAGAAAAACTTATAGAGTTATTCCCGGGTGTTGAGGTGCTGACACTTTCTGCTACACCTATTCCGAGAACTCTCAATATGGCTATGTCGGGAATACGTGATATGTCGGTTATAGAAGAGGCTCCGTCAGACCGTTCACCTGTGCAGACTTATGTTGTGGAACATAATATGCCACTTCTTTGCGAAGCTATGGAAAAAGAGCTTCGTCGCGGTGGTCAGGTGTATTTCTTACACAACCGAGTTGAAACCATTGACGGTGTTGCGAATTCAATTCAGGAGTTCTTGCCTGATGCAAGAATTCAGGTTGCTCACGGAAAAATGAATGAAGAACAATTAAGTGATATATGGCGTGACCTGATGAACGGTGAAATTGATATACTCGTCTGCACCACCATTATTGAAACAGGTGTGGATGTACCGAATGCTAACACACTCATTATTGAAGATGCAGACAAATTAGGCCTTGCTCAGCTTCATCAGCTTCGTGGTCGTGTTGGTCGAAGTGCAAGACGGGCAAGTGCATATCTCACATATAAACGAGATAAAAATCTCTCGGAAATTGCTTACAAACGACTTCAGGCAATCCGTGAATACACAGAATTCGGTTCAGGCTTTAAGATTGCTATGCGTGACCTTGAAATCCGAGGTGCAGGTAATCTTTTAGGTGCACAACAGCACGGTCACTTGGCATCTGTCGGCTATGATATGTATATGAAACTGTTGAGTGAAGCAATAAGTCAGGAAAAAGGCGAAAAACCAAAGCAAAAAGAGTGTCTTATTGACCTGCAAATCAACGCTCATATTCCTGATAAATATATCTCTGCACTTGCACAAAGGCTTTCTGTTTATCGCAGAATTGCTGATATAAGAACCTTCCAGGATGCAGAGGATGTCCGTGATGAGCTTCGTGACCGTTTCGGTGATATTCCACCGTCAGTCGAGGGACTTATTGAGGTTTCACTTTGCAGAAATACTGCAGCCTCTTTAGGAATTTACGAAATCGGTCAGCGTGGTGAAACAATTGCTCTTTACTGCGAAGAAATTAACACTGCATTAGTCCTTGATATTTCTTCAATTCTTCGTGGTCGTGTTGGCGTTACGGGCAGTGGTAAAAAGAGTATAAATGTCAAGAAAAAACCTGACCAGAATTCTCTTGACACATTAAAAGAGATTTTCGAGGCAGTTGAAAGCATAAAAGCAACGAGAAAGAGTGATTGAGATGATTGGAACAATAGTTAATACAGCAACAATACTCACAGGTAGTGTTATCGGCAGTTTACTAAAAAAAGGAATTAAAGAAAAATACACAAAATGCCTTATGAATGCTATGGGACTTGCAGCTGCAGGTATCGGTATAAACTCTGTTGTACAGAATATGCCAAACAGCAAATATCCTGTTTTGTTTATTGTAAGTCTTGCTCTCGGTTCACTTTTTGGAAATATGATTGACCTTGACAAAAGATTTAATAATCTTGTTGAGAAAAAGGGTAAAAGTGAATTAGGAAAAGGACTTTCAACTGCAATTCTCCTTTTTTGTATCGGCAGTCTTTCAATTTTAGGCCCTATCAATTCTGCACTTTATGACGACCATACATATCTTTTCACAAACGCAACACTTGACCTTGTTACA
>JAFTUP010000078.1 GCA_017466205.1 Clostridia bacterium
GTAAACTATATGGAACCTGCAACAGCTCCTGAAACTGATATTGTCTCAGGTTGGGTATTTGCCGGTTGGGATGTTGATTTTAATTGTATAACAGAAGATACGGTTGTTACAGGTAAATATGTCAAAGAATCAGAATATGCTCGAATTTCTCTTAATAAATCAAGAGCATTGATGTATGTAGGTAATAATATTACTCTAATACCTGCAATAACACCAACTGACCTTTCCAGTGAAGCAATCCAGTGGGCGTCAAGTGACCCAATGATTGCATCTGTTGATGATAAAGGAAATGTTGTTGCTCTTTCAGCAGGTGAAACAATAATTTCTGTTACTGTTTTATCAACAAAAGAAACCGCAACTTGTACTATTACTGTAACTGGTAATAGTGAAACAGAAATTATCTTGAGAAACAGTGCTGTAGTTGGCTTTGATGAGGAGCGCAATTTAAGAATTACTCCAAGCCAGGCACACACTGTTGCTGATTTGAAGAGTCAGTTTGAAAACGAGGAACTCATATTTGCTGACAGAGACGGAACAATTTTAAGTGACGAAGATAGCGTTGGTACAGGAGCAATAATAAGTTTGATTTATGCTGATGTTACCGTTGATTCTGTAATAGTCATTCTTACCGGCGATTTTAGTGGTGACGGTTTTGTCAACAATAAAGACGTTGTTATGATTAATCAGTATGTCCTTGAAAAAAGAACTGCAGACAGAAATCAAATGATTGCTATTGATGTTAATGCCGATGGATATGTTAACAATCGTGACTGTGCAATGTTATCGCAGTACTTAGTAGATAAGATTACACTTTAATAATATAATAATTAGTAATATCTTTAACAGCAGAGGAGACTATAAATCTCCTCTGTTTTTATGTAAAATGAGAATTACAAAAATAAGTAACGATAGCTATATAATGAAATCACAGAAGAGAGAATACTTTCTGAAAAAACGAATGATAAAACGGAAAATACAAAAGAGAAATGTTGTAATGATACAATATGATTGTAGAAAGCACGAAGCAAAATAACAAAGTGTAAAACGGTTATTACAGAGTCTTAATTTGTTAATGCTACAATATATACGTAACAGAAAAATGATGAAGGGAGGGTATGAAATGGCTACTCTTGGTGGTTGGTTAGTAGGCGGTGCAGCACTTAATTTGTTTGGAACAATTATTAAATGCTATATGGGCTGGTAATCGAAAAATAAAGTATTCTGTGAAAGGAGAAAAAAGTAAATGGGATTCGGTGCAATGATGTATGCATCAGCAACGTTCGCAAAGATATACCTTGGTTGGTAAATTGAATAGAGAAAAACGAAAGGAGGAAAGAAGAATGATTCCAGGATTTAGTTGTGTATGCTTTACACTCGCAGCATTTATGTTCGGCACATTGTTTTAATCAATAAATTAATAAAAATAATTGGAAGGAGAAAAAGATTATGATTATTCCGGGATTTACTTGGTTATGTTGGTCACTTGTATTTGGTATGTTATGCACATTATAATTTTAAAAAAAGTTACATCGTTGTTAAGGGGCGAAACCTTGATGACGGTTTCTTTATTATAAAATGGATTTTACAAGATATACTATGCTGTGTGATATTATGTTATTGTCAGAGGAAAAGATTGACAAAGAAGTAAGAAAACATTATTATTTAATTATGTATTTGTGTTGGCTTTTTGGAGGGGAAGATATGCAAATAATCAAAAACATTTGGCCTGAATGGAAAGTAGAAAAAGAAATAGGACAAGGTTCATACGGTACAGTATATAAGTGTATAAATGAGAAAAAAGAATATTGTGCAATAAAAGTAATTTCAATTCCCCAGAGTGAACACGAAATGAGTGAAGTAATCTCAGAAAAGATGAGTGTTGAGCAATCAAGAGAGTACTATAAGGATATAGCAGATGACCTTATTAAAGAAATCGAAATATTAAAAGCGTTGAAAGGAACAAAAAATGTTGTTGAAATTTACGATGCACAGATGCTTTTAAAAGAGGATGGCATTGGCTGGAATATTCTCATAAGAATGGAACTTTTAACAGATTTTAATACTTATATCAGTGATAAGCAGCTCAGTGAAGCCGACGTAATCAAGCTAGGCACAGACCTTAGTACTGCGTTATCAGTATGCCATAAAGCAAAGATAATTCATAGAGATATAAAACCTGAAAATATCCTTGTTGATGATGAAGGTAACTTCAAATTAGGTGACTTTGGCGTAGCAAAGCAGATGGAAAAAACACAGGGCTCAATGTCTGTTAAGGGAACATATAACTATATGTCACCGGAAGTGCTTTCAGGTAATAAATGTGATGGCAGAGCAGATATGTATTCATTGGCAATTGTGATGTATAAATTGCTTAATAACAATAGGTTGCCATTTGTTGACCCTAATAAGCAAATAGTAAGATATAGCGAAAGACAAGAAGCTTTTGAAAAGAGGAAACGAGGAGATAAAATACCGTCAATTCAAGGTGTCAGTAATGAATTGAATACTGTCATTTTAAGAGCCTGCTCGTTTGATGTAAATGAAAGACAAAAAGATATTGACGAGTTCAATAAAGAACTGGGATATCTTGTAAAAGGGAAAAGAGTCACAAATAAAAAACTATTAAAGAAGATATTAAGTATAGTAGCTTGTTTTATATGTATTTTTTCAGTTTTTGCAGTGCTGTATTATTTTACAGAGGTCAGAGTTCATGAAGTGGAATCTGATATTATTGAAGATGTAGTTAAAGAAGAGGCAGGAAGAAAATATAATAAAATTGATTACGATTCAGATGGACAGCGTCTTCTTTATTATAATGAGTATAATGACGTTGACCAAATCAGTATTCCATACCTTGTTGATGTTGAAAATGAAACAGCAGTTGATGTGTGTGAATTAATAGGTATAGAAAGCGAAAATTATACTATCGGTCCTCGTGATGAAAAGCATATCTATTATTCTGTTGCGAAGGATAAATATAACGCTGCTGAAATACAAATCGGCTATGATTTGTATAGATATAATAAGCAAACGAAAGAAAGTGAACTGTTATTATCAAGTGAAACGAAGTGTATTGAAAAAATTCTATATGCTGATGATGCAAATGTGTATTTTTGCGAATATGATGAGACATCTGACTATTTCTTGATGGGTGGACCTGCTCTTAAAAAATATAACATAGAGGAAAAAAGTATTATGTGTTTGGGAGATGGTGTGGCATATACAGAACAATATAACGGATATATCTTATATACAGCTGATTGTGGAATGACATTCTGGGGATATGAAAAGTTATGGATTTATGACACTTACACAAATAAAAATTCTCTGATAACAGAAGAATGTGCATTGGGTGCAGATGTTTATTTCACAACCGATACACTGTTTTTTGAAGAAGTAATAGTTGATGATTCAGCGAAAAAAGAAAATAAATATGATGGAGCACGGCATTGTATAGTTAGTTATTCTTTAAAAACAGGAGAACAAAGTGTTGTGGGAGAACTTTCAGGAGACAATGTGTGGTATTTTCAAAATGATGAAGAGGGACAAGCTTCATATATATTCAATCAGAATTTTGCAATTGTTGTTGCAGGTGAAAAGCTTTCGGGTGAAGAGGAATCGTATGATTTATACGAATATATTTTAAACTATGCAGATGGTACATATAATAGGATAGAATTTCCAAGAGAAGATTTTTCTTATTCGTATGGTTATTGTCTTGATGCGAAAATATCAGACAATATACTGTATTTAGATAATGATGGTTATTGCTATAAGCTGTATGAAGTTTTACCGAGTGGTATAATGAAACAGTATGGTGATGCTCTGTATATTAATGGCGATGTAACTTTATGTGATTCCAAAATGGTGTTGCTTACAGGTGACCAACAGAATCCAGTGAAATTTTACGATTTCCTTGAAGCAGAGAAAATAGATGAGATAGAATTCACCGAAAATGAAGAAGATGAATATGTAAGAGTAACAGCAGATGTTGAAATGAGAATTGCTCCAAGTGACAATTGTGAAAGTCTTGGAATCTTAAAACCAGGTGATATTGTTCTAAGAGAAGCAATAAGTGAAAATGGTTGGAGTAAGGTTTATAATGATGAATACGGAACAGTGTATGTTCGTACAGATAAGATTGAGTTAGTACCGATTACCGATACTTATGGTATGTGTGGTACAAATATTGTATGGGAATACAATAAAGAGACACGTGAACTTATCCTTACTGGTACAGGTGAAATGTATGGTTATGAAAGTGATGATTATGGTTGGGATAAGCATAGAGGCGATATTAAAAAAATTACAATTTCAAAAGGTATAACATCGATTAGTGATTACGCTTTTTCTGCTTGTGACGTACTTACAAGTGTAATAATTCCTGATAGCGTAACAGAAATTGGTGATTGGGTATTTGAATATTGTACAAGTATTTCAGTTTTAGATATTCCTGACAGCATAACGATAATTGGCGAATATGTTTTTTATGAGTGTACAAATCTTACAAGGATAATGATTCCTGATAGTGTAACATCAATAGGTGCTGGTGCGTTTGTTGGTTGTACAAGTCTTGTAGATATAAAAATTTCCAGTAACATAACATCAATTAATAATAGTACATTTTATGATTGTTCAAGCCTTGCAAGTATTATAATTCCTAACGGAGTATCAACTATTGGAGATTCTGCATTTTGTTTTTGTAAGAATCTTACAAGTATAACAATCCCTGATACGGTATTATCTATTGGCAGTAGTGCGTTCCAATACTGTGAGAATTTGAAGGGGATTACAATCCCTGACCGTGTAACAACAATCGGTGATTGGGCGTTTTCAGATTGCTCAAGTCTTGCAAGTGTAATATTAGGAGACGAAGTTGCAGAAATAGGCGATGGCGTTTTTAGTGGATGTAAAAGCATAGAGAGTATTGATGTAGATAAGAAGAATAATTATTATATGGTTGATGAGGTAGGTGTGCTTTACAGCAAGGATAGGACGAGCCTTATTCAATATCCTGCCGCGAAAACAGAAAGAAGTTACACTTTGGCTAAAGAAACTGAAACTGTATGTGATTATGCGTTTTATGGTGCATGGTATCTTACTGAAATAGATTTATCGTATAATCTAAAAGAAATAGGTAATTATGCGTTTGCAGAATGTAGCAGTATTACAGAACTTAATATTCCTGACAGTGTTACAACGATTGGTAAATATGCATTTTCAAGTTGTTATAGTCTTCAAAGAATTTCACTTCCTGACAGTGTTTCATCGGTTGGAGAAGGTGCATTCTATTACTGCAATGGTATGACTGATGTAAGATTATCTTCTGCTTTGACGAGAATAAACGATTATACATTTGGATATTGTAGTAGTCTTCAAAAAGTTACAACGGGAAGCAAGGTAACGGACGTAGGTGAATTTGCATTTGAAGAGTGCTATAATCTTGCTGAAATCCATTACAATGGAACAATGGAACAGTGGAACAATATTTCAGTTAAAAAGGGTAATAATTATTTAACACAAGCTAAAGTAATATACAACGCTTAAAATGACTAACTATTGCCATATAAGTAAAATATGGCAATAGTTTTAGACATTAAATATATCAGCTGTGTCTGTATTTTAAATGATAGGATGTAGAATATGAACATAAAATATTACGCAATAAGTGATAGTGGAAAGGTAAGAAAAGAAAATCAGGATAAATTTCTTTTGCCTGACAATGGTAAATATGAGAATATTGCAGAGTATCAGATAACTGACATTCCTGTAACGTTTGCTGTCTTTGACGGTATGGGTGGCGAGCAATCAGGTGAAATGGCTTCTTTCATAGCGATGCAGGTCAGCAGAGTTATTCTTGAAAAACATCCTAAATGTAATCTAAAAAAACTTGTTAATCAAATCAATACTCAGATTTGTAAGTATATGCTGGAAAATGGAATTAAAAGTATGGGTTCAACTGCAGTTATTTTAAGAGTCAGAGCTGATGCTGTTGAAATTTGTAATATTGGTGACAGCAGAGCATATCGTATTGCTGACGGAAAAATTTTTCGCCTAACTACTGACCACGCTATTAGCGTGGGTTCAAAACGAGTGCTGACACAAAATCTTGGAATATATGAAGATGAAATGCTTCTTGAACCGCACTACATTTGTGGAAAAGCAAGCTTTGAAGATGTTTTTCTTCTGTGTAGCGACGGATTGACGGATATGGTTTCGGAAAGAAGAATTCTAAGTATCATTAATAGCTGTGACTTTGAACAAGCAGGACAGCTGTTGCTTGATGAGGCAATGAAAAATGGTGGCAAAGATAATATTACGATAACATTATGTAAAGTATGTTAGAATGGAGCAAACTATGGATTATAATATTTCAAATCTTGATTTTACAATTAAATCGGAGGACAACTTCTATGATACAGTAGATATGAGTTCTTTCAGAGATGAAGATGCAGAACTGATTTATGAGCATTTACATAATAAAATGAGAATAATTCCTTTTGGTGATTATCTTAAAAGATATATTCTGAAAAAAGTAGAGCTTGATTGTAACATCAATGATGTTGATATTAAGGAATATCAAGAAATAATTATAAGCTCCTTTGATGAAAATAATACACCTAAATCTTTTGAACCTACAAGTTCAAAACTTAGCGCATTATCAAAAAACTGGTTGACTCAATCAGCAGTTAAAAGGCAAACAATATTCTTATTAGGCTTTGGTCTTAGTATGAGTGTTAGGGATGTTTCGGAATTTTTGACTCACGCACAGGGAGAAAGAGATTTCAACTTTAAAAATCCTTTTGAAGTTATTTGTTGGTTTTGCCTGAAAAATGGTTATAAGTTTCCTAAATTCACACAACTGTTAGAAGCCTATAATGAATTGCCTTATACAGATAATGCAGTTGCATATGATGCAACAATAGGTATAAGAGATTTGTTTTACGGTGTGGATACAGAAGATAGTTTGATGAAGATGCTTTCAACTTTGAAATATGAAAATCAGGGAAATTTATTTAGTGTCAGCGCAAAAAATTGCTTTGATGATTTATATAATAAAGTGAGAAAGATAATTGCAGATGAATATACTCATGATGAGCAGGAGAAAGCAGCTAAGCGTGCGGCAAAATTTATGGAAAGTTTAGGAGAAACATTAGCGTTTTCATATGAGACAAAAAAAGAAAAATATGAGCGAATAAAAACCGATTTTAAGGTGTATATAGAAGAAGATATAACAGAAGCAGATGTGGAAAAGTATCTCTGTTGCGGAATACCATTTGATGGCAAAGGGAATTTGCTTAAATTCTCCAAATCTACACTTTCGGGTCACTTGAGCAATAAAAGAATGAGTAGACAACATATCCGTGATATACTAACAGAAAAAACAGATGTTGATCGTTTTGACCTTATTACTTTATGTTTCTTTATACATGCTATGAACCAAGAAATCGAAGATAGTAAAACAAGATATATTGAATTTGTAGATGATATTAATGCAATATTAGAAAGTTGTTATATGGGTGAACTTTATTTAGCAAACCCATATGAGTGTTTTTTACTAATGTGTACATTGTCTGAATGGCCGATGGGGGCTTATTCAGATGTCTTTGAAATGTCATATGAAGAATAGATTTTTTAGCAGTCCGAGAGGGCTGCTTTTTATGTGTAAAGCAGAAATTACAAATCAAATAACGACAGTTGATATAATTTAGTTGTAGAAAGCACGAGGCAAAAGTGTGATGGTAAAATGATGATTACAGAATCTATATTTAATAATGTTACAATATAAACACAACAAAGAAATTACGAAATGAGAAAGCAAAATGGGATTTGGAGTATTATTCGGTGCAATGATGTATGCATCAGCATCATTTGCAAAAATTTATCTCGGTTGGTAATCAAAACTATAAAATATAATAAATAAAAAGGAGACACAAAATGAAAAAACCAATTACAAAAATCACATCAATTATTTTAGTTTTAGTAACAATCTTTAGTATTTTCACAGTAACTGCATCAGCGGCAAGTACAAATGCGTTTGATTATCTTAAATCAAAGAGCAAGTATGCAAAAGTTTATACTTTAAAAATCTTCCGGAATAATAATCCCATAAACAAAGTCTAATTTAAAAGACCGTGGTACTGTTACTTATGGTAAGTCATCATCTTCATATATGACAATAAAACTGATGAACTTTACTTATATGAGGTTGGCAAAAATACCAACGGAGTGTATTGGGCAAAGGTTTCATACTCAATTGGTTCAGGCAAACGTGCAACCGCATATATAACACTTTCAGCTATTACGGATAATAATGCTTCTCATACAAAAATCACTGCTTCAGGAAATTTCGATTGTTCTTATAGAAAAGGTGTTTCGACATCATCAAACTACTATGTTGCAGCAAACGATACGGTTTATTTAATTGCAACAAGTGGAAATAATTATCAGATTATGTATCCTATTGCAAATGGACAATGGAGAATAGCTTGGTGCAGCAAGTCAAATTACGATAAGTATTGTTCTAAAACTCAAACAAATAATAGTGCAACAACACAAGCTTCTTCATGGCAGTGGCCTATGACAGGTTATACCGTGACACAATCGTTTGGTAATTATTATTCAGCAAGAAAGATGTATCATTGTGGTATCAATATGTCTTCATCTAAAAAGATATTTATGCAGCAGATGGTGTTGTGGTATATCAAGGTGGGAATGCAAGTGCAGGTAATGGTTATCATGTTGTTTTGTCACATGATTTAAATGGTACAAAAGTATATTCACTATATTCTCATCTTTCAACCTATAGCGCTTGTCCGAGTGTCGGCTCAAACGTGAAAAAAGGTACAAAAATCGGCGTAATGGGAAATACCGGAAACTCAACTGGGCCGCATCTTCATTTCGCTATATTTACAAAAAAGAGCACAGACCCTTATGGGTATTCATATAACCCTGTAAAAAATTATAAAACATCACGCGGTGGATATACATTTTATGATCCATCATATGTAATAAATTATGGAAAATTGCCATAATGACACAAAATCTTTGATTTATGATGTAACTTATAGTAAAAACAAACCCTTGGGAGGGGACTTCTAAGGGTTTAATGATTGTATAATGTATAATATTACTTTCAAAATTCAATATATACTGATTAATTTTCACTACAAACTAAATAGATAATACATAAGAGATATTATAAATAGTCCGTCTGACATTTCAGTCATTCCCAATCTGTTGTTATGTCTGATATATTTACATATTCCATAGCAAAGGTTTTATTTGTGTATATTTCCATAAAGGCGGTAACCAAGTGCTTTAAGAAAAATTTATTTTTTACAAGCAGCTTTAAATTTAAGATATTATGACCCCGAATACGTTGCTCAGTATGGAAAATTTTCATGATTTAATTAAATAAATTAGTAAGTATTAATGTTGGCAAAACCTTTTCAGCTTCGTCAATAGTAAAATTTTTTAAAAGTGAAAACAGAAGTCTTTCGAAACCATTTACAATTATCTTAAATGGCTCAGTGAGGCTTTTATAATCTATCCTTGCAAAAGATATGACTTGCAGGGCAAATCAGTTCTCAAAATATAGGAAAAATTATCTCTCTGATATTTCAATAAAATACAGTCAGATGGGATTTGACAGGGAAAAGCTTTCAGCTAAATTTGAAAATATTATTTTACTGGAAATGAAACGCAGAGGCTATGATGTTAATATCGGTAAGAATAATACCAAAGAAATTGATTTTGTCGGTGTTCGCAGAGATGAGAATATATATCCAAGTTTGTGTGGAAC
>JAFTUP010000079.1 GCA_017466205.1 Clostridia bacterium
CACCTTCAACGGCTTGTATTACCCTTGAAAGCATTACAATAATAACTGCGAGAAGAATAAGAACAATTAAAACGACAATAAAACCTGTAGCAGAAACACTAAGAATTTCCGGTAATGTCATTTTATGTCCTCCTTAATCAACTCTTTTGATTGAATACTTAAATGTGTTCTTTTCTTTTTCTGCTCTCTGTTCAAAGAACTTTTCAGCCTGAGCAGGGAATGCGATATAAGAAAGAACATCTTCGTCACATTTAGCTGTGCTGCCAAGCTCTTCTTTTGTCTTGTCAAACATTGGGTCAAGAGTATCTGCAAAACGACAAGTAACAGGTGATTCATCACCAAGAACCTTCTTCTGAAGGTCAGCATCAATCGGACCCGGTGCCTTACCGTATTCGCCCTTGATATATGCCTTGATTTCCTTTGAGATATTCTTATATCTTTCACCTACAAGTACGTTTGTAACAGCTTGATTACCAACCATCTGACTGAGAGGAGTAACAAGTGGAGGATAACCCATATCCTTACGAACCTGAGGAATTTCTAAAAGAGCTTCTTCCATTCTGTCAAGAGCATTCATATCCTCAAGGTTTGCCATCATATTAGAAAGCATTCCGCCCGGAACCTTATAAGTCAATGCATCTGTATCTGTAACAAGAGCTTTTGGCTTTAAAAGTCCTGATGAAAGATAACTGTCACGAAGTGGCTTGAAGTGGTCATTAACTGCCTTTAAGGTGTCTCTGTTAAGTCCTGTTTCATAGCCAAGACCTGTAAGAGCATCATATAATGTTTCAGTTGCAGGCTGTGCTGTACCACCTGAGAAGCAAGAAGTTGCTGTATCAATAATATCGCAGCCTGCTTCAACTGCTTTAAGGATTGTCATATAAGCCATACCTGTTGTGCAGTGAGTATGAAGAATAACAGGCATTTCAGGCATTGCATCCTTAATAGCACCAACAAGGTCTTTTGCTTCAACAGGAGTCATAACACCTGCCATATCTTTAATGCAGATTGTCCCGCAACCCATCTCTTTCATTTCTTTACAAAGAGCCACATAGTTCTCAAGTGTATGAACAGGGCTTGTTGTATAAGAAATAGCACCTGATGCAATTGCACCGTTTTTAATTGTTTCATCAACTGCTACCTGAATGTTACGAACGTCGTTAAGTGCATCGAAAATTCTGATAACATCAATACCGTTTTCAATACTCTTTTTAATGAACATTCTTACAACATCATCCGGATAGTGCTTGTAACCGAGAAGATTCTGACCACGAAGAAGCATCTGAAGCTTAGTATCAGGACACTTTTCTTTGATTCTTCTGAGTCTTACCCATGGGTCTTCATTAAGGTAACGAAGACATGAGTCGAATGTAGCACCGCCCCAGCACTCAAGAGAATAATAACCCGCCTTATTAAGCTTTTCAAGAATTGGTTCAAAATCTGCGAACGGCATTCTTGTAGCAATAAGTGACTGGTTGGCATCTCTTAATACGGTTTCTGTAAACTGTACTTTCATTGTTTTTTGCCTCCAAACACAAGTAATTAATACATAAAATACAAAATTTCCCAATTTAATGTATTGTGATAATTATACATTATAAATGTAGTATTATCAATAGAAAAGAAATAATAAAAATAATTTTTGTAGGAATAACGAAAAACGGCATCAAAAATTGCCTTTTTTTGTCGAGAAATCTACATTGATTTCTTCTTAATTTTAACCTTTATAACTGTAGCTAATCCCATAAGAATCAAAAAGATTGCAAAAGCTTTTGACAGCCACTCAGATTTAATAAAACTCAAGAAATAACTTGCAAAAAGAACACCTATTATTCCACCAAGAATAACAGGCAAAATAACCTTAAATTTTATTTGTTTTTTTATAGAATATATTATTGTTGCAAGTAAAGCACAGGGAATGAAAAAAATTAAATTTATACCTTGAGCGACAATCTGGGGTGTATTAGCGAAAATCACAAGATATATTATTAAAATTCCTCCACCACCAAAGCCCATTGACCCGATTAAACCTGATAAAAAACCTGCAACAACGGATACGATATAATTCATTTAAACAGCAACCTCAATCCTGCCCAAATCATAAAAACAGAA
>JAFTUP010000080.1 GCA_017466205.1 Clostridia bacterium
TAACCGGTTGCTTCTGTTCTCGCAAGTGAACCGCCATATGAAAGACCTTTTCCTGTAAGAACGCCTTCAAACAAGCCTCTGAGCTTTTTATACTGTCCGAACATATATCCGATTTCTCTTGCACCTGTACCAATATCTCCGGCAGGAACATCAGTATCAGCACCGATATATTTACAAAGCTCACTCATAAAGCTTTGGCAAAATGCCATAATCTCTCTGTCAGATTTTCCCTTGGGATTGAAATCACTGCCTCCCTTACCGCCGCCAATCGGAAGCCCTGTAAGTGAATTTTTGAAAATCTGCTCAAATCCTAAGAACTTAATGATTCCGATATTAACTGACGGATGAAGTCTCAAGCCGCCTTTGTATGGACCGATTGCACTGTTAAACTGTACACGGTATCCGGTATTAACCTGAACATCACCCTTATCATCAATCCACGGTACCCTGAATTTGATTTGTCTTTCGGGATTAACGAGTCTTTCAAGCAGTGCATCTCTTCTATACGCTGCCTCATTTGCGTCAACAACAGGTCTGATTGAGTCAAGAACTTCACGAACCGCCTGATGGAATTCCGGTTCATTAGGATTTTCTCTTTCAACCCTTTCGATTACTTCATCTACATACGACATTTTTTGTTCCTCCTTTAGCAGCGAAAAGAAAAAAAGCGCCTCCAAGAGTATAGAAATACTCTTAAAGACGCCATTGCCTTATCTCCACAAACTCATATTATATTGTTAAAACAAAAGAAGCGTCCTCGAGAACCGAATCTCGAAGACGCCTTTGCCTTCAACTGCACACATTATACACCCAATTTTTTTATTTGTCAACCCTTTTTTTGAATTTTTTACTAAAAAACTTTCAGATATTTGGTAAATTTGCGTTTTTCTCTTGACAAATTTGAAATTTTAGTATATAATGGTTGCAAATGAGCAAAGACGTTCATTCATTTAGAAAAATTTTCTTCTAAGTGAGTGACGTCTTTTTTTGTTTATTTATTCGTTTTATTATTTGCATGAAAGGACGTGGACCTATGAACACAGAAGGTCAGGTACGAATCCCTTCCGGATGTGCAATTGCTGCAGTTATATCTAAAGAAGGAAATCGCATGACGGGTGAAAAAATAATAGAAGCTATGAAGCCTATGCATGACCGCAGCAACGGTCTCGGCGGTGGTTTTGCCGCTTATGGCATATACCCCGAATATAAAGAGTTTTACGCGCTTCACTTTTTCTTTAATGACCGCACCACCCGAAAGGACTGTGAAAATTTTTTAAAGGAAAGATTTGAAATTGTCAAATCCGAAATTCTCCCTACACGGAAAATCCCCCAAATTACGGACGAACCTGTTATATGGAGATATTTTGTAGCACCATTAAAATCTGTACTTCTCTCCATGCAGCTTGATGAAAACGAGTTCGTTGCAAGAACTGTAATGAAAATAAATACAGAAATGCCCGGAGCATACGTATTTTCAAGCGGTAAAAATATGGGAACATTCAAGGCGGTAGGTTTTCCGGAGGATGTCGGTGTGTTTTATAAGCTTGATGAATACGAAGGCTATTCGTGGACAGCACACGGTCGTTATCCTACCAATACTCCCGGTTGGTGGGGCGGTGCTCATCCGTTTACACTTCTTGATTATTCAATAGTACATAATGGTGAAATATCATCCTATGATGCTAACCGCCGTTTTATAGAAATGTTTGGATACAAGTGTACACTCCAGACCGATACAGAGGTTATTACATATATAATGGATTATCTGCTCCGCAGACAAGGGCTATCACTTGGCGAAGCCGCAAGTGTTATTGCTGCACCATTCTGGAGCACTATAGAAAATAAGACAGATTTTGAGGATAAAGAAAAACACATTTATCTTCGTACACTGTTTCCGAGTCTCCTGATTACAGGACCGTTTTCTATTGTGTTTGGTTTTAACGGAGGACTTATGGCTCTTAATGACCGCTTGAAACTCCGCAGTATGGTAGTCGGTGAAAAAGACGACAAAGTATTTATTGCAAGCGAAGAAGCCGCTATCCGTGTAATGGAACCTGATGCTGAAAACATTTGGGCACCTGCTGGCGGAGAACCTGTTATCATCAAAATGGAGGAAGGTGTTAAGTTATGAGCGTAGAATTTATCTATCCTGAATTTGAAGTTATAAGAAATCAGAATCGCTGTATCGGCTGCCGTGTCTGTGAAAGACAATGTGCAAATGAAGTACATACATACGATGAAGAAAACAAAATGCTCATAAGTGACGAAACCAAATGTGTAAACTGTCAGCGTTGTGTTTCTCTTTGCCCTACAAGAGCGTTAAAAATTGTTAAAAGCGACTGCACACTTCGTGAAAATGCAAACTGGCAGAATGATACCATTAAAGAAATATATAAGCAGGCTTCAAGCGGCGGTGTTCTGCTTTCATCTATGGGTAATCCCAAACCACTTCCGGTATATTGGGATAAAATCCTGATTAACGCATCCCAGGTAACAAACCCTCCTATTGATCCGCTCCGTGAACCAATGGAAACCCGTGTTTTCCTTGGCAAAAAGCCCGAAAAGATTCAGCGAGATGAAAACGGGAAGTTAAAGTGCGAGTTACCTCCTCAGCTTGAGCTTTCAATGCCGGTTATGTTCTCCGCAATGAGCTACGGTTCTATCAGCTATAACGCACATGAATCTTTGGCAAGAGCCGCTACCGAGCTTGGTATTTTATATAACACAGGAGAGGGCGGTTTGCACGAGGATTTCTATTGTTACGGAGAAAATACAATTGTTCAGGTAGCCTCCGGTCGTTTCGGTGTTCACAAGGATTACTTAGAGGCAGGTGCAGCCGTTGAAATTAAGATGGGACAAGGTGCAAAGCCGGGTATCGGCGGACATCTGCCGGGAGCAAAAATTGTCGGAGATGTATCAAGGACAAGAATGATTCCTGAAGGCAGTGATGCTATTTCTCCCGCTCCGCATCACGATATCTACTCTATCGAGGATTTAAGGCAACTTGTATTCTCTCTTAAAGAGGCAACAGAATACAAAAAGCCGATTATTGTAAAAGTTGCGGCAGTTCATAATATTGCCGCTATTGCAAGCGGTATCGCACGAAGCGGTGCTGATATTATTGCAATAGATGGTTTTCGTGGCGGCACAGGTGCCGCTCCGACTCGCATCCGTGACAATGTTGGCATCCCGATTGAGCTTGCACTTGCATCTGTTGACCAAAGGCTTCGTGATGAGGGTATCAGAAACAATGTCTCTTTAGTTGTAGGCGGTTCTATCCGCAGTGCGGCAGATGTTGTTAAGGCGATAGCATTGGGAGCAGATGCTTGCTATATTGCTACGGCGGCGCTCCTTGCTCTCGGATGTCATCTTTGCCGTACCTGTCAGACCGGCAAGTGTAATTGGGGTATCGCAACACAAAGACCTGAGCTTGTAAAAAGACTTAACCCTGATATGGGAAGCGAACGCTTAATAAATTTGATGAATGCTTGGAGACACGAGATTAAAGAGCTTATGGGCGGTATGGGTATCAACTCAATTGAATCGCTCCGTGGAAACAGATTGATGCTTCGCGGTGTCGGTCTTACCGATAAAGAGCTTTCTATCCTTGGCATTTCTCATGCAGGAGAGTGATAAAAATGAAACGTGTATATGCAAATGAAAAGTGGTGTCTTGGCTGCCACTTATGCGAATATAACTGTGCCTTTGCCAATTCCGGGCAAAGCGATATGGTAAAAGCCTTGAAAGATAAATCTATATTTCCAA
>JAFTUP010000010.1 GCA_017466205.1 Clostridia bacterium
CCGTAGCCTAACTGTAAACGAAGCCATCTGTTAAGAGAATAGTCGTTGCTTTTAGCTGTTTCACGGATTTCTGTGAACTGCTCTTCAATCTGCTTTTCTTCTTCCTCAGTGATTTTGAGATCAATTTCCTTAGCCTTTTCAGCACCGTACTTGATGTAAACAAGCTGAGTAACAGCAGAATATGTAAATACATCCTGCCATGTAGGATTCTCAACACCTAATTCCTCAAGAGTAACGCCTGCATATTCAACGTGCTCTTCTGTATAAGCCTGCTGGTCAGGAGTCTTTGTATAGTCAAATCCTGTTGACATACCGTACTGCTCATACTGAACAGTATTGCTGTATGACTGTGACCATGTCTGGAAATAAAAGTAGTTGATTTCAGCAAGTGAAATCTTACTCTTGATACCGTCAATAGAAATCTTAACTGTCTTCTGCGGAACATCAAAGAAATTAAGCACACCTGCAACTGCACCTAAAGCAATAACAACTGCAAGAACAATTGAAATTACCTTTTTAACTGTTTTGGTAGCCTTAATACTCTTAGGACTTCTCTTTGCTTTTTTTGCAGCCTCTTTAGCAAGTCTTTCCTTTCGCTCCTCGCGATAAAGCTCTGCCTGAGTTTTGTTGTTGTTTTCCATGGGAAAAACCACCTTTTCGAACTTTTTTACATTTTAAGTGAAAAAAGCATATAATAATCAACATACTTTTTCACATTAATGTATATTTTATACTATTTTAATGAAATATACAAGAGTAATTTGAAAATTTAACATATTGTACAAAAAAAATATAAAATTTTAAGCATTTTGCAAAAACTATAATTTTTTCTGTATAATCACCATAAATTGGCAAATGATCTATTTTTGTTTTTCACCTTACGCTTTCGATTTTCCATTTTTTTGTTTTTTCGTATTGTAATGTTCTTGAAAATACTATATAATGTATTTATATATACAATAAAGGAGAATACACATGAAGTATATTTGCTTTGATGTTGGCGGTACTGCCATCAAATTCGGTCTTGTTGACGAAAATTTCAACATTATTTTTTCAGAGGAATTTCCTACAAACACATATAAGGATACTGACAACATGGTGCTTCGCGCTATGGAAGCAAAGCTTAAGGAATATGAAGGTCAGTACGATGCGATAGGCATTTCAACTGCAGGTCAGGTTGACTTTATTACAGGTATTATCAACGACGGTGTAGGTAATATCCCTAACTACAACCACTCTGACCTTCGAGGAACATTTGAAAAGGAATTCAATGTTCCTGTAGCAGTAGATAATGACGTTAACTGTGCAGCTATCGGTGAAGCACATTTTGGTGCTGCTCGCGGAGAAAGTAACTTTCTCTGTCTTACTTACGGTACAGGTGTTGGCGGATGCATCTATATTAATGGTGATGTTTATCGCGGTTCAAAATATGCCGGTGGTGAATTCGGTCACATGGCAACTCACAAAGACGGAAGACCTTGCACCTGCGGTCGAATCGGCTGTTATGAGGCTTATGCTGCTTGCCGTGTTTTCACAATAGCAGTTTCAGAACGTATGGGAAAGCCTATGAACGGTCGTGAAATCTTTGAACCTGAAAACCTTAAAAATCCGATTATTATAGAAGAAATCAATAATTGGGAGGATGAAATCGCACTTGGGCTCCGTAACCTTTGTTATATCTTTAATCCGTCTCTTATTGTTCTTGGCGGCGGAATTATGTCAGAGGATATGCTCATTGAGGATATTCGTAAAAAGGTTGATGTACAGCTTGAGGATAATTACAGACACGTAAAAATCGTTAAAGCAGAGCTTCGAAATAAGGCAGGTATGCTTGGTGCAGCTTGGCTTGCAAGTGAAAGATTAAAGAATTTCAATAAATAAGATTATGTTATTTTCAAAAAAACCTTTTCCTAAAAAATACGGATATTACACAATTCCTATGGTTGATTTGAGTGTTATGCCTGAAAACACACCTGAAGAATTGAAGTATCTTTACAACTATTCAATCGTTGATGACCACGCAGGGTATTTAGGACATCCTGACTCTGTTCTTCTCAACAACGGTGATATTCTCACATTTTATCCTAAAGGACACGGCAAGGGTGCAATAATCTCAAAAATCAGCGACAACGGTGGTGTTTCCTATGATAAGGAAATCGAAAATCCACCTGCATCCTGGGAAAAGTCCCTTGAAACTCCTACTGTTTATCGTTTGCAATTCATAAACGGTGAAGAAAAGCTGATTCTTATTTCTGCCAACTCAAAGTGGCCTAATATGTCAACACCCGGTGGCTTCAACAGTTCGATTTCACTTGACGAAGGCAGGACCTGGACTGAATTCAAACGAGTTTGGGACAATGACAGCGAAATGCCTCTTATTCCTATCGTAGCAATGGCTTCGCTTACCAGACTCAAGGAAAACGGCGAATTTGTTGACAAGTGGATGGGAATTTTTCACGACAGCGAATTTGTGAACTATAAAACCATTCTTACCTTTGATGAAAACGGTGACTATAATTGGTCAAAACCTGAAAAATATCTTGAAAAGTATCGTGATATTGAAACTTACGCAGGCATTTGTGAGGTTGAGTGTATCCGTTCCGAACAAGGTAAGGGTGATGAGCTTTGCTTAATTGCCAGATGTAACAAAAAGACTTGTACAACTCTTCTCATTTTTTCAAAGGATGAGGGAAAAACCTGGTCAAGACCTGTGGAAGCACCTTTTGCACTGAATGGTGAGCGACATAAGGCTGAATATACTGATGACGGCAGACTTTTCATCACATTCCGTTCAATTGAGCGTGATAAAAAGCGTGTCAGGGCTATGAAAAAGCTTGGTGGCCAAGCAAAGTGGTATTCAGAGGGCTGGGTTGCTTGGGTAGGTACTTATGATGACCTTAAAAACAGAACTGAGGGACAGTATCGTATCAAGATTGCTCATACATATTTGCCAAAGCAAACTGCTCCGTCAATCGTTGCAAATGCTGATACAGGCTACTGCGGTAATGTTGTGCTTGACGATGGCACAATTGTAACGGCATCCTACGGAATTTTCTCACCTGAGGAAAAGGATGAGGGTGTTTACAAGACAGATAAAGGCAGACAAAAGAGAAAAACCTTTATTGCATCAAAGAGAATTAAGCTTTCTGATGTGGAAAAACTTATAAAAAAATAAATAAACTATTGTTTTTTAACGAAAAACAGTATATAATAATTAGGATTAAATATTTGGAGGTGGCAGAATGCTTGACCCTAACAAGACAATACAGTTTTCATTAAAGGATGAGCGTGAGGAAACTACCCGTCAGGTTCTTGTAGCAGTTTATGATGCTTTGGTAGAAAAGGGCTACAACCCGATTAATCAGATTGTCGGTTATATTCTCAGTGAGGATCCTACCTATATCACTACTCATAATAACGCAAGAAGTCTTATCCGTCGTCTTGACAGAGATGAGCTTTTGCAGGACCTTGTTAAGGATTATCTTAAAAATTCAAAGAAATAAGAGGTGTTGACTTTGGCAAAGGAAAACGCAAAATTCCTCACTTATAAAGGCAAGCCATTGGTTAGAAACGGAAACACTATCTATTACGGCTATCCCAACGAGAAATATGTTATTATGATGCAGATTCTCGCAACAAAGCCTGTTAATGATGTTGAAGTGGCTTCAAAGGTTTCAATTCAGTTGCTTAATACTGACCCTGATGTTAGCCCACGTGAGAGAATTGTTAAATCAAGTGAGAAAAAAGGCCTTTACGCTGCTCTTGATATTGCTGAGATATGGCTTGGCAGAGCATTGGCTTAAAAAATTAAAAAAATGAGGAACGGTGGATGGGTCGTCCACCGTTTTCTGTTTTGTGAAAGGAAAATCATTATGTTTTACACAATAAATGTAGCAGGAAAAACAAGAAGCTTACCAATCTGTCCGCTTAATGATGAGCTTCAGATTGCGGGCTTTGTAATTTTTGGTGACCCTGAACTTACTACTGCCTGTGCAGAAGAATTATTGAAGAAAGCCCCTGACTATGACTACATAATCACAGCAGAGGCTAAAGGTATTCCACTGGCTCACGAAATGGCAAGACTTCAGGGAAACGAGAAATATTTTGTTGCTCGTAAAAAGCCAAAGCTGTATATGACAGGTGTTTTTGAGTCAACAGTCAATTCAATTACAACTGAGGGTGAGCAAAAGCTTTATCTTGATCTGGCAGATGCAGAGCTTATGAAAGGTAAAAAAATCCTTATTGTTGATGATGTTATATCTTTAGGACAATCCCTCGCAGCAGTTGAAAAGCTTGTCAATGATGCAGGCGGAATTGTCTGCGGAAAGATGTTTATTTTAGCAGAGGGTGATGCTGCAAAGCGTGATGATATTATTTATCTTGAGAAATTACCATTGTTTGATAAAGATGGGAAATCACTATAATTAAAGGATGATTTTGTGAAAGAGAAAATACAGAACTATTTTAAACGACTTGTAACTATTCCGAAAAAATGGGAACTCGTTTTTTGGTGGATATTAAGAATTTCTATGATTGTCGCAATGCTCGACTCAGCTTTTGGGTTAGGTATTGTAAAAAACGAGCCTGATATTCAACAGGTATTGCAGACAGGTGCGAATCTTTGTGCAATGTTTATATGGGAAATCGGTCAACTTTTTTCACGAAAAAGATGGCCACGTTACTTCCCTACATATATTCAGGATATACTTTCTCCACTTGTTTGGGGCGCATCCTTCGGTGGAGCGTACCTTAATTGGTATTACAGTATAAACTCATGGGACATAATTCTTCATACAATATTAGGTGGCTTTGCTGTTATTATGGGTTATGAGCTTGTAACCTGTATTCAAAAACGAGATAAAAAATATGTGCATATAAATATTGCACTTCTATGTGCTCTCGGTGTTTCATTTATAGGATGTACAGGTTGGGAAGTATTTGAATTCACCTTTGACCAAATTGCAGGTGGCGACTCACAACACTGGTCAAAAGCACTTGCTGAAGAAGCAGCGATAATTTATAACAACCCGCATCTTGCTACTCCTAATATTATTCCTGAGCTCGATCCTATGCGATACGCTGTTATCGATACAATGGAAGATACACTCTGTAACGTAATCGGCGGACTTCTCGTGTATATCGGACTTCGCATCAGACCATATAACCACATAGGTAAAAACAATATAAATAGTTTAGAGGAAAAAGAAAAGGTTTCAACCAGATAAAAACTTTTTGGGTTGTGATGTTAAATAAAGCTATATATGAAACAAAAGGTTTTCTCTTGGAAAGATAAATTCACAATTTATGATGAAAACGGTAATAATTCATATTCAATTGAAATTACGGATGATATTGATCCTGTGCCTGTAATAGCAGTTGTATTGATCATTAATGCAATTTTAGTACAGTCAAATAACAATGGAGTTCATATTAGTTTTGGTATATAAGCAACAACGGAGAGTGAATGCAATCACCCTCCGTTGTTTATTTGATAAATTGGAGTTTATCGGGATAATTCGAAATTCGTAATGCGTAATTCGGAATTGTAGGGTCTGCGACGCTGATTATA